>CAZTHE010000021.1:11836-28311 GCA_964613495.1 uncultured Acidobacteriota bacterium | reverse complement strand
GGTGCGGATGGCCTTCAGGTTCGCGTCGAGGAAACGGCCCTCGTCGGTGAAGTAGTCCAGGATGGAGCAGCCGGCCCAGTTGGGAAGCCAGGGGCTGTCGACGATGAACCCGGTCGGCAGGGACGGCACTTTTTCTCCGCGAACAACGGATACGAGAAGGTCCCACTGCTGGTCGTTCATGGCCGGTTCCTCTCTTTCAATGCAAACGGCGAAGAGTATAACACGCCGCTGCCCGGGAAAAAGCGGCCACGATTTTGCGCGGATTGCACGGATTCCGGTCCCACCCGAAAAACCGTCCAATCCGAGGCCTTTCTGCCGGCAAGGAAACAAAAATGGCCGCTGGAACGTTTGAAGGCTCAAACGTTCCAACGGCCGGAATGCTCTGTCGGCCTCCCGGGTGCTAACGCACCACGATCGACGACGCCTTGTCGTTGAATCCCGGCAGCTCGGGCATGTCGCTGTTCACGTTCCTGGTGTCGCCGCCGAAATTGGAGTGCTCGTACAGGGTGACGCGTGCCCTGCCGTAGATGCGCACGGAGGAAATCCTGTCGTTGTAGTCGCCGACATAGTCCCGGCGCTCGTTGGCGTCCATGCAGAACCGGGTGCCCCTGTAACCCTCGTCGCTGTAAAAGCAGGCGCCGTTGCTGGGGGTCTGGAGATTGCCCCAGAACCCGCCCCGGTCGTCGTTGTCCCCGGTGTTGTCGCCGTAGCGGTAGCCGCGGTCGCGCCGGTATCTTTCGAAATCCTCGCGCTCCTGCTGCGTGGCGTTTCCATAATCCCTGTAGCTCCGGTTGCGCGACCTCAGGTATTCGCGCCACTCCTGTTCCTCATAGCTCCGGGTGCGTGCGCGGCGGTAGCGGTCGAAGTCGTCCTGTTCGTTTCGGGTCGCCCTGGACCATTCCTTGTATTCTTTTCTCTGTTCCTTGAGGTATTCCCGCCATTCCCGGTCGCGTTCCCGCTCGTATTCCGACCGGGAGTTTTGGTCTCCGCGGTAGTTCCTGTCGTCCTGCGGCGGAGGTCCCTGGGGCTTGCCCTTGGACCGGTTGGACTGTCCCTGGCCGCTGGCGGTTATTGTGAATGATCCCAAGAGAAGGGCCAGAACTGAAATCCAGAGCCATGATTTCGATCGCATGTTAACTTCCTCCCTGAAATTTGTGCGCACTTAAATGTGCCGTCGACCTTGCAGATGACGGATCGGCCAAAATGTTTCAGTAGGACAGGTTTTTTGTGAGCCCCGCCACCGGGAGCGGTTTCCGTCCCCGGCTTTTCCCGATGCCGGGCGTCCGGGCCGGCAACGATCTCCGGCCTCGGCAACTCCCGGGGCGCATGAGTCGGCCACGGATCGTCACGGATTTCACGGATTCGTGATATAACCGATCCTCGCACGAAGGAGCGGTGGGTGCCCACGACTGCAATGCGTAGGGGGCGGAATGAGAGATTCCGGTAGCTGCACGCTGAACATCCTGCCGTGTGTGGATGGCCCTGAAATGGCGGCTTTGCGCAAACGCGAACTGGCCGTGCCGCGCGACCTTGCGGAGAAACTGGGTTGGGAGGCCGTCAGGGCGGCCGAACAGGGGTTCTACGTTTCCGAAAGCGGGGAGCAGGTCTTCTGGCGGGAAGCCGTAGAGAGCGCGAAACGCGCGAAGATCAGCATTCCCCCGGAAAAGGCACTCCACCGGAACGAAGGAAATGCTTGCTCGGAAACGACCGTCCAGGTAAGCAATGATACGACCCTCGGCGCCGCCAATAGGCTGGTGCATAGGGGATTGCGTCCCCTGGCCCTGAATTTCGCAAATGGAGTCAGCCCCGGCGGGGGTTTCCTTGCCGGAGCCAGGGCGCAGGAGGAGACACTGTGCCGGTCCAGCGCCCTGTTCGCGACCCTGGTCGACGACCCGATGTACGAAATCCACCGCCGGCGGCCGCGGCCGGATTCGACCGATTGGGCGATCCTGTCTCCGGATGTTCCCGTTTTTCGAGAGGACAACGGAAAGACGCTTCGGCAGCCGTGGCTTTTGAGCTTCATCACCTGCGCCGCGCCATTTGCCCCGGGCGTGGGCCAGCCTGAATCCGCAAACCTGCTGCAACGCCGCATCCATCGCATCCTGGAAATCGCAAGTTCATATGACTATGCGGCCCTTGTTCTTGGCGCCTGGGGATGCGGCGCTTTTGAAAACGATGCCGAGCGCACTGCCCGGGACTTCCGTTCGGCGCTTGAAGGCGAATTCAAAGGAGCATTTCAAGAGGTCGTGTTCGCGATAGCGGACTGGTCGGCCGGGCGAAGAACCCTGGGACCATTCCGGGACGTTTTTGCCCCGGCCCCGGCAATCGCCGAATCCCGGACACCCACCGGGCCGTGACTGCTCCGGACCCGCTCCGGACCCGTGGACACCCACCCTTTGAACTCGTGGACACCCACCGTTAGGCCGGCGACGCGGAGCGGCCTTTTCGCCGGGAACTCATCCTGTATCATTAAGTAAATAAATGATTTATGCGACAGGCGCCAACCCGGACGGCGTCCACCCGGCAAGCGGGTGTCCACGATTTTGGGATTCACCGAGGCGGCGCTCGGCGGGACCCTGCAATCAGCAGAGCAGGAGCGACTCGGCCAGTTCCAGGGCGTCGACGGGCCAGAAATCCATCGGGCGCGGGCGGCGCGCCCCGGCCTCGGGGATCGGCCGGCAGGTGAGGACGGCCCGGCGCCAGCGCGACGGGATGCCTTCGCGCCCGTACACCGCCCCGAGCAGCGCCCCGCAGATGGCGGCGTTGGTGTCCGTGTCGCCGCCGCATCCGGCCGTTTCCACCAGCGCCTCCTCGAAAGACCCAGCATGCAGCAGCCGGTAGAACGCATTCTGCAGCGCGACGAGAACCCACCCGGCCCGGTCGCCGGCCATGCCGTCCGGCATTCGGGCGGCGGCGTTCTCGAGCGCCGAGATCACGCTCCGTTCCCCGCCCGCCCGCGCCTCTTCGAGTGCCGCCCGGTGGCAGGCGGCCGCATCCGCGCCGTCCAGCGCGGCCACGATCGCCCGCACATAGGCCGCGCACGACTCGCCGCAGACGGGGTTGGGGTGCGTCAGCGCGCTGTCCTGCCTCGCCCAGCCGGCTGCCTCGCCGGGCCGCGCCCGCCCGAAGATCGCCAGCGGGCTGATGCGCATGAGCGAGCCGTTCGCCTCGCTTTGACGCGACGCCGCGCGCGCCGCCCGCTCGAGCCGTTCCTCCCGGCTGCCGCCCTGCGCGGCCGCGCCGAGCGCGGCGCGCGTCGTGTTCCCGGCGTCGAACGGGCCGCTCTTCAGCCAGTGCACATACGCCTCCAGCACGGCTCCTGCGTCGTACCGGCCGTCGCGCACGAGGCAGCGCGCGAGCATCAGGGCCATCTCGGAATCGTCCGTCGGCTGTCCCGCCAGCGTGTCGAACGTTCCCCCGTCTTTCAGCCCGCGGACGCCATTCGGATAACGCGACCGTATCGTATCCGCACCCTGGAATTCCACCTGCGAACCAAGTGCGTCCCCGATGAACTGCCCCAGCAGGCACCCCTGCGCACGGGCCAGCAGCCGGGCGTCGCGCACCGCCCGTCCCGGGACGGTTCCCGCGAATCCGAAGATCGATCCGTCCACCGGCTTCCCGCGCTCGAAGGCCGTTTCCCACGGCCGAAGCCGCAGTTCCTGCACCGCCTCACTCGCGCCCCCGAAGCAATCCTTTGCGTGGCTGTGGCCGTCCCGCGTGTAGGCGATCTCGCGTCCGTTTTCGTCCACCAGGACGCCGCCGGCTCCGCGGACCAGCGCGTGCCCGGCGCCGTAGTCCCAGCTGCTCGGCGCGTTCAGGGAAACCGCCGCGACGCCTTCGCCCGCCGCGGCCAGCGCCAGGCGGTAGGCGATGCTCGGGACGGCCAGAAAGCGCCCCGGCAAGACGCAGAGGGCGTTCGCCGCCGGACTGCGCCCGGCGCCCTGCGATAAGAGGACGACGGAACCCGCGTCCAGCCTCCCGTTTCCGAGATGCTGCGGCACCGCCCGGCCATTGCGCGTGAGCGGTCCACAGCCTTCGGCCCAGGCGATCAGGTCGCCTCCGTCGTCGGGGTAGCCGAACGCATAGACCACCCCCAGCACGGGGACGCCGTCGCGCAGCGCCGCGATCGACACCGCGCTGCCGCGCCGCCCCTCCATGTAGGCCGCCGTTCCGTCGTTGGGGTCCACCAGCCACAGGTGGTCCGAGCCGGACGCGACGGCGCCCGTCTCCTCGCCGAGATAGCCCCAGGGTTCGGCTTCCAGCAGCCGCCCGCGGATCAGGGCTTCCGCCGCGTCGTCCGCTTCGGCGTGGTGCGCCGTCCCGATCGGGCCGCCGGCTCGGTAGAACTCCGAACGCAGGAGGTCGCCCGCCTCCCGCGCGGCTTCGATCGCCGTTTTCAAGGCTTTGTCATATCGGGTCATGCCAATGTTTTAGCACGAAAACCAGAGATGGGATACAGACGGATTGAATCGTGAAAAGATACAATCGGGACGTCTCGTGCTATTGTGGTGCCTGTCGGTTCTTTCCGATGAGAAACAGGAGGTTCCTATGCTCAACCGCCGAAATTTCCTCCGGCAATGCGTCGCCGGCGCGGCCGTGGCCGGCGCCGCGGGCAGTCATTTCGATGACGCCGTCCTGGCCGCCGTCCTGGCCGCCGCCGGCTCCACCCCGGACCGGCTCGCGTCCGACGAGGATTTCTGGTTCTTCGTCCAGCAGGCCTTCACCGAAGACCGCAACCTCATCAACCTGAACAACGGCACCATCCAGAACGGCCTCCGCATCGTCCAGGAAGCCGTCCGCCGGCACGACGCGTTCACCGGCAACGCCGCGGCGCACTCCATGATGGTGCTGGCCAAGGAAATCGAAAGCTGCCGGCGCCGTTTGGCTGAGCACCTCGGCTGCGATGCCGAAGAGCTCGTCATCTGCCGCGGCGGGACCGAGGCGGGCCACATCCCCATCATGGGCCTCGAACTCGAGCGCGGCGACGAGATCATCATCACCAACATGGACTACCCGAAGCTCATCACCGCCTGGCGCCAGCGCGAGAAGCGCGAAGGCCTCGTGGTGAAAATGGTCTCCCTGCCCGCGCCTCCCGTGCCGCTCGACGCCTATTACCGCCTGATAGAAGAGCAGGTGACGCCGCGCACCAAGGTAATCCACGTGTGCCACGCGACCCACTGGACCGGCCAGATGGCGCCCGTCCGCCGCATCTCCGCCATGGCGCACGCGCGCGGGATCGAGGTGCTCGTCGACGGCGCGCACGGCTTCATGCATTTCCCGTTCAAGCTCGCCGACCTCGGCTGCGACTACTACACGGCGAGCCTGCACAAATGGCTGATGGCGCCCCCGGGCAACGGCTTCGTCCGCATCCCCAAACACCGCATCCCGCATGTCTGGCCGTTGACTCCGCCGTGGGCCGACGACCCGAAGGACATCCGCCGCTACGAAGACGTCGGGACGCGCACCCCGTCCAACCGCGTCGCCATCGCCGAGGCGATCACGTTCAACGACGGCATCGGCATCGAGCGGAAATCGGCCCGCCTCCGCTACCTGCGCGACCGCTGGGCCAACCGGCTGCGCGTCCTGCCGAAGGTCCGCTTCTACTCGAGCCTCGACCCGGCCGAATCCTGCGCCATCGCGACCTTCGGCGTCGAAGGCATGGACGCGATGAAGCTCAGCGAGCACCTGCTCGACAAGTGGGGCATCATCGTCACCCCGATGAAGCATCCCGACGGCCTGATCGACGGGGTCCGCGTCGTCGTCAACGTCTCGCTCTCGGCGAAGGAAATCGATTATTTCGCCGGCGCCATGGAAGACATCGTCAAAAAAGGCCTGAGCGCCTGAAACCCGGAGGAACGGCGGAATGAGAAATCACATCCCGGTCGTGCTCGCGCTTCTCCTCGTGTCCCCCGCCGTCCGGGCGGCGGACTCCACCGCCGCGGGAGACCCGATCGTCGATCCCCCCACGCTCATTTCGCTCGGCTTCGCGTGGCCCATTGAGGGCGACGACAACCGCAACGCCCGCGCGTCCATCTTCTACCGCAAAAAGGGCGACGCGGAATGGTCCCGCGGGCTCGACCTGATGCGCCTTCAGAATGAGGAGATCTACATGCGGGGCGCGCTCGACTACCGGACGCCCAACATGTTCGCCGGGAGCCTTTTCGACCTCGAGGAGGACACCGGGTACGAAGTGCGGCTGCGGCTCGAAGATCCCGACGGCGTCCGCGGCAAAGAGGAGAAGACCGTGACCGTCCGCACCCGGGCGGAACCGCGGCCCGCAGCCGGCGGGCGGGTGTTCCACGTCTACCCGCCGGGATTCGAGGGGCCGCGGGAGGAACCCGCCTTCTCCGGGCTGCTCGAGGCCTACTACATGGCCGGCCTCGGCGGCGACTGGAGCCGCGCGTCGCCGGCGCGCGTGCGCGCCGGAGACGTCATCAAAGTCCACGCCGGCGTCTACCTCAGCAAACACGACCACTACTCGCACGAGATCAACTCGGGCTTCACCACCTGCTGCGGCACGCCGTGGGACGCCACGTACTACCTGACCGAGGACGGCACGGAGGAACGGCCGATCGCCATCGTCGCGGCCGGCGACGGCGAGGCGGTGTTCGACGGCGACGGCAACACCGTCCTGTTCAACCTGATGGGCGCCGCGTACCACTACTTCGAGGGCATCACGTTCCGCAACACGGGCACCGCCATCGAGGCCGGCATGAAGAACATCGCCGGCATGAAGGGGCTCACGGTCAAACACTGCCGCTTCGAGAACGTCGGCACCGCCGTGCACTCCGACTGGTCCGGCTCGAGCGGCTTCTACATCGCGGACAACGACATGACCGGCCGCGAGGACCTCGACTCCGTCTTTACCTGGTTCGCCGTCGAGCCGTGGAGCAGCCGCCCCGATTTCGGCGAGCGCGCGAAGATGAAGTCGTTCTACGCCGTCGCGGTCTACGGGCAGGGGCACGTGATCGCCTACAACCGCGTGCGCGGGTTCCATGACGGACTGGACCACGCCACCTACGGAATGCCCGACGGCTATCCCGACACGCCGCCCGACCGCCTGAGCGTGTCCCTCGACATCTACAACAACGACATCTCCGTCGTGCACGACAACTGCATCGAGGCGGACGGGACCGTCCGCAACGTGCGCGTGATGCGCAACCGCTGCTTCAATGCGCCGCTCGGCGCGATGAGCCCGCAGCCCGTCCTGGGCGGCCCGGCCTACTTCATCCGCAACGTCGTCTACAACGCGTGGTGGGGACCGGTGAAGGTCCATGGCGACCCGTCGGGGGTCTATTACCTGAACAACACCTACGTCGGGGAATTCAGGCAGCTGACCCCGATGTCGAACGTGCACCTGCGCAACAACCTGCTGCTCGGCCAGGGCACGACGCCGCGCGTCCTGACGCTGGACACGTATACCAATTACAGCAGTTCCGACTACAACGGCTTCCGGCCGAACCCGGAGTCGGGCGAAGCGTTCGCCTGGAATTCGCCCCCGTTCGGTCAAACGCGGAATTTCTATCCGGAGCGCCGCGCGGCGCAGCAGAACGAACCGGCGCCGCTGGTGCAGCGGTCCTTCCCGACGCTCGAGGCCTACGCCGCGGCGACCGGGCAGGACCGGCACAGCCGGCTGGTGGATTTCGACATTTTCGCCCGCGCGCCGAAGCCCGATTTTTCCGATCCGACCCGCGTCGTCGCCGAGGATGCGGTGGACCTCAGGCTGCGGGCAGGATCCGCCGCCATCGATGCGGGCACGGCGCTGCCCAACGTGACCGACGGGTTCCGCGGAAGCGCGCCGGACCTCGGCGCCTACGAATCGGGCGCCCCGATGCCGCACTACGGCCCGCGCCCGAAACGCTGATCCGGAAGCCCCGGATTCCGCGGACCCGGACCGTGAAAACCGCACCGCCGCCCGGACCGGGCTAATTTTTATAGTAGCGGTACTTCGCCATGCGGGCCTCGATGCGGGCGGCGCGGTTGCGGATTCTCCGGCTCGGGTGCGTCGGGCTGTAGCGCCTCGGATTGATGATGACGGCGGCCAGCGCGGCCGCCTCCGCGCCGGACAGATCCGCGCACGATTTCCCGTAGTAGTGCCGCGCCGCGGCCTCGGCGCCGTACACCCCGTCGCCCCACTCGATGACGTTGAGATAGATCTCGAAGATGCGCCGCTTGGTGAGATGGCGCTCCAGCGACAGGGTCAGCAGCAGTTCCCTGAGCTTGCGCACGGGATTTCGGGACGGCGACAGGTACAGGTTCTTGGCCAGCTGCTGGGTGATGGTGCTCGCGCCGCGCGCGAACTCGAGTCTCTCGGCGTTGATCCGGATGGCCTCGCGGATCTCGGCGTAATCGAGCCCCTCGTGGCTGAAAAAGGAGGCGTCCTCCGCGATGAGGACGGCATTCTTGAGGTTCGCCGGGATGGCGCCGATCGGCTTCCACACCCGGCGCCTGCGCGGCTTGCGCCCTTCGGCTCGCGCCTCGCGGTCGCGCATTTCCATCCACGCGGTGGATTCCGGGTTCTTCCGGGCCAGGACGGCGACGTCCGGGTAGGTAACCCACTCGAACCCGATGGTGACGACCAGCGCCGCGCACAGCAGGACCAGGGCCGTGCGCACCCGGCGCCCCTTCTTGAAATGTTCCTTCCAATTCACGGTGAATCCTCGCCTCCGTGCCTCCCGGCAGCCCGGCCACGGGTCCACGGATCTATGCAGTCCGTGGAGTCCGCGGCGGCTGCCGGGCTGCTCTATTGCCCGAGAATCAGGGGCAGGCCCTTGCTGTTGCCGATGACGACGATCTTGGAGTTGGCGCTCTTGGCCAGGTTTTCGGTCGCCTCGATCCCTTTCCACTCCAGCAGTTGCGTGCTTATGCCCTGCGCCACGATCTGCTGGAAGTCGCGGATCCCCTGCGCCTCGATCCGCTTGCGCTCCGCCTCCTGCTTCTCCTTCTGCAGCCGGAAGCTCATGGCCAGCGCCTCCTGCTCCGCCTGCTGCTTGGCCTCGATCGAGGCCTTCAGCGTCGCCGGCAGCTGGATGTCGCGCAGCAGGATGCTTTCGATGTTGAATCCGCGTTTCGCAAGCAGCGCGGACAACTGCTCGCGTATCTGTTTCGCGACCATCTCGCGCTCGCCCGTGTAGAGCGCGTTGGCGGTATGCGCGGCGGTGGCCTCGCGGACCGCGGCGCGCAGGTTTGGCTCGATCAGCACCGAGATGTAGTTCGGGCCGATTTTCTGATACACGTCGGCCGCGAGCTGCGCGTTCAGGTTGAAAATCAGCGACGTGTCGAGGTTGACCACCAGCCCTTCGCTGGACGGGACGCTGGCGGATTCCTTGACCTCCTGCGTGCGGATGGTCATCTCGTGGTTGATCTTGAACGGGTTGACCATGTGGATGCCCTCGGGCAGCACTTCGCCCGTGACGCGGCCGAACAGCGTCAGTACGCCCACGTGTCCCGACTTGACGCTCGTGATCGACGCGAAGAGAAGAATCGCGACGATGGCCCCGAGAACGGCCAGCCCGGCGCCGCGGAAAACGGTTTTGGGGTTGATATTGATTGCAGGCCTCTGTTGCATGTTGAATTCTGGCATACCTGGAACCTCCGGCGAAAACTGTGAAGAAACTGAAACATTGCTCCCGAATGGCTTAATATATTAGCGCCTTATCCTGAATCTGGAATCTGAAATGTGGAATCTGGAATTCGCGGAGCGACTGCCATGAAATCGAAGACCGTGATGACCCTCGACCGCGTGCTTTCGCGCTTCGGACTGGCGTCGCGCACCGCGGCGCGCGACGCGATCCGCGCCGGGCGCGTGAAGGTCGACGGCAGCGTGGTCCGCGACCCGGACCGCTGGACCGACCCGGGGGCGGTCGCGGTCCACCTGGACGGGAAGCGGCTGCGGCAGGCGCACAGGGTCTACCTGCTGTTCTACAAGCCGAAAGGCGTCATTACCAGCCACGGCGACCCGGACGGGCGGAAAACGGTCTACGACTGCCTCGGCCCGGGCGTGCCCTGGGTCACGCCGGTGGGGCGCCTCGACAAGGACACCTCCGGCCTCCTGCTGCTGACCAACGACACGGAGTTCGCGAACCGCGTCACCGACCCCGCGTCGGAGGTGCCGAAGACGTATCTCGTGAAGGCGAACACCCTGGTCGGCGACGACGTGCTTGCGCGCATGGGGCAGGGGATCGAGCTGAAGCGGGGCGACTGGGCCCGGCCGCGGAGCGTCCGGCGGGTCGAGGACCGCGGCAAGTACACCTGGCTCGAGATCGTGCTCACGGAAGGCAGGAACCGCGAAGTGCGGCGGCTGCTGGAGGCGGTGGGGCTGAAGACCCTGAAGCTCGTCCGCACGCGGATCGGGCCGTGCACGCTGGAGGGGCTGCAGGTGGGGCGGTGGCGCGAGCTGCGTCCGGCAGAGCGCGCCCTCTTTTTCGAAAAGCGCCGCGGGGGAGAAACGGGACAATGATCGAAAAACTGTTCAGGCTGAAAGAGCACCGCACCGACATCAGGACCGAAATTGTCGCCGGAATCACCAGCTTCGTCACGCTGTCGTACATCATTTTCGTGCAGCCCACGGTCCTCTCCGCCTGCGGCATGGACTTCGGCGCCGTCCTGGTCGCCACGTGCGTGGCCGGCGCACTGTCGACCTTCGTGATGGGGCTGTATGCGAACTATCCGGTCGCCCTGGCGCCGGGCATGGGGCAGAACTTCTTTTTCGCCTACACCGTCGTCCTGGGCATGGGCATCGCGTGGGAGAAAGCCCTGGCCGCCGTCTTCCTCTCGGGCGTCCTGTTCCTGTTGCTTTCGTTCTTCGGCTTCCGGGAAAAACTCATCGACGGCATCCCGGATTCGCTCAAGGAGGCCATCGCCGTCGGCATCGGCCTCTTCGTGGCCATGATCGGTTTCCAGTGGTCGGGCATCATCGTAGGCTCGCCGGGGACGCTGGTGAGCCTGGGGTCTCTGCACAGCCCGGCCGTGCTGCTTTCGGTGTTCGGCCTCGCGGTCACCATGGTCCTGGTGACCCTCGGCGTGCGCGGCTCGCTGCTGTGGGGCATCCTCGCGACCGCCCTGGCCGGACTGTCGGCCGGTCTCGTCCACTACCACGGGGTTTTCGGACGCGTCCCGTCGGTCGCACCGACGCTGCTGAAGCTCGACATCCCGGGCGCCTTCGATCTGGGCCTGGTCAGCGTGATCTTCGTCTTTTTCTTCCTTGCGCTCTTCGACTCGGTGGGGACGCTCATCGGCGTCAGCAGCCAGGCCGGATTGCTGGTGAACGGAAAGCTGCCCCGGGCAAGGCAGGCGCTGGCGGCGGACGCGTTCGGTTCGGTCTCCGGGGCGCTGCTCGGGACGTCCACCGTGACGGCCTACGTCGAGAGCGCCGCCGGCGTTGCGGCGGGGGGGCGGACGGGCCTCGCGAACATGGTGACCGGAACGCTGATGCTGGCGTCGCTCTTCCTCTACCCGCTGTCCCGCATGGCGGGGGACGGGATGAAGCTGGACAACGGGTTCCAGGTCTACCCCGTCGTGGCGCCCGCCCTGATCGTGGTGGGAAGCATGATGCTGCGCAACGTGCGCCGGATCCGCTGGGACGACGTCACCGAGGCGATTCCCGCGTTCCTGACCATGACGGTGATGCCCTTCGCCTTCAGCATCACGGAAGGCATCGCCTTCGGCTTCATCTCGTATGCGATGCTGAAACTGGCCGCCCGGCGGGGCCGCGAAGTCCACCCGCTCGTGTACCTGTTCGCGGCGCTTTTCGTGGTCCGGTACGCATACCTTCAGTGATTCCAGATTCCAGATTCCAGATTTCAGACCAGGCTATTCCGGAAAATGACGGTTGAACAAAACCCAATCTGGAATCTTGAATCTGATCTGGAATCTTGAATCTGATCTGGAATCTGGAATCTGAAATCTGGAATTCATTCGTACACGATGATCTTGCTGATGATAAGCACCAGCTGCGACGTGACGGCCTGGCCGTTCTTCTGGGCCGGACGCCAGCGGGACGAGGCGATCATTTGCGCGAAGCTGCTCAGGAGGCCCTGGTCGGCGGGCCGCTCGATGACGCGCTCGATTTTCGCGGAGCCGCGCGGATCCACCTCGATCCCCACGGAGAACGTGTCGTCGCTGTCCACCCGCGGCAGGCTCTGGGCGTAATAGATGAAATACAGGTCGTTGATCGCGGCCCGGCTCTGCGTGTTGGGCACCGGGGCGGGGCGCACGCCGAAGTTGGCCTTGAGGTTCTGGATCACGTTTTTCTGGCTGGCGGCCGACGTCAGGACGACGCGGTCCGGCTCGGGGGGAGTGGCCTCGAGATAAATGGGGTTGATGCCGACCGACAGGAACAGGATGAACAGGACGGTCGTTACGGTGCCCAGGGCGCGGGTCAGGTACCAGGTGCCCTCCGTGGTGCGGATCCGCGACCAGCGCAGCTCGATCGCGTCGCGCAGCCGGTTGCGCCAGCTGTTCCCGTGCATCTCCGCCAGGCGGAGCTCGACCAGGTCGCGCAGGAATTCCGGCGCACCGGGCCCGCTCGCGGTCCGCAGCCTGTTGTGCACGGCGACGAGGCTTTCCATCTCTTTCCGGCAGCTATCGCAGGAGTCCAGATGCTGCGATACGCGGATCGCGGTGCTGGAGTCGAGCGCCTCGTCAAAATACTCGGAAAGCAGCGGCACTACATTCTTGCATACCATGATGACCTCTATCCCGGCTCGCGCCCTCTATAGTGTTGCTTGAGAATCTCGCGACCCCTCGCGATCCGCGACTTGACGGTGCCGAGCGATACATTCAGTGCTTCCGAAATCTCCTCGTAGGACAATCCCTCGATGTCCCGCATGATGACGGCAATCCGCTGCTGCGGCGGCAACTGCGAGAGCATGCGCTTGACCTCCTCCTGTTTCTCCTTCCGGAGGAGCGCCTCCTCCGGGGATTGCCGCCCGGAAGTCAGCTCCCGGGAGTATTCGCGTTCCGGGTTCTTCGCCAGGTGCTCTTCCAGCGAAACGGTACCCCGTCGCCTCAGACGGTTCCACCAGCGGAACCGGTTCGAGGCCCTTCGGACCGCTATGCGGTAAATCCATGTTTTTAAAGAGGATTCACCCCTAAACGTGTCCATTTTCCGGTAGATCGCGAGAAAAACCTCCTGCGCGACGTCCAGCGCTTCCTCGCGGTCTCCCAGCATCTGATAGGCCAGGTTGAAAACCATCGACTTGTGGCGCTCGAACAGCTGCTCGAAGGTCAAACCGATCCCTTCCAGGATCGCCCCGTGTTCCATCGCACTGTCGTCTTCTGGCAGAGACAGCTGTTCGGGAAACATAGCCAAATCCGTTTGCATGGCCTGGCGTTTCAGCGTTCTATCGAATAAGACAGCGTCCGCCAGGGAAAAGTTCCAGTTCCCAACAAAAAGTCGCTTCCGGGGATGCGGCCGGCCCGCCGGGCCTATTTTTTCTCCGTTCCGAGGAGATCGTCCAGTTCTCCCGGGGTCAGCGTCTGGACCTTCTCCAGGGACGCCGAAATACGGAGCAGCGTCTTCATCCGCGCATCCGCGTCCGGGGCTTCGGACAGTAGGGACTGCAGCCGCCTCTCGAGGATCGCCGGATCCGTCCCCGCAGGCGCTTTCTGGATCAGCGACTGCTCCACCACGATGCGTATCAGGCGCGGCGAGTAATGGCTGGCTGCCGCGTAGAGAGCCGAGGCCAGAGTCAGGAGTGCGATGACGACGATCAGCCGTTTGCGAAAAGCCATTGCGTCCTCGCATGAAGTATAGCACTCCGGATGCCGTTTTGTTCCCTGCATCCGGGAGCGGCAGGCCGGTGAAGGCCGACGCCCGGCAGGGTTCGGACGTTTCGATGGTTTGATTTGTTGTAGCATGGCGGCGTGCTATAATCCGAACCGAATCCGATCGAATGGAAACCACTCGTGCGGCCCCGCGGCGGCAAACGCCCCGGGCCGGGCCAGGAGTTCATCGAAGATGGATTGCCCTAAATGCCAGAATGACGACATCAGCGAATCCGGGATCTGCCGTACCTGCGGCTATGTGATTTCTGTCGAGGAGGCCGCGGCCGGGACCGAAACGGTGTTTGAACCCGATCCTGCGGAGGGAATTGCCGCCGACTCCGCCCCGGAAGGCGAGCAGTATGAACCTGACGCCGAGGATGCCGCGGCAGGGGACTACGATGCCGATGCCGCATCGGCGCCTCCGGAGGAAGAGCAGAAGCCGGCCTGGCGGCAGGAGCTTTCCGAGCGGTTGAAGGCCATCAAGGAAAAGCGCGAATCGGCCGGTGCGCCGGGCCAGTCAAAGACGGGGGCGGGAAGCATTCCGATCCCGCCGCCGCGCTTCCCGTCGCCGCAGCCGATCATCGTGCCCGCCGGCAAGCCGGCCGATGCGGTTCCGGAGCGCAAGCCGCTGCCCCGGCCGGTCCCGCTGCCGAAGCAGAAGAAACTGGAGCCCATCCGGCCGACGCAGCCCGAAGAGAGGCCGATTCTCCGCGAAGTTCCGCAGCGCGACGTGCGGTCGCTCATCGACAAGGCGATCTCCGGCAGGCCGCTCGAGCCGGCCGCGCCCGTCGTCGTGCCCCTGCCCGCCGTCGTGGACGCCGTCGATGACCCCGAGGACGAAGAAGGCAAGATGATCCTTCTGTCCCGGACGCTTTCCGGCCTCGTCGACCTGATCGTCGTGATCGTCTGCTCCGGGATTTTCGTGATCGCTGCGGATTTCTTTTCCGGGATCGTGGCGCTCGACACGGTCAGCTATCTGATTTTCGCCGGCGTATTCCTGCTGACCTATTTCTTCTACTCGATGTTCTTCCTCACGGCGACCAACCAGACGGTCGGCATGATGATCACGGAGCTGCGCGTCGTTGCGGCCGATCAGCTACGCCCGTCCGTCAGCCAGCTGCTGCGCCGGTGCTTCGGGCACCTGGCGTCGGTGCTCGGGCTGGGCTTCGGCCTCATCTGGAGCCTGTTCGATTCCGACAGCCAGTGTTTCCACGACCGCATCTCCGATACGCGCGTCGTCCGCCTGTAGGCGGCGCCGCGCGGGCGCCGTCGCGCCCGTCCGACCCGATCGTCCCGCCTGCGGAAAAAGTTCCCCGAACAGGGAAAATTGCCTTCGCGTCCGCCGTAATCCATTCCGGCCTTGCATCGCGCGAAGCTATGTTTTATGCGGTCCCGGAGGGCACCGGCCTCCGCGGCCGGGTGTGGCACGCGGCTTGCATTACCTCCGTGGGTCTAGTTCGCGCTGTTGAGGAAGACTTTTGCCGCGGGGGTTGCAGACGGGCATGAGTCGATTCCGGATTCCAGGTTCCGGATCCGGAACCATCGTCTTTTGACCTGGAATCTGAAATCCGGAATCTGGAATTCACCCCCACATGTCCGGACTCCCCGCCCGGGGTGAAGGTTTCGTGAAAAACGCGGATTAGTGTGTTTTGGCATGGACAGCAGTATGCTTCGAGAAACGATACCGTATGAATTCCGCGATCCCCTTACCCACCCGTTCGAGTTTTGCCGAACAGACAACAACTTCTCCGGCGACGGCCATTTATGAGCATATCCAGGAACACTACCGCAACGACTGCACCCCGCTCGTGGCCAAACGCAATGCCGTTATCTGCAGCCAGGGGACCGAACTCCCCGGGCTGCACCTGGTCGAGGAGGGCGAAATCCTGCTCGCCAGGTTCTCTCCGGACGGGAGGGAGACGCTGATCTCCATCCTGGGGCCCGGAGATTTTTTTGGCGAGAGTTCCCTGCTGAGCGGGACAGAGGTCACGTTCAGCGCTACCGCGACGAAGCGGTCGCGGCTGCTGCTTCTGCCGAGAAGGAAGTTCCGGCTGCTGCTGGAAGATCCCTGGCTCTGCCGCAACCTGCTCGAGAGGATCGCGCACCAGTGCAACGACGCCTGGATTCAGCTGGAGGTGCTCGGGTGCACGCGGGTGCGCGACAAGGTATTGTCGGGGCTGGCGTGGCTTTCGGGGAAGATCGGGGTGAAGACCCACGACGGCGTCCGGATCGACATCAACCAGACGCAGCTGGCCCGCATGGTCGGGTGCGCCCGCGAAGCGCTCAGCCGCGAGGTCAGCGAGCTGCGGCGCATGCGCGCGCTCGACGTCCGGTACGGAAACGGCAAAAAGTCGCTGGTCCTGGTGCACCCCAGAAACCGCGAATAGCCGTCCGGCCCGTGCTTCGCGCAGGCAAAAAGCAACTGGGCGCGGGCCCGCGCCCGGGTGTCAAAATTCGTGTCGATTCGTGGCAGATCCGTTCCTGTGCATTTGCAACGAATTACATGAATCGGGGCCCGGGCTGCCGGGACTCAACGAGCTTCAGGGCCTTGCCGTCGGCCTCCGGGAGGCCGAAGATGATCCGAATGGCGTTGCCGTTTTTCCGCATCCAGTAGAATTCGCCGTTGTCGACCAGCGAGAACCCTTCCGGCGTTTCGCCCGAGCGCTGCGCCTTGGGGAAGCGCCTTCGGAACCACTCGTCCATGGACG
>CAZTHE010000021.1:0-11826 GCA_964613495.1 uncultured Acidobacteriota bacterium | reverse complement strand
CCGGCGTGTCCCAGGTCGTGCTCAGCACGACCGCGTCCCTGCCTTCCGCGTTCTCGAGCAGCAGGACTTCATCGCCTCCCCAGCCGGCGGCCGCCCTGCGCGACCGTTCCTCGGTCAGGTGCAGCGACATCAGCAGGCCCAGCGTGAACTCCCCGAGCACGTTTTTGACCGCCGGCTTCCAGGACGCCCCCAGCGCCGTCACGAGGTCGTCCGTCCGAACGGGTTTCGGCAGGTCGCGCTCCCCGAAATATTTTTCCGGGTGCATGATCTGCTCGGTCGAGACGGGCATGTCGGCGTAGATCCTGTCGATCGCGCCCCAGGACGGGCTTCTGGTCCAGCCGTGTTGAATGAAGGACGCCCCGTACCCGTAAGGGAACAGCAGCGTTTCCTTCAGATAGGCCGGCGATTCCTTGAAGACGGGGAACTGCGCCTGCATCGACGCCATCTGCGCCTGCATGATCACGGAGAGGTCCGGCAGCTGCGAAAAATGCCGCTTGGCCGGTTCGAGGAGGTACTGGAGCATGACGACCATGGCGTCGCCCTCCATGACTGCCTGCAGCGCCAGCATCCGGTCGTCGCTGTTCAGCGACCGGTTTTCCTTGATCTTTGCCGAGATGCCGAAATGCTGGTCCTGCAGCGCGTGCGTCAGTTCATGGATCATGACCGGCTTCTGTTCCTCCACCGGCAGCCAGGAGGCGATGAAGAAGGTTTTGCGTTCCGAGTCGTAGAAGCCGCCCACCTGCTCGGTCAGCAGCCTGATGACGAATCCCCGGTAGTCCATGGCCGCGGGAATCATGCCGAGCTTGCGGAGGATTCTGCCCTCCCTCTCGATCGTTCCCGGCTCGTATTCCGCCTGGACGCGCTCGTTCAGGAATTTCGAGATCTCCTCCCTGCTTTTGACTCCCTTTTCGATCGGGCCTTTCGGCTCCAGGCTGCGCAGCCTGGCGACGCTCCGGATCATTTCGTCGCCCGTCTTCAGGAGATCGGCGACGGCCGCCTGCTGCGCCCGGGCGGCGGTCGCGGAGCCCCATCCGGCGAGAAGCACTGCAAATAGAGCAAGGTACGTTTTCATCCTGGCCTCCTGCTCGCAGATGATAGTGGCTGGTGGCGGGCCAGTCAACGCGCCATTCAAATTGATTTTCCCGAGCGCCCGATGCTACAGTAAGGCCATATGGGTTCCCTGGTCCCGTTTTCCATCATGGCAGTCATCGTCGGCTCCATCGCCGGCATGTTCATCCTCGCGTCCGTTTTTCTCGGGCCGCGAAAACGCCATCCCGTAAAAGACACGCCGTTCGAATGCGGCATGCCGTCGGAAGGGTTCACCGGCGGCGCGATGCACGTCCGGTTTTACGTCATGGCGATGCTGTTCATCATTTTTGACGTCGAACTGGCCTTCCTCTTTCCCTGGGCGGTGGCGTTCCGCTCTCTCGGTGTCATCGGATTCGTGGAAATGCTGGTGTTCTTTGTCATTGTCGGCGCAGGGTTCGTCTACGCGTGGAAGATCGGCGCACTGGAATGGGACTAGAAAACTCCTCGAACAGGGAACCGGACTATTGCCTCGGGCTGCTCCGTGAGAACCTTCCCGGGGCGGTTCTCGAAACGCTTCTCCCGCAAGGGGATGCGACGGCCGTGGTGCGGCCCGATGCGCTCCTCCAGGTCGTCGATTTCCTGAAGAGCGACCCGCGCCTGCAGTTCGACGTCCTCGTGGACATCACCGCCGTCGATTACCCGGAGCGGAAACCGCGTTTCGACGTCGTCTACCATTTTCTCTCTCTCCCCTTCAACCGGCGTTTGCGATTGAAGGCGCGGGTGGACGACGGCGACGCGTCGCTGGAATCGCTGGCGTCGCGCTGGGGATCGGCGAACTGGCTGGAGCGCGAGGTGTGGGACATGTTCGGGATCCGTTTCGCCCGTCATCCGGACCTGAGGCGTATCCTGATGTACGAGGGGTTCGAGGGACACCCCCTCCGGAAAGATTACCCGGTCCGGAAGCGGCAGCCGCGGATCGGGCCGAAAAATTGAGGCGGATGTGACCGAACAGGTAACGCTCACCATCGACGGGCAGACGGTCCGGGCGCCGAAAGGTACGCTTCTGATCGAGGCGGCCCGCACGGCCGGGATCGACATCCCGCATTACTGCTATCACCCCGGGCTCGCGGTCGTAGGCAGCTGCCGGATGTGCCTGGTGGAGATCGAAAAGGTCCCCAAGCTGCAGCCCTCCTGCGCGACGCCGGTCGCGGAGGGGATGGTGGTGCGCACGAAGTCGCCGCAGGCCCTGCAGAACCGGCGCTCCGTGCTGGAGTTCCTGCTCCTCAACCACCCGCTGGACTGTCCCGTGTGCGACCAGGCGGGCGAATGCGAGCTGCAGAACTACTACATGGCCCACGGGCTGTACGACCCGCGCTTCAACGAGAACAAGACGAAGCGGAAGAAGGCGACGCCCATCGGCCCGCACATCATGCTGGACCAGGAGCGGTGCATCCTCTGCACCCGCTGCGTGCGCTTCACGCGCGACATTTCGAAGACAGGCGAACTGGGCGTCCTCGGCCGGGGGCACCGCAGCGCCATCGACGTGATGCCGGGTTACGGACTCGAAAACGCCTATTCCGGGAACCTCGCCGACGTGTGCCCCGTCGGCGCGCTGACCGACCGGGACTTCCGCTTCAAGTGCCGTGTCTGGTTTCTGGGCGGCGCGCCGTCGATCTGTCCCGGGTGCAGCCGCGGATGCAACATCGAGATCCATTTCAACGAACGCTTCAACCCCCGCTACCACGACCGGCGCGTGCACCGGCTGAAGCCGCGGTACAACGCGGCCGTCAACGGCCACTGGATCTGCGACGCCGGCCGGTACGCCTATCCGGCAATCGACGCGCCGGAGCGGTTGAAGACGCCGTGCCTGAAGCGCGGCGCGTCGCACCAGGACGCCTCGTGGGTCGACGCGCTCCGGGAGGCCGCCGGGGCGTTCAAGCAGATCCTGGCGACGCACGGGCCGCAGGGGGTCGCGCTGCTCGTCTCGCCGCAGATGTCGAACGAGGAGCTGTTCCTCGTGCGCGGCATGTTCCGCGAACAGCTCGGGATCGGGAATATCGGGGGAATCGTGCCGCCCGACCCGGGGGCCTATGCGGACGGCTTCCTGATCACGGCGGACAAGAATCCGAACAGCCGGGGACTCGCCGAGCTGCTGCCCGGGTGCGGCGACGTCGAGCCGGTGCTCCGGGCGTGCGCCGCAGGGAGCATCCACTTCCTGCACATTTTCCGGCACGATCTGACGCGCTTGTTCGACCCGGCGTTCGTGCGGGATGCCCTGGACAGGGTGGAGTGCGTGGTCTTCCAGGGGTCCTGGGAACAGCCCACGGCGGCGCTGGCCGACATCCGGCTGCCGTCGGCGGTCTACGCCGAGAAGGAAGGGACGTTTACCAACCTGCAGGGACGGGTCCAGCGGTTCCGGCGCGCCGTGGAACCCCTCGGAGAGTCGCTCCCCGACGTAGACATACTCCGCGGACTCGCGCAGGAACTCGGGCTCGCCGTGCCCGAAGGCGGCGCGGCGGCGGTGCTGGAACGGATCGGTCCCGGCGTCCCCGCCTTCGCGGGCATCACCTGGCAGTCGGTCGGCGACGGCGGACAATTGCTGCAAACGGAAGCCTGAAAACGATATGTGGCTGGATCTGCTCATCATACTGATCAAGGTGCTGTTCTTCCTCACCTGCGTCCTGACGCTCACGTCGCTGCTGACGTGGCAGGAACGGAAGCAATCGGCCGTCATGCAGGACCGCCTGGGCGCGAACCGCGCGTCGATCCTCGGCGTCCGGGCCTTCGGGCTGATGCACATCTTCGCCGACGCGCTCAAGATGTTCTTCAAAGAGGACTACGTGCCGCCCGGAGGCGACAGGAAGCTCCACACGGCGGCTCCTTTCATCTCGCTGTTCTTCGCCCTGATGACGTTCGCCGCGATCCCGTTCGGCGACACGCTCCGCGTCGCCGGGCGCAGCATAGACCTGCGCATCCTTCCGCTCGACGCGGGCCTCCTGTTCGTGTTCGCCATGATGTCCCTGGCGGTCTACGGCACCTTCCTCGCCGGTTTTTCCTCGAACAACAAGTTCGCCTTCCTGGGGGGACTCCGCGCCTCCAGCCAGATGATCAGCTACGAAATCACGATGGGCGCGACGCTGATCGGGCTGCTCATCGCATACGGTTCGATGGACCTCGCAGAGATCAACCGGGCTCAGGGGACACTGCTCTGGGGATGGCTGCCCCTGTGGGGCGTCGTCGTCCAGCCGCTGGGATTCCTGCTTTTCCTGACCGCCGGCATCGCCGAAACGAAGCGCGTCCCGTTCGATCTGCCCGAAGGGGAGTCGGAAATCGTCGGGTACTTCGTGGAATACAGCAGCATGAAGTTCGGCGCGTTTTTCATGGTCGATTTCATCGAGACGATCCTCGTGGCGACACTCCTCGCGACCCTGTTCTTCGGCGGGTGGCAGGTGCCGTACCTGCAGCCGGACGGGTTCCGTCTCCCCGGCGGCGCCGCCCTGGCCGTGCCGCACCTCGGGGTCGTGCTGCTGCAGTTCGCCGCATTCGCGTTCAAGGTGGTGTTTTTCTGCTGGTTCCTGCTTTTGATTCGCTGGACGTTGCCGCGCTTCCGGTACGATCAGCTCATGCGGCTCGGGTGGAAATATATGCTGCCGCTGTCGGTCCTCAACATCTTCGTCACCGCGATCGTGGTCCTGCTGCTGGGCTAGAATCTCGGATCAATTCCGCGACCGCGTCCCGCAGCCGTTCCGTGTCGACGGCGTAAGGGTCCGGCCCCGCGGCCGGGGCAGGGAACATCGGCTTGCCGAATTCCACGCTCACCGGGTGCGGGCGGATGCGGATGCTGTCCCGCGGCCACACTTCGTGCGTCCCCCGGATGGCGGCCGGCACCACCGGGACGGACAGCTCGCGCGCGAGGATCGAGGCGCCTTTCTTGAACGCCTGCAGCGAGCCGTCGAAGGAGCGCCCGCCTTCCGGGAAGACGCAGAGGATCAGTCCGGCGCGCAGGCCGGCGGCCCCCGCCTTCATGGCAGCCAGCAGGTGCGCGTCGGGATCGACGGGGATGACGTTGGTCAGGCGCGCCACCAGGCTCATGAGCCCGCTCCCGAAGAATGCGCTGTAGCCCAGGAAAAACGTCCGGCGGAACGTGCGGTAGGGAACGACGGAAAGCAGGACGATCGCGTCGACGTAGCTCTCGTGGTTCGGGCAGATCAAAAACGGCCCCTCCCCCGGCAGGTTGTCCAGGCCGCGCGTCTTCAGGCGCAGGAGCGTGCGGAATATCAGCCGGTAGAGAAGCCGGAGGCAGGCGTATTTGAAAACGGCGAGCGGGGCGCCGGTCAGGCGGAAGGGCGGCGCTTCTCCGGAATCCGCCGCCTCCGCCGCGAGGATGGTGTTCCAGCTCCGGCGAGAGGAAGCTCCGGAGGGCGCAACTATGCCCGCCTGCTGTTCCAGCCGGGAGACCAGGTCGCGCACGGTGTGAATTTCGGCGCCGAAGTCTTCGGGCAACTCCAGGTGAAGCGTCTCCTCGAGGCTGCTGAGCAGCTCGATGCGTTCCATCGAGTCGAACCCGAGGTCCAGTTCGAGGTTCATACCCGCGTTGATCGGCACCTCGCGGTGGTAGGCGGCGCGCAGGCAGTGCACGACTTCCTGGCCGACGGCCGATTCCAGCAGCGCCGCGTCCTGCGGATCCGCCGGCGCGGCCGCCGCCCCGTTTTCTTCGGCACGGAGCGAGCCGCTTTCGACCAGCCGCTTCAGCTCCAGCCGCTTGATCTTCTGCGTCGTGGTCCGCGGGAGGCCGTCGCTCTGCACCTGGTAGCTCATCAGCCGCTTGTAGGAGGGCAGCTGGTTGGAGAGGCGGGTAATCTGGTCGCGCAGGTGCTCGCGGGCGTTGGCGATCCGGTTGGCCTTCAGGTAGTCGAAGTCCGGCACCACGACGGCGTGCAGCCGCTCGCCCCGCTCCTCGGCGCCGAACACGCCGATGACGGCGATCTCGCGGATGGCGGGGCAGCGCGCGTAATGCGCCTCCAGCTCGTCCGGGTAGATGTTCTTGCCGTTGGGCAGAACGATGACCTCCTTTTTTCTGCCGGTGACGAACAGGTTCCCCCCCGCGTCCAGCCGCCCCAGGTCCCCCGTGTGGAACCACCGGTCGCGCAGGGCCTCGGCCGTCGCCTGCGGGTTTTTATAATACCCCTGGAACACCATCGGGCCGCGGACGGCGATTTCGCCCGTACCCGACTCGTCGGGCGACACGATGCGGATCCCGGAGCCGGGGAGCGCAGGGCCGACGGAGCCTAACACGTTGCTTTCCACGCGGGTGACCGCGCAGGCCCCGGTCGTTTCGGTGAGCCCGTATCCCTGGAGAATGGTGAATCCCATGTCGTGGAATTCCTGCGCCACGAGCGGGTCGAAGGCCGAGCCGCCGCTGACGAACAGGCGCAGCTTCGATCCGAAGTTGCGGTGCACCCGCGCGAACAGCAGCTTCCCCAGGTTGACGCCCGCAAGGCGCCGGCACGCCCGGTTGAGGCGCAGCATCCACCGGAATAGTTTCCGGGCCGCCGCCGGTTTGCGCGAGAGCTCCTCCTGGATCCGGTCGTGGAACAGGTAGAAGAACTGGGGCACGGTGGCGAGGATCGTGATGCCGGCCTCCTGCAACGCCTGCAGGATCTCCGTCCGCTTCATCGTGTCGGCGAAGACGACCTGGCCCCCGAGATAGAGCGGCACCAGGACGTTGATCACCGAGGCGAGCACGTGCTGCAGCGGCAGCAGGCACAGCAGCGCGTCGTTTTCGTCGGCGTGCACGGCGCCGAAAATGCACTCGAGCTCCCCGACGATGTTGGATTGCGTCAAGAGGACGCCCTTGGGCGTTCCCGTCGTGCCCGAGGTGTAGATGATGGTCACGACATCGTCCGGCCGGCATCCGGGCAGCGATGGCGGGGATTCGAGCGCGGCGGCCCAATCGGTCAGCCCGGCGAGAGTGGACTGCGGAGCGCCGTCCGGGACCGGGTCGAAGGAAATGACGCGCGGCGCCGCCGCTCCGGCAAACGCCGCTTCGAGTCCGGGGCGCAGCGCACCGCTCGCAAACACCGCCTTCGAGCCCGAGTCTTCGATCAGGCGCCGCCACTCCGGCGGGGAGATCTGCGTGTCCAGCGGGACGGCGATCATGCCCGCGAAATACGCGGCGAGGTACGCCACCACCCATTCCGGGCGGTTCTCCGAAAGGATGGCCACCGGGTCGCCCGGCCGCAGTCCCAGGGCGAGGAGGCCCGCGGCGGCCGCGCGGGCTTGAGCGCGGGCTTCGCGGTAGGACGTCCGGGTGTACCCTTGAGGCGTCTTCAGCCGGAAGGCGATGCGGTCCGGGTGCCGCAGCGCGATCTCCTCGAACCTTTCGTTGAAGGTTTTCGGGGGAGAAGCCCTTTTGTGCGCGGGTCGCGGCCGCCTTTGCAGTGTCATGGGAAGCTTAGTCTTCCAGTTCGCGTATTTCCTTGTCGACCGCCGAGGCATACCTCGGGTCCGGGGCGTCGGGCGCGGCGGCTTCGGGCGCGGGCGCGCGCAGCCTCTTCAGGAGAATCAGCAGCAGGCATCCCCCCAGGAGCAGCGCCAGCGCGGGCAGGATGTATGCCAGCTTGTTGAATCCCCTCGCGCGGGGCGAGGCGAGGATGCGTTCGCCGTATTCGGCCACGTAGTGATCGTAGATCTCGTCGCGGCTCCTGCCGGCCGCCACCATTTCGCGCACCTCCCTGCGGATCCGGTCGGAGACCTCCGACGGGTGCTGCGAAACCGGCTGGGTCCAGCAGCAGGGCGCGATCAGGTTGTCCTCGATTTCCCGGATCAGCCTCTCGTCCTGCGCCGCGTCCGTGCCGAATGCGGCGGCGGCAAGCCAGAGCACGGCGATGCAGGAAGAGACGTGGATCTTGAGAATCCCGGCATTTCTATTCACGGTCGTCCGCTCCGAAAAATTCCCTTTAGTGGAGTGTACCGCGGGGGGCCGCAACCGCAAAGCATTTCGCGGGTATAATATGGAAAAGCCGGTCCGCGGGAGGGCAAAAAGGCAGCCACGAATTAACACGAATTTCACGAAATGCGTTTATGGGCGGCAGCGCTTCGCGCTGCGCTGGCTATGGTCCGATCCGCGGGCGAGAGCGCCGCTCTCGCCCGCGGATCGGACCATAGCCGGGGGCCGGAGGCCCCGCCCATAAACGCGCATTCCGGATCCGTGGAATTCGTGGCCGGATTCTTGTCCGTGATGTATAAAGATCTGTTGAATGCACCACACTGGAAACTGCCCATGAAGAGAAGAGCGAGCGCATTGGAAATCGAATTGCGCGCCGCCGCCGCGTCGCCGCCGGAGCGCGCCCCGGCCCCGTTCCGGGGCGAGGCGATGGCGATGCTTTTGCGGCGCGGGCTGCGCCCGGAGCGGTCGACGGCGGACGTCCCGTTCGACCAGCCGCTGGATGCGGCCGTGGAGGAGGCGTTCGCCGCACGGCTCGGGCATTACGCCTTCCGCCTGTTCCTGCGAGGCGCAATCCGCCAGCCGGACGGCTTCCGCCCGGCGGACACGACGCGCTACGTCGCGGGGGAGCAGGCGGCGGGATACGCCGCGGCCCTGGTCGGCCTGGGGCTGGCCGAGAGGATGGCGCGCGGGCGCTTCCGCCTGAAGCGCGCGGCGCGGAATTTCGGCGGGACGCTCGAGTGGTATGTGGGCCGCGAGCTGGAGCGCCGGTACGGGTTTGACGTTGCGACGGGCGTCAAGCTCCACGTCCGCGGAGGCGGGGGAGACCTCGACGTGGTCGCAGCCGCCGAAGGCAAGCTCGTCTATTTGGAACTGAAGTCCTCCCCGCCGAAGAACCTCGACGCCGTCGCGATGGCGGCCTTTTGCGGCCGGTTGCGCCTTTTGCGGCCGGACGTGGCCGTGTTCGCCGTGGACACGGCGCTGCGCCTGTCGGACAAGGTCGTGCCGATGCTCCTGGAGGAACTCCGCAGGGCAGGGCGAGCGCCGGGCCGCCCGGAACGGGTCGGGGCGCAGATTTGGGCTCTGACGCCGCACGTCTACGCCGTCAACGGCAGCCGCGACCTGATGGCGAATGTCATGAAGGCCGTAGGCGCCGGATTTCGAGCGCTTTCGCCGGCGTGAAACACGATCTCCACGATCGCCACGAAGAGCGCCCGAACGGCGAGAGGTCCAATCGCCCGAGAGGACCCATCCCGGAGTGCATTATTCCGCCTGCCGGTCAGATCTTCATCGGGTCGCAGAGGTTCCTGGCGTCCTTCGCGGCCCGGCCGCAGAGAAAGCAGATGTGCTGCGCGTCCTTGGCGAGTCTTGCCGCGGTTTTCATGTTCCGGAGGGAAACGATGTGACACAGGTGGTGCTCGTGGTTGGGGTGCGCGTCGGAAAGCTGCACGACGCTCACGGTGCCGACCTTCGCCACGGGAGACTTTTTCGACTTATTTTCTGCCATCGCGGTTATCCTTTCTTGGCCGGTCTTAGCCGGTCATAGCCGGTCCGGGCCGGCCTGAGCCGGTTTCCCGGCACGACGGGGAGAGGTTGCCACCTCCATGGCTTCTATATAAGGCCGTGGGCAGGGTCTGGCAAGCCGGGCGGGCAAATATCCCGCGCCAATTTCGGTTGCGGAGGGTCCGGTGCGTGTGGCAGCGTATTCGGGCCGCTTTCCGGGAGAGAAAGCATGGAGTGGTTGAGCCTGATCGCAATCGCCGTCGCCCTGGCCATGGACGCCTTTGCCGTCGCCATCGTCACGGGCCTGACCGTGGAGACGCTGACGCTGCGCCGTGTGTTCCGGCTGGCGTTTCATTTCGGCTTTTTCCAGTTCCTCATGCCGCTGGTCGGCTGGGGCGCGGGCCTGGCGGTCCACCGGTATATCGCCGCAATCGATCACTGGATCGCGTTCGGCCTGCTGGCGTTCGTGGGCGGGCGAATGATCTGGGGTTCCCTGCGGGGAGGCACGGAAGAACGCCGGATCGCGCGCGACCCGACCAGGGGATGGGACCTCATCGTGCTTTCGGTCGCAACGAGCATCGACGCGCTTGCCGTCGGCCTGTCGCTAGCCCTGATCGGTTCGGCAATCTTCCTTCCCGCCATCGTCATCGGAGTCGTGGCCGCGGGCTTCACCGCGGCCGGGATGGCGCTGGGGCGCAAGATCGGGACCGTCTGGGGGAAGCGGGTCGAAATCGTCGGCGGGCTGATTCTCATGGCCATCGGAGTGAAGATCGTGATCGATCACCTCGGCGGTTGAAGAAAAACCGTTGAAACGTTTGAACGTTCTAACCTTCTAACGTTCCAACGTTGCAGCGGCGCCAGCGGCTTCCGGTTGCATTCCTTCCCGGATTTCATTATCGTCGGGAGGTTCGAACATTAATCATTCGTTTAAGGAGTGGTCATGATGCGAAAAGATAAAGGTTTCGTTCCTCGAATCGCCGTTGCGCTCGCCGTGGCGGCGCTGCTCTGCGCATCCGCCCCGGCGCAGGAAAAGCCGCCCGTGATGCCCAAGATGGGGCCGGTGGTGAATTCGCCCGAAGTGCTCGCCGACGGGCGCGTGACGTTCCGGATCCTGGCGCCGCAGGCGGAGAGCGTGTCGCTGCAGGCCGGCGACATCGCCGGGATGGCGCGCGGAGGCCCGGCGTTCGCCAAGGGCGAAAACGGGGTGTGGGAAGCGACGATCGGGCCTGTGGCGCCCGGGGCCTACCGGTACACGTTCATGGTCAACGGCGTGTCGGTCGTGGATCCGCGCAACCCCCTGGTCAGCGAGTCCAACAACAACGTTTCCAGCCTGGTCCACGTCCCGGGGGCGGAATGGATGGACACGCGGCAGGTGCCCCGCGGCGCCGTGGCGCGCATCCACTATTACTCGACGGCGCTGGGACGGCACCGGCGCATGCACGTGTACACGCCGCCGGGATATGAGGCGGGAACGGGGAAATATCCCGTCTTCTACCTGCTGCACGGCGCCGGGGACTGCGATGACGCCTGGAGTTCGGTGGGCCGAGCGGGTTTCATCCTCGACAACCTGATCGCGGCGAAGAAGGCGAAGCCCATGATTGTCGTGATGCCGGCGGGCCATACCTCGGCGTCGTTCGGCATGGGCGGGGGAAGAGGCGCGGGGTCCATGGTCGACGAGTTCAGCGAGGATTTCACGAAGGACGTCGTGCCGTACATCGAAAGCCGCTACCGGGTGCTGACGGACCGCAACAGCCGCGCGATCGCGGGCCTGTCCATGGGAGGGATGCAGACGCTCCACATCGCCATGTCGGATCTGGGGAAATACGCCTATGTCGGCGTGTTCAGCTCCGGCATATTCGGATCGGGCCCCGCCAAGCCGGCGGCCCCGGGAGCGCCGGCCCCGAAGGCGCAGGCGCCCGCCGGGCCGGACTGGGAGACGCAGCATCTCGCGATGCTGGACAACGCCGAACTGAAGAAAGGGCTGAAGCTGCTCTGGTTTGCGACGGGAGCGGAGGATTTTCTGCTCAACACGACCAAGTCTTCGCTGGATCTTTTGAAGAAACACGGATTCGCGCCGGTCTACAAGGAAACGGCCGGCGGCCACACGTGGATCAACTGGAGGGAGTACCTCCACGAGTTCGCCCCGCAGCTCTTCCGGTAAGCTGCGCCCACTTGTCGGAACGAAGGTTTGTCCTGCGCCCGGCGTAAGCAAGAGCGAAAAGCGCCATCATGCGGCAACCGGGAGCCACGCACGGATTACACGGATTACACGGAGCTATAAACAATATGCGTGTAATCCGTAGTACCACGCTCTAACATCTTGTTTTTTTAGCAAGAAAGTTCTTAGG
>CAZTHE010000020.1:14479-48217 GCA_964613495.1 uncultured Acidobacteriota bacterium | reverse complement strand
TGGTTGCAACTAACACATTACCACCAGAGGGGCGCCCTTTTATTATGCGTGGCTTATCCGGGTGATTTGCTGTAATTGCGCTGCGCTCCCGGCAGCGCCAGCATCGACAAGAACACGGCACCTACCAAAGAGATGAGCCACGGATTTCACGGATATGAGTTGTTTCGTGATGTGCCCCCGGGCGAATACCGGCTGGAAATCGAAATCGCCGGGTCGGGCGCTTCACCGCCCGCGGTGCTGCAAACAGGGGTCGAAATCGGGAGCGGAGACCGTTAATATGGTTTCCCGTGAGTCCTATCGGTGTCCTGAACGAAAAACCGCTGCACGCCGCGCTCAAACAGTGGGTCGCCCGGCCCGGTGACCGTTTTGAGGTTTCCGTCGACGGCTTCGTGGTGGACATCGTACGCGGCGATCTGCTGATCGAGGTTCAGACGAAAGGATTCGCTTCCATCAAACGCAAGATGCATGCGTTGACCGCCGCCCACGCCGTGCGGCTGGTGTACCCGATCGCGCGCGAGAAGTGGATCGTGCGGACCGTTAAAAAAGGATGCCGGACTCTCGGCCGCAGGCGTTCCCCCAGCCGCGGCGCGCTGGACAGGGTCTTCGAAGAACTGGTGAGTTTCCCCGCCCTGATGGCGCATCCCAACTTTTCGCTGGAAGTGCTGTTCGTCCACGAGGAGGAGGTCCGGTACCGTGACTCCGGCCGCCGCTGGCGGCGCGGCGGATGGGTCACCAAGGAGCGCCGGCTGCTGGATGTCGTCGACCGGCTCGTTTTCGACGGGCCCGAGGACCTTCGCAAACGTATCCTTCCGGACCTCGAGGAACCGTGGTCCACGGCCGACCTCTCGGCCGCAACCGGCCGGCCCCGGTGGCTCTCGCAAAAGATCGTCTACTGCCTGCGGGAGTCGGGCGCCATACGCGTCGTCGGCAAAAAGGGAAACTCGCTGCTGTATGCCGCTACGGCTCCTACAAATGAAGAATAGCCACGGATTACGGATTGATGTGGGGCCGTTCCAGCGCCGGAGGCGCGGTGCAGCATAGCCCGGGGTGGAGGCCGCGCCAGCGGCCGCAACCCCGGGTCAGGCCATAGATAGGACGCGACCCGCAATATGGCGCGGCCAGGACCGGGTTACCCTGGACCTGGCCCCGGTCTTTCTTTCGCCGCGGGACGCTTTTCCGATTGTACTCGCGGCCGGAAATCCCTATAAGATGGGACGAACGATCCAAAACGAATGGCCATCAACCTTCTGGATAACGGGGAAAAGCATATGACACCAGCCAAACCATGGGCGGAAATGACGTGGCAGGAAAAGCGCGAAGAGCGGTTCAAAAACTGGCTTGCCGCTCCGGGGGTGAAGTTCGAAAGCCCGGAGGCGGAAAAGTGTTACAGGGAGAGGGTGACTCGGTTCATCCGGGCCATCAAGATGGAAGAGCCCGACCGCGTTCCCGTGATGCTGCCGGTCGGCAGTTTTCCGGCCTACCACGCCGGAACGACGTTCCACGGCATCATGTACGACTACGCCGAACTGAAGCGGGCGTGGGTCCGGTTCATGGACGATTTCGGGGACATGGACACGTTCATGGGTCCCGGCCTGATCCCTTCGGGACGGATCATGGACGCGCTCGACGTGAAGATCATGAAATGGCCCGGCCACGGGCTCGGCAAAGACGTCACCATGCAGCAGATCGTCGAGACGGAATACATGAAGGCCGATGAGTACGACTGGTTCATGCTGGATCCCACGGACTACAACCTGCGCGCCACCCTGCCGCGCAGCGCCGGCGTGTTCGAGCCGTTCAAAAACCTCCCGCCTCTGCGCACCCTGTTCGGGGCCGCCAGCTGGGTCGGCCTCATGGCCGATCCCGAAATCCGCAAGGTCTTCCGGACGCTGATGGATCTTTCGGACGAATTCCTGCGGCACCAGGAAGCGATCATGGAAGTGGGCCGGATCGCGGCGGAACGCGGCTACCCGTCCTTCTTCGGCGGCGTCATGGCCCAGGCGCCCTACGACTACTTTGCCGACATGATGCGCGGCACGCGCGGCATCACGCTCGATCTCTACCGCCAGCCGGAGAAGCTGCTCGAGGCCATCGACGTGCAGCTCGAACTGACCATCAAGACCACCATCAAGAATTTCCCGATGACCAACTGCCCCGTGTGCATGATGCCGCTGCACAAGGGGGACGACACGTTCATGTCCGACAAGCAGTTCGACCGGTTCTACTGGCCTTCGCTGCAGAAGCTCTTCATCGCCATGATCGACGAGGGCCTGGTCCCGTTCCCGTTTGCCGAAGGGATTTACAACAGCCGGCTGAAGCTGATCACCGACACGCCCAGGAGCAGCGTCGTCTGGTATTTCGACAAGACCGACATGGCCCAGGCCAAGAAGGTCCTGGGCAACGTAGCCTGCATCGTCGGCAACGTGCCCTCGTCCGTCATGATGACGGGAACGCCGGCGCAGGTGAAGGAAAACTGCCGCAGGCTGATCGAGGACTGCGCTCCCGGCGGCGGATACATTCTCGCCGGCGGGGCCAGCATCGACAAGGGGGATATCGCCAACCTGCGCGCCATGATGGAAGCCGCCTACGAATTCGGCGCCTACAAATGAACAATGGCCGCGGATTCCACGGAATAAAAACTTTCCATGATCCGTGAAATCCGTGGCTTTTTCCTGTTGAATTACTGCACCAGCTTGAGAGCGTCCGTGCGGGGCGCGTTGCGTTCGTTGTCCCAGTACGGCGACAGCTTGCGCAGGTTCGCCACAATCTGAGGGAATACTTCAACAATCGTGTCTATATCCTCATCGGTATTGTATCGGCTCAGGCTGAACCGCACCGATCCGTGGACTGCGGTAAAGGGCACTTTCATGGCCCTGAGGACGTGGGACGGCTCGAGAGACCCGGAGGTGCAGGCGGAACCGCTGGAAGCGCAGATCCCGTAGGCGCTGAGCTGGAACAGCATGCCTTCCCCCTCGATGTAGTGGAAGGAGATGTTGAGCGTGTTCGGCAGGCGGGGCGCCCCCTTGCCGTTGATCTGGATGGACGGGATTTTCTCGCTCAGGCTCTTTTCGAGCCGGTCGCGCAGCTGCTGGATCCGGGCTTCGTCCTTCTCGCGGTTTTCCATGGCGAGCGACAGCGCTTTCGCCAGGCCGATGATATAGGCGACATTCTCGGTTCCGGCCCTGCGCCCCTCCTCCTGGTGTCCGCCGAGCATGAACGGCCTGCAGCGCGTGCCGCGGCGGATGAAGAGAGCCCCGACGCCCTTGGGCGCGTGCAGCTTGTGCCCGGAGAAGGAGAGAAGGTCCACGTACGGGAGCCCCAGGGCCAGGTCGATGGGGAGCTTGCCCACCGTCTGGGTGGCGTCGGTGTGGAACACGATTCCCGGATCGGTCTGTTTGGCGATGCGGGACAGCTGATCGATCGGGAAGACGACGCCCGTCTCGTTGTTGGCGTGCATGATGGTGACGAGAAGAGTGGCGGGGGTAAGCGCCTGGATGAATTCGCGCAGGTTCAGGTTCCCGTCCCGGTCCACGTTGATGTAGCTGACCCGGTACCCGTTGCGCTCCAGCTCCCTGCAGACCTCGAGAACGGCCGGGTGCTCCACGGTGCTGGTGATGATGTGCCGCCGGTTCGGGTTTCCTTGGGCGGTCCCGATGATGGCCGTGTTGTTGCTCTCGGTCGCGCATCCCGTGAACAGGATTTCCTTGGGATCCACTCGCCCCAGGCAGTCGGCGACGGTCCTGCGGGCCGCGGCGATCGCGCTCCCGGTCCTCCGCGCCGGCTCGTACATGGAGCTCGGGTTGAAGTAATCCTCGGTGAAGTAGGGCTGCATCGCTTCATAGACTTCCGGGGCGACGCGGGTCGTGGCGTTGTTGTCGACGTAGATGATTTTCATAAACCCGGTTACACCTCGATGACGCGAATCCGTTCGTCCACCTGTTCCTTCAAGATCCGTTCCACCATCATCTTCATGGTCTGGCTCGCGCCCGCGCAGCCCGAGCAGGCGCCCTTCAGGCCGCAGTACACGATCGTCCCCTTGATATCGACGATCTCGATGTTGCCGCCGTCCATGCGCAGCGACGGGCGGACGAATTCCTCGAGAACCCGCTCCACCTTCTTGGCGAACTGGTAGGGAGAAAACTCGGCCACGTCGCCGGATTCCGCGGGAAGGATGGGCAGCGGGACCGATCCGGCGTCCGCCGCGGCCTGTCCGCCCCAGACCTGGTCCAGGATGTCCTGAAGCCCTCCGGGGACGTGGTGGCAGGACATGCACCCGCCGCCCGCCTTGATGGCGTTGGTGATCTGGGGAATCGTCCGCAGGTTGAGTTCGCGGATCTTGCGCTTGAGGTAGGGCTCGGTGACGGAGAAGCACTTGCACACGATCCGTCCCTCTTCGGTTTCCTGGTCGTGGATGTCGACGCCCAGCTTCTTCAGGTCGACTCCGCGCCGCTGGGCCCAGTTGAAGACGGCGGCTTCGAGCGCTTCCGCGCCCATGACGGAGCAGTGGATCTTCTGTTCGGGCAGCCCCTGCAGGTATTCGACGATGTCGCTGTTCTGGATCTTGAGCGCGGTCAGCGGCGTGTAGCTTCCCCGCTCGATGATTTCGCACAGGGCTTCGGAGGACGCGATCGCGGACGTGCACCCGAAGGTGAGGTATTTGGCTTCCGTGATGATGTCCTGGGCGGGATCCGACGGGTGGCGTTTGACGCGGAACGTGAAACGCATGGCGTCCCCGCACACGATCGATCCGTGCTCCCCCATGCCGTCCGGGTTCTCGATCTCGCCCAGATGCGTGCCTGGCTTGCCGTGAACCGCGTTCATGAACAGCTCTTTCGTTTTCTCGCTATATTCCCAACCCATGGTGCGACTCCAGTAAAGTGCTAAACCTGAATCCAACCGGCCGGATGGCCCGTCCAGCGCCGTCCCCTGCCCTTGTTTGACGGGGATAATATAACTCCTCGGGGCAACACTAGCAAACGGAGAAACCCGGGGCAGAACGTTCAAACGTTCCAACCTTCAAACCCTCTCACGTTTTCCGAACAACCGGATGGTCAGATCGTCCAGGAGCGAGTAGACCACGGGGACGGCGATCAGCGTCAGGAGCGTGGACGTGATCAGGCCGCCGATGACGGCGCGCGCCATCGGGGAGCGCAGTTCCGAACCCGCGCCGATTTCGAAGGCGAGCGGCAGCATGCCGAAGATCATGGCCAGCGTGGTCATGACGATCGGCCGGAACCGCGTCCGGCCCGCCTCGACCAGGGCTTCGGTACGGCTTTTCCCTTCCAGGCGCAGCCTCCGGGTATAGTCGACCAGGAGGATCGCGTTCTTGGTCACCAGCCCCATGAGGAGGATCAGGCCGATCATCGACATGATGTTCAGGGTGTCCCGCGTCATCAGGAGCATGCCGGCGACGCCGATGAGCGAAAGCGGCAGCGACAGCATGATGGCCAGGGGATGGGTGAAACTGCCGAACTGCGAGGCGAGGATCAGGTAGATGAACACGATCGCGAGGATCAGCGCCTCGTAGATGTATTCGAACGTTTCGTTCATTTCCTCCGACTCGCCCGTGAACCGCACCGCATATCCGGCCGGCAGGTTCATGGCCTCGACGGCGTCGTGCATGTCGTTTTCGACGTTTCCCATCGGCCGGCCCGCCGTGTTGGCGAAAACGCGCACCTCGCGCATGAGGTCGTAGTGCCGGATCTGTGCGGCGCTCGACGCCCTGCGGAAACTCGCCACCTGGCCGATGGGGATGAGGAGGTCCGCGCCGGAGGCGTCTTTCTTGGAGCTGAGCAGGTCGATGTCCTCGAGTGTCTCGGCCGATTGGCGCTGCCGCGCCTCGAGACGCACCCGCACGTCGTAGGCGTCGCCGTCGGCGTCCTCGAATTGCGTCGCCACCTCGCCGTTGAGCAGCGCCCGCATCGTGACGGCCAGCGACTGCAGGTCGATGCCCAGGTCGGACGCGAGCCTGCGGTCGATGTACACCCGGATCTCGGGCTTGTCCGGGTCCAGGCTCCGGTCGACGTCCACGGCCCCCGGAACCCGCCGTATGGTCTGCATCACCGCGGCCGAGATCCGGTCGAGTTCCTTCATGTCCGGCCCCTGCACGCTGAGCTGCAGCGGCCGGGAATCGCCCATGTCCGCCACGTCTTCGACGCTGATGATCGCGCTGCCGTAGTCGGCCAGTTCCGCCCTCAGCCGCGCGCGCAGGGCGTCATCGGCCAACGGGCGCTCCTTTTTCGGCTTGAGCTTGACGTACACGCTTCCTTCGTTCATCGCGGCGCTCGACCCGGCGCCGATGGTCGTGAAGATGTAGCTCACACCGGGCTTATCCAGGATCCGGCGGCCGATCTCGTTGGAGATGGCCTCGGTCTGCTCCAGGCTGCTCCCCGGCGTCGTCTTGAAGCTCAGCTGGAACTCGCCGCGGTCGTAGGACGGGAAGAACTCCTCGCCGAGCCGGTCGAAGACGGCGAGCCCTCCCGCGAACAGCAGGAGGGAGGCCGCGAGGACCACGAGGCGGTGCCGCAGGGCGAACCGGATGGACTTCTCGTACACGTTCCGGAGGTCCATAAACCGCGTGTCGAAGACCTCCAGCAGGCGCGCGAGTCCCCGCCGCCGCGCGTTCACCTCCACCGCCGGGTCGTACCAGCGCGACGACAGCATCGGGTCCATCGTGAACGAGACGAACAGCGAGACCAGGACGGCGAACGCGATCGTGATGCCGAATTCGAAGAAGAAGCGTCCGACGATGCCCTTCATGAAGGCGATCGGCACGAACACGGCGATGATCGAGAAAGTGGTCGCCATGACGGCGAGGCCGATCTCCGACGTGCCGAAGCGCGCCGCCTCGTAATGGTCGCGGCCGAACTGCATGTGCCGCACGATGTTCTCCCGGACTACGATCGCGTCGTCGATGAGCAGGCCGACCGACAGCGAGAGCCCCATCAGCGTCAGGATGTTGAGCGAAAAGCCCAGGATCCGCATGACGATGAAGGCGGAGATGATCGACACGGGCAGCGTCAACCCGGTGATGACGGTGCTGCGCCAGCTGTTGAGAAACAAAAAGACGATGAACACCGTGAACAGCGCGCCCAGGACGATCGTGGTCTTGACGTCCTCGACGGCGTCCCGGATGAACTCGGAGGAATCCCGGACCACGTCCAGGCGCGTCTGGCCGGGCAGTTCGCGGTTCAGCGCCGGCAGCGCTCCCTTCACGGCCTCCGCGACATCCACCGTGTTGCCCCCCGACTGCTTGCGGATCTCCAGGGCCAGCGCCCGCCGCCCGTTGATGAGCGCCAGCGTGGTCTGCTCCTCGTAGCCGTCGACGATCCTCGCGATTTCGCCGAAGTGCACCGGGACGCCGCGGATGGTCTTGACGATCAGGTTTTGGAACATCACCGGATCGGCGACTTTCCCTTCGACCCGGACCAGTTCCTCGACGGCGCCCCTGCCGACCTTTCCGGCAGGAACCTCGATGTTCTCCCGGCGCAGCGCAGCAACGACCTCGGGCACCGTCAGGCCGTAGGCCTTCATGCGTTCGGGGTCGAGGGTGACCTGGATCTCGCGCCGCTGTCCCCCGATGATCTTGAGCGAGCCCACCCCATCGATGTTTTCCAGCCGCTTCCGGATCACCTTTTCCGTGAGCGAGGTCAGTTCCTTCGACGACAGGCCCGGGGAGCTGACCGAAAGCGAGAGGATGGGCATGTCCCCGGGATCGAGCCGCTCGATGACGGGCTCCTCGACCCCTGCCGGAAAGTCGCGCCGCAGCGCGCTCACCTTGCTGCGCACGTCCTGGGCGGCCGTGTGGATGTTCGTCCCCAGCTCGAATTCGGCGATGACGACCGACATGCCTTCCGTGGTGGTGGACGAGATGTGCTTGACGCCCTCGATCGGGTTGATCGCCTCCTCGATGCGTTTGGTGACCTCGGTCTCCACGGTTTCCGGGGCCACTCCCGGGTAGACGGTCTGCACCGTGACCACGGGGAGATCCACGTTGGGGAACAGGTCGATCGACAGTTCCCGGTAGGAGAAGATGCCCAGCACCACCAGCGCCGCCATCATCATGGTGGCGAAGACCGGCTGTTTCACCGACAGATCGGACAGGAACATATCCTATTTCCTTTATCGCGGGCCGCATTGGATTTCAGATTCCAGATTCCGGATTCCAGACAAGGCCGCGGATCCCCGATTGGCGCAAGCTTGGCTTGAGTCATACCGAACGATTGCCCGGGCATGTCCGGAAACAGATCATCTGGAATCCGGAATCTGAAATCTGGAATCATTCCATGTCAGCGGGACACGCGGACGGCCATGCCCTCTTTCAGGGACGGGCCGATCTCGGTGATCACCAGGTCCCCCTCCCCGAGTCCCTCGCGCACCCAGACAAGCCCGTCGCGGCTGTCCCCGACCCGGATGGCCGCGCGGCGCGCCTTCCCTTCCCGGACGACATAGACGCCGACCCGTTCCGACCCTTCGCTTTCGGGGATCAGCGCGTCGCGCGGGATCACCAGGGCCCGGGGGTCGGCGCCGACGACGATCTCGCCGCGCGCATACATCCCGCTGCGCAGCTCGCCGCCGGGATTGGCGATGTTCAGCTTCACCTTCACCGACCGGTTGTCCGCCTCCACCTCGGGGTTGATGGCGGCCACCACGCCGTCGAACCGGCGATCGCCGTAAGTCGGCGTCTCGAACGTGGCGTGCTGGCCGGGACGGATCGCGGCCATCTGATAGGAGGGCACCACGCATTCGAGTTCGAGCCGGGCGTTGTCGACGAGGGTATAGAGCGGCACGCCGGCCGCCAGCAGGGAGCCCGCGTCGAAATATTTCTTCTGGACGTGCCCCCCGGCCGGCGCATAGATCTTGCAGTCCCGGAGCGATTTTTCGGCGATCGCGAGGGCCGCCCGGGCCTGGCTGCACTGGGCCTCGGCCAGGCGGACCTGCGTTTCCGCATCCCGGATGCCCGTGACGGCCGCCTGGTGGTCCTTCTCGGTGATGCCGCCGCTGCGCAGCAGGTTGTCCGCCCGCTCCTTCTCGGTCTTCGCGTGCTCCGCCGCCACCTGCGCCCGATCGAGCCCCGCCTCGGTCACGTGCAGGGCCGCAGTGGCCTGGTCCACGAGGAGCCGGTAATTGGCCTCGTCGATCTCCGCCAGCAACTGCCCCTTCCGCACCAGGTCCCCCTCGCGGAAATACGCCGCGACCAGCCGGCCGCCGACTTCCGGCTTGATCTCCACCGCCGAGAGGGTGCGGAGGTTGCCCGTAATCGGAATCTTCTCGATCCACTCGCGCCGGGCCGCCGGGGCGGCGTTTACGATCAGTTCCGCGGGTCCGCCGGCGCCGGAGGCGATGCCCGTGCCCTCCCCGGACTGCCGGCATCCCCAGTGCATCCCCGCCGCCAGAAGGAGAATCCCCGCCCCGAAAATCTTCGACGCCCGACGCATCATCGCCCCACCTCCTCGTCCAGGATCGGAATGCCCGAAGCCAGCCGCAAACGCGCCTTGGCCATTTCGTACCGGTAGGTCGCGCCGATCTGCGCGTTCCGGGCCTCGGCCAGCGACGTCCGGCTATCCGACACGTCCAGCGTCGTCGCGGCGCCGTACCGGTAATTGGCCTGCATCATCGCGAGAACCTTTTCCGCCTGCTTCACGCTCAGGCGCGCCGCCGTGATCGCCCGGGCAGACGACTGCATGTCGTCGTACGCCCGCTTCACCTCGAGCCGGCACTCGTTTTCCAGCTGAGCCAGCTGCTGCTCCGCGGCCCGCAGCCGCGCGGCAGCCTGCACGGTCAGTCCCGCCTTCCGCCCGCTGTCGAACAACGGCAGCCGGAAGTTGAACGTGAGGTTCCAGCGCGAGTAGTCGCTGTGGAACATGTTCTGCAGCTCCCGCACGGCGTAGCCGTAATGCCCTTCCATGTCGACGCTCAGCTTGTTCTCCGCGTTCGCCAGCCGGAGCGTGAGCCGCGACTGCTCCACCAGCTTCCGCGCCGCCTCGAGCTCCGGCCTGAGTTCGAGCGTCCGCCGCTGGATTTCCTCGAGCGCCCCGGCGTCCCACGGGACGTATTCGAGGCTTCCGGCGACCTGCGTGGGCGCCTCGAGATCCTCCATGATCAGCTCGTTGATGACCGCGCGCGCCAGACGCACCTGGTTCTCCGCGCGGATCAGCTCCGGCTCCAGGTTCGCCACGTTGACCTCCGAGCGCAGCACGTCGATCTCCGTGGCCACCCCGCCGCGGAAACGCGCCCGCGCCAGTTCCAGATGCTCCCGGCTCTGCTGCTGCGTTTCCCGGACCACCTCGAGGTTGGCCTCGGTCAGAAAGAGATCGTTGAAGGCCTGCAGCACGCGGAAGGTCAGCTGCCGCCGCACCGAATCGCTGACCGCGTTCTTTTCCGCCAGGCTTTCCTCGGCCAGCCGGAGCGCCGTGCGCACCTTCCCCGCGGTATAGACCGGCTGCGTGACCTTCAGACCCATGTCGAACATGTTGCTGGCCACCGGGACCAGTGCGTCGCGGAATTCCTGGGGCACGTTGTCGAAACTGGAGCTGTTCAGGATGCTCGGGTCGCGCATGCGCAGCCCGTATCCCTGAAACGTAAGCTGGGGATAGGCGCCGGATCGCACTTCCGTGATCTTTCCCTTCAGTTCGTCCCGCTGCGCCACGGCGACCAGCATCTCGGGGTTCCGCTCGATCGCCAGCGCGACCGCGGCCTTCACCGTCAGCGGCCGCGACCGTTCCTGCGCGGCTGAGGCCGCCGGAAACCACGGGACGGCCAAAAACAGGACCAGGGCTCGAATGGGTTTCATCGAACGCTCCCTTTCCCTTTACCGTACGGTATAGCTGCCCGCTCCGGCAAAGACAACGGCATCAGCAGGTCGACCAGCTGCTCCGCCGTGCGGCGCGACAGGCGCGGCCGTCCCGTGAAAAAGTATTCCAGGATCCGGATCAGCATGATGCCCATCAGCGCGCTGGACATCAGTTCCGGGTTTATGGACCCGTCGCGGGACTTCCCTTCCCGGATGAGTCCCGCGATCACCTCGCGTTCCTTCCTGAATTCCTCCACGATGTTGAATTTCGGATATTCCCCTTCGGGAGCGAACATGCTCCGGAACAGAAAACGCACGCCGTGCGGGTCCTTCCGGCAGTTGCGGAATTCGGACGCCACGTAGCGCACCAGCCGGTCCCGGAGCGGCCCGCGGTAGACCGCCAGACGCAGCAGGTTCTTGTTCGTCTGGTTGAAGAGATCCAGCATCAGCTCCTGGTAAAGGTGCTCCTTGCTGCGGAAGTGGTAATAGAGGACCGGCTTGGTCACCCCCGCGGCGTGACAGATCTCGCGAATGGAACTCCCCGCGTACCCCTTCAGGGCGAACTGCTCCATCGCGGCATCCAGAATGGCGTCTCGAGCTCGTTTCATGACGAAAGTAACTATACCGATCGGTATAGCGGTGTCAAGATCCATTACAGATTCCAGATTACAGATTACAGATTCCAGATTCCGGATTCCGGACGGCCGGCGCGGGATTGATCGGGAAGAAGGATTTAAGCATTAAAGGATTAAAGGATTAAAGGATTAGAGGATTAGAGGATTAAAGGATTAGAGGAAGAAAGGGGAAAACGATTCCAGATGGACGGTGCCTTGTTGGGTGGGATGATTTCGGCGGCCGTTGTGCGTGAAGCGCCTCACGCACAACGGCCGGGTGTTCGTTCCGCATCCGGGACTCCGGCGTCATTACTGCTCCGGCGGAAAGACGCTGATTTCGACTCTGCGGTTGAGCGCCTGATTCTCCGGGTCATTCGGGTCGGCCGGCTCGTCCCAGCCCCTGCCCACGATGTCGAACTTGTTGGGATCGAACTTGAACTTTTCGACGAGGGCGCGGCGGATCGCCTCGGCCCGGGCCTGGCTCAATTCGCGCACCGCCTGGACGGGAACCCTCCCCTTCATGCTCGAATCCGTGTGCCCCTCGATCGAGATGACCGCGCGCGCGAACTGCCCGGACAGGCGCGCGACCTGTTCCAGCGTCGCGTCGACGTTGGGATCGTACAGCTTGCCGCTGACCGGATTTCCCAGCTCGTCGCGGGCCGGCTCGTAGGGGTTGGCGGAGTTCGGGAAGAAATTGATCCGGATCGTCTGGGTCAGGATCGGGGATTCGGCCGTGACTTTCCGGAAACTGGACGGCGTGAACGAGGCGATGCTCTCGTCCTTGTGGTGGGCAAAGGCCCCCTTCTTCTGCAGCTTCTGCAGGACCGAGAAGTCCATGACCTTGTCGAACGCGATCGGCGTGTCGATCCGGCCCAGTTCGCGGTAGATGTAGCTGGCGTTCTTCCAGGTGCGCTCGAAGTTCGTCGGATTGGACGCGTTCAGGAAGAACTGCACGTTTTCGGCGAAGTTCGTGGGATGCGCGTCGTTGCGCATGGACAGGACCTCGTCCGCCTTCATGCCGAAGGCGTCGGCCATCCACTGCGCCGCCGGCGCGGGATTCTGCTTCACCGCGTCCATGCCCTCGAAGATCCCCGAGATCAGGCCCTCCACGATCTCCGGGTGGTCCCGCGCGAAATCGGCGCGCACCGCGTACACGTCCGCGATCAGCTTGTTGGCGTCGCTCGTGCTCGACAGCACGCGCGTGCCGGCGACCCTTTCCGGGATCCGGTAGATGTCCGGCGCCCAGGAGACGCACGCGTCGACGCGCTTGTCGGCGACGAAGGCGGCGGCCGCCTCGAACGCGGTGGCGGTGTAGCGCATCTTCAGGTCCGAGGGCCGCAGGCCGGCCGACAGCAGCAGCGAAGTCAGGTAATACTCACTGGGCGAGTTCTGCGCGAGCGTCACGGTCTTGCCGCGCAGGTCTCCCGCCGATTTGATCGATTTCCGGACCACGATCCCGTCGCCGCCGCTCGACCAGTCGATCTGCTGCATGATGCGCGGCGCCGTCCGCGTGTCCTTGATCAGTTCCGGGGCCAGCAGCACCATCATGTCCGCCGTGCCCCAGAGCGTGTGCACCTCCCCGGCCGCGAACGCGTCGCGCGCCGCCACCGGATCGTCCATCAGCACCATGTCCACCCGGAAGCCGTACTTCTTGTAAAACACACTCTCCGTGTTCGGCTTCGTGCCGCGGTTGGCCGCGATCACCGGGAGCCAGCCCGCCCAGACGTTGTAGCTGAACCGCAGGATCTTTTCCTTCGGGTCCCACTTGTACTGGCTGACGCCCTTTACGACCGGCAGCCTCTCGGCCGGGATGTATTTGTACTCCCGGACCGTAGTCACCCCGGAGGTGTCCGGCGCCTCGGTTTCGGAGAATTCTTCCGATTCCCCGCCCGGAAGGACCTTCCCGCCCGGACTGCGCTTCAGGACGAGGTAGGCGCCGAAACCGATCAATCCGACAATCAACGCAATGGAAATGAGTTTACCCAACAGCGTCAGACGTGCAGGCTGGTCCGTCATAATTCCCCCTTTATGGATTGCGCATAGCCAACCGAAGCATGCCGGAAAATGCCGGCGCATGCGTCCCGCGTCATTGTTTCGGCCCGATCTCCTTGGCGGCCTCGGGCGTCTCCGCGGCCGCCGGCGCCTGGATGCCCTGGCTCGCCAGGAAATCGGCCAGCGCCGCCTGTTCCAGGGCCTTGCGCTCGTTTTCCTTCTCGGCGACGGTTTCGAGATCGACCATGTCCCGGGCCACTCTCGCCTTTCCCGCGGACTTTTCGTAGCGCTTGTTCAGGATCTCCTCGACGGTCTTCATGGTGTCGCCGAGATCCCCGACCTTGAAGGCCGCGCTCCCGAGCGCCGCGGCGGCTTCCGCCTGCGCCTCCTTGATCTTGACCTGCGAGAGCTGTTTCTCCAGTTTCCGGATCTTCTCCTCAAATTCCTTCTGGGCGAGCTTCGCCTGCCGCAGGTTGGCCTGATAGGCCTCTTCGGTTTCGGACAGTTCCTGCGTGTCCGCGGTGAGGTCTCCCTTCAGCTCCTGCAGCTCGCGCGCCAGGCTTCCGGCCAGTTCCAGGTTCCCGGCACGGTGGTTCGCCAGGATGCGCCTCTCGAGTTCCTGGGCGCGCACGGTCTTGGCTTTCACCTGCGTCTTCAGCCTTTCGGCGATTCCGGCCATCTGGGCCAGCGCCGTATTGTACTGCGCCATCTTGTCCCGGAAGTCCTGGCGGGCCGCCTCCATGAGCGCCTCCGGGTTGCGCTCCTCGATCCCTCCGATGAAAAGCCCCAAAAAGCCCCGAAACAGCCTTCCCAACCGAGCCATCACAGCCATGGTGCCCCCCGTTCCCAAAACTTAATTCCAGATTCCAGATTCCAGATTCCAGATGCTGTTTTCCCGGCCGCACCGCGTGGACCGGAGCCGGAAAATGAAATCCGGAATCGTTTTCCTCCCCTTTAATCCTTTAATCCTCTAACCCTCTAATCCTTCTCCCCTTCGATACCGACCCAGACCCCAATCGGTTGAATCCTAGGTCTCGTCGGCGTCAAGGGTAATCACCCCGTGATCGACGACGTATCCGACCACATCGGCGAGCTCTCGTTCCGTGGCCCGCTTGTGCCGTTGCCATTCGCGCCACCGGGCCTCATCCTCCCCGAGCGCCCGCTCCAGGGCCTTGCGTTCCTCCTCGAGGTCCCGGATCCGCTCCTCCACCTCGCGGATCTTCTTCCCGCAGGTTTCCATTCGCATCTGCATTTTCCCGCGCGCCGCCGCCTCGTAGGCGTCCAGGGCCGAGTCGCGCGCCATGGCATCGCGCACGATGCTTTCGGCCGAAGCGCCTTCCGACTGCAGCATCGCGAGCACGGTCCGCTGCACCTCGTCGCGCGGCCTGCCCTGGATCGCTTCGCCTTCCAGCACGCGCTTCAGCCGCTGCACCGACCAGGCGTCCGCGCCCGAGGCGATGCCCGCCGCCTCGTAGATCTTCTCGAAGGGCACCGCGAGTTCGGCGGGTGCGGCGGCGAGCGACCGGACGGCGCCGGCCTCGATCTCGCAGGTCAGCTCCCGCAGCGACACGCTGCGGGTCTCGATTCTCCCGGCCTTCACCGGACCCGCGGCCGGGACGCTTTCGAGGATGCCCAGCCGGTCCCCGATCCCCTGCAAAAACTTGAGAAAACTCATGGCTATAAAAATCTCCGCAGCTCCGAGATCCGCTGTTCCAGCGCATCCGGCCCGATGGAGCGGAACCGCGCGGGAAGGAATCTCGAATCGGTGCATTCCTTGACGGCGACGAGGTCCATGTATTCCAGCTTCAGGCGATGGGCGGACGGCCGGATTTCTCCGAGCACCCCGGCCAGCAAGTCGCCGAGCGGCCGTTTGGGTTCGGGGGAGAGCGCCTGCGTGCGCAGCGCGCGCACCAGCACGCCCTCGATCTCGTTGCCGCCCAGCGTCAGGCCTTCGGGAATATCCGGGATGTCCGCCTCCGCCAGGTCCACCTTCAGCTTCCGCGCGATGGCGAGGAACAGGCCCGTCATTTCCTCCCGCGTCTCGGGCGGGAACATCGGGATGTGCACGTCCAGCCGCCCCTGCCGCTTCAGATCCACCTCGAGGAGATCGGGACGCGACGTGGCGAACACCCAGATGATGCGTCCGCGGTTGCGCGTGTCGGACATCTCCTTGGCGAGCATGGCGTAGACGCGCCCGGAGAGCCCCCCGTCGGAATCGCTCCCCTCGCGCTTCCCCGCCGCCTGATCGGCCTCGTCCACGAACACGACGACCTGCCCCAGCGCGCGCAGGATGGAGAAGATCTTTTCCAGGTTGGATTCCGTGGCGCCCACCCAGCGGTCGCGGAAGTTTTTGAAAATGACGCACGGGATGCCCAGTTCGCCTGCCCAGCACTGGACCAGGAAGGTCTTGCCGGTGCCGATGCGCCCGGTGATCAGGTAGCCCATCGGCAGCGCGTGGAACACGCCCTGCCGCATGAGGGCGGCGTCCTCCCGCAGCCACGCCTTCACGCTTTCGGACCCGGAAACATGTTCGAGCGTGAACGGCGACTCGAGGAATTCGAGCAGCCCCTGGCATTCCTTTTCGATCCGCTCCTTCTTCATGCGCGTCAGCCAGGCCGAGGTGATCCGCTTTTCGTTCCGGAGCGCGCGGGCGAGCACCGTATAGGCGCCGACGCGGCTGAGCCCGGTCAGTCTCCGGCCGAGCGTGTCGAGCGGGACCTCGCATTCGCCGGCGAGGTCCGGCAGTGCGGAGGCGGACAACCCGCGGACGTAATCGGCCATCTCCTGCTCGCCGGGGAGCGGGATGTTCAGCGCCGCCGCATGAGGGTTCTCCACGACGAGGTCGTTCAGGTCGTGCAGGCCTTCCGCCACCAGGACCGTGACGATGTCCGAGCGCAGGATCGCGGGGTCGTTCGCCCACCCGAGCGCCTTGACCACGTTCGAGCTGAACGCGCCGCCCAGCTGCAGGGGATCGCCCCGCGGCACCACGAATTCCGCGAAATCGACGATGACGGCGATTTTCTGCGGCCCGGACTCGCGTCCGCCGAGAGCCTGCAGGTTCAGGGTGCGCAGCAGGTAACGGTCGATCAGCTCCATGGCGGCCCCCGGTTCCCGCAGCTGAACCAGGGCCGAGGCCGTGTCTCCGAGCGCCAGCCGGAGCCATTCGCCCCAGTCGTCGGCCCCGCGCGTCGCCCGGATGCCCTTGCCCCGGTCGTAGTGCAGGATCACCTCGTATTTCTCGAACATCACCTCGTCGAGAAAGGCGCCGAGCGGCAATTGCCGCTGCCCGCCGGAACCCGGCGCCAGGACGGCATCGAACACGTTGCCGTGCAGCAGGAACTGCGACACCGACCCGGATTTGAACAGGTCGCGCATTTCCCCGGCCCATCCGGGCAGCTCATTTGCCATTGCACCCTCTCCACCGCGTTCGGGGGGCGCCGCGCCGCCGGCGCCCCGTCATTTTCCGCTACTGGTCCGCCGTCAACCGGATCGGCGGCGGTTCCGTCATCAGGTCCTCCACGGCCCCGAAAATCTTCTGCTGGTCGCGGATCCATTGCGTGGTGCCCCCCAGCGTGGCGGTGACCTCGTCGATCCGCCGCGAAAGAGTCTCGGGATCCGCCGACAATACGGCCTGCTCGCGCACGAGTTCCACCTGCTCCTGGATCCGCGTCAGCTCCGAATCGAGAAAGGCGAGCTTGTGCTTCGCCTCCTGCCGCCGTTCGAGCCGCTGCTCGAGGATTTCGATCTGTCCCGCAATGCTTTTCCGAAGCTCTTCCGACAACGCTTCGCCGAGCCTCCCCTTCAGCCCGGCGATCCTCTCTTCCAGCGCCGCGGCTTCGCTCGTCCCGGCGGGCGCGCCCCGCAGCAGGCGCGTGATCGCCTGCCGCGTCAGGAGCAGCCGCAGGTAGACCCAGACGAGGCGCCCCAGCCCTTCCCCCTGCGCCTGGATTCCCTGGGCCGAGGACTGCATGGGCGGCTGCTGTTCCAGGATCGACCGGCAGCGGCCCTCCAGGTTGCGGTAGCGCACCTGGTCTTCGCCTCCCAGCTGGCGCACGAGGGCGTCGACCCGGGCCTGCCAGTTTTTCTGCGCCTCCAGCTGCCGCGAGCCGTCCACGAACCGGCGGAACCGCCGGTTGCCGCCCAGCACCCAGAGGTAGCCCAGCTCCGCACCGAGGCCGAGGACCCAGAAGCCCGGGTTCAGCGCGCCCAGCAGAGCGAACACCCCCAGGCCGATCCAGTTGGGCGGCACGAACATGCCGATCGGCCGCGCGTGGAACGCTTCCCTCACATAATCCCAGATGCCGGGATTCACGATCTCTCCTCCCGGGGCACTCGCGGCCCCCCGGCACGGCTGCGCGAACGGGGCCGCCGCCCGGAATGCATCAACTGCCCGACACGCGCCGGAAAGCCTCCGTTACCGCGAGGACGGCCTTCTTGAAACCGGCCTGCTCCTGCGCGACCAGTGGCGGGATCCCCACCGAATTGGGAATCATATCCCGGATATCATAGGCAATCTGGCCGGGCGCGTGCGAAAAAATCCACACGCGCTCGCCCAGGTAGACGGCCTCGGTGACATTGTGGGTCACGCAGAGGATGGTCGGCTTGATCCGATGCCACAGCCGCACGATCAGCTCCTGCATCTCCAGGCGCGTGGGCTCGTCCAGCGCCGAGAACGGCTCGTCCATCAGCAGGATGCGCGGTTCCATCACGAGCGACCTCGCGATGGCCACCCGCTGCTGCTGTCCGCCCGACAGCTGGTGCGGATACTTGCAGAGGTGATCCGCGAGGGACACCTGCTCCAGGACGCCCTCCGCCCGCCGCCGGCGTGCGGCCCCGTTTTCCTCCAGCCCGTTGATCTCGAGGCCGAACATCACGTTTTCGAGGACCGTCAGGTGCGGGAACGAGCTGTACTGCTGGAAGATCATCCCGCGGTCCCTGCCGGGACCCCGCACCGGTTCCCCGCGCACGAGCACCTCCCCGTCGCTCGGCTCGAGGAAGCCCGCGATGCAGTTCAGCACGGTGCTCTTGCCGCACCCGGAAGGGCCGATGATCGTGACGAATTCCCCGCGGTCCCAGTTGTCGTGGATGCGGAAGGAGACTTCGTGCACGGCCGTGAAGGCGCCGAACCTCACGCTGACGTTGCGGAATTCCACTACGGGGGCGGAAGCGGGATCGGGCATCGTGGTCACGCGCGGCCCCTCCGGTAAGGAAACAGCGCGTTGCCCAGACGGCTCCACGCCAGGTCCGCCACCCACGCGATGAGGGTGATGACGACGATCACCAGGTAGACCCGGCCGGACATGGCCCGGCGCCTCGCCGTATCGATCAGGTCGCCCAGGCCGCCGGATTTCACCACCACTTCCGCCAGCACCAGGTAGGACCAGCCGATCCCGAAGGCCAGCCGCATCGAGTGCCAGATGTCGGGCAGCGCGACGGGGACCAGGATCCTCCGGATGATGTGCCACCGCGTCGCGCCCAGCGTACAGGCCGTGCGCAGGTACACCTCCGGCACGGCGTCGATCGCCCGCACCACCATCGGGAGCAGGAAGATTCCGAACGCCATCGCCAGGAAAACGACCTTTTGAATCTCGTCCAGCCCGAACCAGGACATGGTCAGGGGAACCAGCGTCGCGATGGGGATGTATCCGCTGGCGGTTGCGATCGGCGCCATCGTGGCGCGGGCGCTGCCGAAAGCCCCCATGAGAATGCCGATCGGCAGCACGACCGCGAGGCCGAGCAGGAAGCCGAGCGCCACGCGCCGCAGGCTCAGGCCGATGTGATCGAGCAGGCTCCGGCCCTCCGTGTCGCTGGTCCGCAGGAGGTCCCCGAGGCTCTGCGCCACCTCCGACGGGCTCGGCAGGATCGTCGGGCCCAGGGCCCGCTCCTCGGGGATCCCCCGCGTCAGCATCCACCACAGGACCGCCAGGGCGACCAGGGGAAGAATTCCGAGCAGAACCGATGCCGCGGCGGGCACGCGCCCGCGAATTTCCGCAAACCAATTCGGGATCATAGCTTTGTCAATGCTCACCTTTTTATTCATTGTATCCGCAGGCGGCGCTTTTCGCATGAAAAATATATCACCGGAACATACGCGGGCCGCGGTCCCGCGGTTCGAAGGATTTTACTTTTGCCGGAAACCGATGACAAGCGGAAGCTTCGGCTCGAGGCGGTGCCTACCGATTCCGATAGCGACCCCGACCCCGACCGGTTGAATCGCCAGGCCAAGCCCATTGCAGCCGGCGGATCGCATATCTCACGGCATCCATCCGGAATCTGCAATCTGGAATCTGGAATCAATACGAACGACCCGCCGCCGCGGCAGGAGCCTGATGGATACTGCGGATCAATCCGGGGTACTGAGAGCAATCTCATACGCCCGGATCAGGCCTGCGGCCTCCGCGTCCGTGTCCGTCCATGCCGATCGCCGCTGCAGCAGCGAGCGGCCGTAGCGCGCTTTCCGCTCGCCGTCGTCGATCATGCCGATCGCCTTCCGGACAAAGTCCTCCGCATCGTACGGATCATAGAGGCATCCGGCGGGAGCGGAATCGCCGGTCCCGAGAACGGGCCCGCGGTTGGCCGGAATATCCGTCGCCAGCACCGGGCACCCGGCCGCGATGGCTTCGAGCAGGGCATTGGACAATCCTTCCGAAAATGAGGCGTTCAGAACCACATCCGCGCCGTCATAGGCGGAACGCATGGCTTCCGGTTCGATGCAGCCGATCCAGGACGCGCACGCCGCAAGGCGCCCGATCTCCTGCCGGAAGCGCGCGGCATACGCGGCATCCATTTCGGGGCCCGCCGCCACGAAACGGGCGTCCGGCCGGGCCCGGTGCACTTTCTCGAAAGCCCTCAAACATTCCATGTTCCCCTTCACCGGCCGGATTCCGGCAGGGAGGAAAAACAGGACGTTTCCGCGGCCGCACCCGGCAGCGGCCCGCAGGTCGAAAAGGGCGTCTCCGAACCAGAAAAGCGACTTGGGGACGAGGGCGATCCTTCCGTCCAGCCCCGGCACGTGCCGCGAGAGCGACCTGGCCGTTTCGGGACTCTGCGCAATGATGACGCGCGCCATCCGAAACACCCGGGCGACCGCATCCCGGCGCGCGGGGTCGTGCAGGTCGAGATGGATATCGGTCCCGCCGGGAGACGCCACCACCGGGAGTTGCCCGTATTTCGACGCGACGAGCGGGTCCAGCAGCAGGAATCCCGCCCGGAAAGCATGGTGCACGTGCAAGACGTCGGGCCGAAAGCGGTCCGCGAAGTCCGCAAAGTCCCGGGCAACGGCCGCCCGGCTTTCGAAGACGGCCACATCGATCCCTTTTTGGCCGAGGGCGCTGCGCCAGCGTTCCACGGTGACGGCGTTTCCGGTGACGGCCGGGAATACGGTGGGGGAGAGGATCAGGACTCGCATCGCGAACTCGAACTCCTAGATTTTGGGAAACGCGACAAGCGCCACCCCGGACCGCAGCAGCGCGGCCCGGAAACGCCCGTCGGTCAGGGCGGCCAGCTCCCTTTCCCTGTCGACCGTGGAAAAACCGGAAAAGGGACCCGGCGCGCCGCCCTCGACGCAACCGGGGTGCACCATCAGTTCCGTCAGTCCCGGGGGGAGCTCCCGCAGGAAGCCGTCCCAATCGTCCGCCGGCAGCCGCCCCTTCAGATACAGGCCCCGGAAATGCTCCGCAGTGCGGATTCCCAGCGCATGGAAACGCGGTCTCGCGGCGGCGGCCTGCCGGTTGAACAAGGCCGCTTCTTCCATGGCCTCGACCCGGATCGGGTCGCGCCGCGAAACGGGGGGCGATTCCATGGGCATCCGGAGCCACGGGATCCCCTGCCCGATCGCGAGTTCCGCCGCAATTTCGACTACGGCCGGGAAAACGTGGATGTGCTGGTGTCCGTCGGCGTGATCGATCGCGATCCCGGACTCGATCATGCGGCGCATCTGGGCCGAGAGCTCCTCGCGAATCTCCCGCCGCAACGCCGCGTCGTCGCGCCTGAGAAGCAGGCGCTGCGCCGCCGCCTTCCCGTGAAAGAACCCGCCAGGGTCGACGAGGCGCCTGTGGCCGGAGACGAGCGGTTTTCCCTCCGAGAGGTTGAAGTGGACGCCGGCCGAAACGCGGCCCGGGGCGAAGGATCGCATTTCCCGCAGCGCGTCTTCGAGCGCCGGCCCGTTGGGCAGCAGGCTGACGCTGGTCGCGCTGCCGGATGCGACGGCCCGGAAGATGCCGGCGTTTCTTCCCTCATCCGCCCCCAGATCGTCCGCCGTCACGATGAGGCGCCTCATAGGTCACGCGGCCCCGAAGCGCGCAGGAACAGGTTGCGGAAGGCGCAGCGACCGTCCCCCGTCTCCGAAAAATCGGCCAGGCCCGAAGCGCGCAGCCGGCAGAGATGATCGAACAGCCCCGCCCCGAACGCCTCGTATTCCGCCGCCAGAAAGCTTCGGCCGCTTTCCCTCTCCAGCCGGACGTCGGAGAAGGTTTCCCGGAGCCGCGCCATCAGCCCTTCCGGGTTCGCCAGGGAAATGGCCATCAGCCAGAGCCGGCCGCGCGCCGGCTCCAGGAAGCGGACGGCGTCCCGGACGATCTGGAACAGGTGGTCCGTACCTTCGGGCCCGCCGTATTTCGGTCCGAATGGGTACGGGCCCGGCGTCTGCGGCGGCGTCGCGAGGATCACGTCGAAACGCGCCGCGGCCGCTTCCGCGCCGCCCACGGCGCCGAACCAGGAGCCGGCATGCAGGGTGATCCGGTCCGCAACGCCGTTGACGACCGAGTTCCGGCCCGTCGCATCCAGCGCCCGCGGATCCAGGTCCGTCGCGGCCACGCTGCCGGCGCCCATCTTCGCCGCGGCGATCGATAGCAGTCCCGAACCGCAGCCCAGATCGAGCACCCTTTCGCCCGGGCGGACGTCGAGGCAGCGGGCGAGTTCGACGGACGATTCCGGAGGAGCCGGCACGCCGCGCGGGATTTCCAGTTCTACGGATCCGGCGCTAAGGCTCACGCGCAACCGCGAGGCGCCGCTTCCTTTCGATCCGGCGTGCCGCCGGGCCGCGGATGAAATCATGCGGGCCACGAGCGCCGCATAGTCGAGTCCGGCCCACTCCGCGGAGACGGCCAGGGCTTCCATAGGCTCGAGGCTGGGAGTGGTGTTGGCTTCGAGAAAAAATGGCGTCCCTTCCGGCGAGAGGCGCAGGTCGAACCGCCCGTAATCCCGCAGCCCGAGCGCCAGGAAGGCCCGCCGCGCCAGCGAATCGATGGCGCGGGCCTGCGTGCTCGAAAGCGCCGCCCGCGCGACGCCCCGGTCGGCGGACTGGGGATCCATGAGCTTGAAACACTCCGTGAGAATATCCGCGCCGCCCCCGCCCGGAACCCATTCCAGCACCGGCAGCGCCTCCAGCCCGTCCGGTCCTTCGAGCAGCGACACGGCCAGTTCCCGTCCCGGGATAAACGTTTCCACGAGGATCGGCTGCCGCAGAGTCTCCAGCAGCTCCGATGCCGCCTCCCGGGCCTCCGGTTCCGAGCGGGCCACCCGCACCCCGCGGCTCATATGCTCGAAAGCCGGCTTGAGGACCAGCGGCGGCCGGAGCCAGGCGGGCAGTTCCCAGGATGCGGCACGGATCAGGATTCCCGGCGGGACAGGGATGCCCGAGTCCGCCAGCTTCCTCTTTGCCGCGGCCTTGTTGTCGGCGAGAAAGCATGCCGCGGCATCGGGCCCGATGACCGCGGCGCCGCAGTTTTCCAGCAGCAGCCGCACCAGCGGCCGGTACATGCCGCGGCCCCGAAACGTGTCGGTGTGGTCCAGGACCAGGTCGCATGTCGAGGCCAGCGCAAGCGCCCGCGCCTCGATTTCTTCCGAGTCGGCCAAAACGATTTCATGGCCCAGGGCCCGGAGCCCGACGGACACGGATTCCGCACAGCGGCAGGGTGAATCCTTGGTTCGGACGACGCCGATTCGCATGGCATACCCAGAAATCATCCGCAGCACTCCTGGATTCCGGATTCCAGATTCCAAATTCCGGATTCACGGAACCCCTTCGTAGCCGGCTCTCCCGGAGCCTTTGGAACACATGCGGACCAAAACACGGCGGGTGCATTATGGAAGAAAGAGCCCGTGGATTCCAGTGGATCGATCGGACAGGATTCTACCACGGACCGCGCCCCGCCTCCGGGCCGGATCCATCCCCTTTTCCATTCCTCGGCCGCGGCTACGGATGGTCGATGATGATGGAGGGACAGCAGGCGTCCAGGTAGACTCTGCCGTCCACGCAAACGGCACAGGCGTAGCGGTAGATATCCGGCGCGGCGTCCGCGCGAACCGTCCGGTGCGCCTGGTGCCTGGCATCGGAATGCGCATCGACGGTATCGAGCGGCGTTCCGTCGAAAAACTCGATCGCAAAGTGCCCCGCCTCGCATCTCCAGACGATGACGTCGTTTCTCCTGGCCCTGCATCTCGGGGGATCGCAGACGACCGCTCCGTCCTTAATCGAAATATCCACAATCGGGGGCTTGGGACTTGACATGGCTCGTTCTCCTGAATTCTGTTTGCTGCTTCACTGCTCTCCCGCGATCAATGCGGGTCCTTCGCCTGCATCAGGGCCGCATAGCGCGGGTCCCCGCGCAGTTTCTTCAGATCCGAAGTCGCCTGAACGATCGCCTTCGAATATCCTCCGGCGAGGGCCGACTCCAGGCATTTCAGCGCGCGGTCCCGGTCCCCTGCCTCTTCGTAAACCAGCGCCGCCCAGAAAAACACGGCCGGATTCCCGGGTTCCGTTTCGAGAACCCGTCGAATTTCCTCCAGCGCGTGTGTGCGGTCGCCCAGACGTATAAGGTAAAATGCCCGGGTCGCGCACGCTTCCGCGTCCGTCGAGTGGATCGCCAGGTGGTCCGTGGCCATTTCCAGCGCGCGGCGATAGGCCGCGGGCGCTTCCGCGGCTTTTCCGGACGCCGAAAGGCAAGCGTCACCCAAATTGCCCCACACCTTGTAAGTCGCGCCTTCCATTTTGACAGCCTTCCCGAGCAGCGGCACGGCCAGGCCGGGACGTTCCTGGAGGATGTACAGCGCGGCGAGGTTGGAATAAGCCTCCAGCGACGCCTGGATCGCCAGCGACTTGCGGAGCATCCGTTCCGCCTCCGCGAATTTTCCCTGCAGGAGATAAATCCCGCCGAGGCTCGTATGCGCCCGGAAATGGTTCGGGAACAGACGGATGACCTCGAGAAACTGCCGCGCGGATTCTTCGTAGCGCACGTGCTGGTAGAAAAAGACGCCCAACTGCCAGTGGCAGGTCCAGGAATCCGGCTGCAGCGCGATGGCTTCGCGGAAGACCCCTTCGGCCTGTGCGGTTTTCCCCAGCTTTTCGTACGCGCGGCCCAGTTCCCGGTGCGCCTCCGGGTTACCCGGTTCGATGGCGATCGCTTCGCTCAACTCCCGGACCGCCTGTTCCGGTTGGTCGAGCCCGGTGTAGACCATGCCCCGGGTGACGGACACGCGCGCGAGGCGGCTCTGGATTTTCTGCGCCTGCGTGCAGCCGGCCAGCGCGCGTTCGGCCCACGAGGGATCCCCGCTGTATTTGAATTTCCAGTAATAGGCCTCTCCGAGTCCCGCATAGGCCAGGGCGTAGCCCGGGTCTTCCCGCAGCGCCTTTTGAAACAGGTCGATGGCCCGGTCCAGGTTCTCCGGAATATCGTGGCGCGAGAGGTAGCCCTGCGCCGGAAGAAAAAAGGCGTATGCGTCGTTGACCGTGGTTTTTCCCGCGTGCAGAAGCCACTTTGTCTCCGGGCCCAGATCCAGGTGCAGCATGGCAGCCGCCTGGTTGAAGATCTCCTCGTCCACGGCGGTCATGTCGAAAGCGTTTGCCTCGAAGATCGCGGCGCTGATCTGCCGGCGCGAGGACGTGTCGACGAAACCGAAAAAAATCTTCAGCAAATTCCCATGCCGCTGCACGCTCCCGGTCAGCGCCAGGTTCACGCCGAAGACCTGGCGGGCCTGGGCCGCGCTGACCACTTTTTCCGACCGGATGTCGGCGGGGGAAATGACGCTGAGATCCTTCCGGAATTGTGCCGCCTGGGCGAACTTCGCCGCCAGCATTTCGACGAGGCCGTCGATGATCTCCTGGATCTCGGCATGCCCCCCGATATTGGCCAGGGGAAGCACCGCAAGGCGTATCCTGGAAGGCACGGCGCCTTCCCGCGCAGGCGATCGGAAATGCCCCCGGAACGCCACTACCGCCAGGATCAGCAGCACCAGCGTGGCCACGGCCGCCAGGATGCGGCGCCGGGGGATTCCCGGTTTTTTCAGCCGCAACGCCGCCTCGCTGACCGTGACGGTTTCGGTCTCCCTCTCCAGGGAACGCAGGGCATGAGCCATCTCCGTCATGTCCCGGAACCTGGCCTCGGGATTCTTGGCCGTGGCGCGGGCGACCGTCTCCTCCAGCGCCTCGGGGACCTGCGGGCAAGCCGTCCGCAGGGACGGGATCGGCGCGAACAGGATCTGCTCCAGCGTGGACGCGGCGCTCGGTCCCTGGAACGGCAACTGGCCCGTTACCAGATGGTAGAGCACGATCCCGAGCGAGAAGATGTCGGTGCGGTGGTCGAGTTCGTGGCCCCGCGCCTGTTCCGGCGACATGTAAGCCAGGGTCCCGCGGATGGCCCCGTCGTCGCTGTCCGGCCCGAGCGAGCGGGTGATTTCCTCCCAGGTTCCCGGGGGGCCTCCGGCGCCGGTCAACTTGGCAAGGCCGAAATCGAGAATCTTGATCGAATCCCCGTCCGACACCATGACGTTGGAAGGCTTGATGTCGCGGTGCACGACACCGGCGGCGTGCGCCGCGGCCAGCGCATCGGCGATCTGCATGGTGTAGTGGAGACTCTGGGCCAGCGGAATCCGCCGGCTGCGCATCGCCTGATGCAGCGTCTGCCCAGCAACATATTCCATCGCGATGAAATAGGCGCCTTCGCATTCGTCGATGTCGTGAATGACCACGATGCCCGGATGGTGGAGCGCGGAGGCGGCTTTCGCCTCGAGTATGAACCGGCGCCTTCGCTCCGCGTCGGAGACCTTTTCCGGAGGCAGCACCTTGACGGCGACGAACCGGTCGAGGTGCAGGTCCCGCGCCCGGTAGACGACGCCCATCCCTCCCTGGCCGATCTTTTCCAGTATCCGGTAATGAAGGAGCGTCCGACCGATCATGGCTCGACTCCCCGGCGATCTGCTCGGCCTGCCGGCCGTATGCCGGCGAGATCTGCCAACTCCCCGCAGCATGCGAAGTCAGACAACCCGCCCGTGTGCGCCGGGAATCCGCGAATCGGAGCAGAAAGCGCGGCTCTTCTCCGCGGGCGGGAAAGCGGCCGCATCCGCGGGCGGGATTCTTCGCGCCGGTCCCCGCGGAATGATTTCGTCCGAAATATCAGGGCGATCTTTGGCTTTATTATATCGCTATTTGGTGGAAATTATCTATCCTGTCCGGGACTGGCCGGGAAAGGCCCGCCGGATCCCGCCGGTCGGCCAGGGAAAGTACGGGCATCCCTCCGCCATGGTGCGGAGGGGGGAAGGCGTGCATGGGCGGCGGCGCGGGGACCTGAACCCGGGTCTTTTTCCTGCTGGGAGAGACGCCCGGCCCATGGGCGATCGCCGGTGGCGTCGTCGTCCTGCTTTCGATCGCCTTGCGGGGCATGGCCCGCTACCGGCGCACGCCGGTTTCGGACGACTGAAGCCTGCACGGCCCCGCATGCCGGCGCCCCCGGGGGGCTATCCCGCCCTGTTCGCTGCATCGCACCGCCACCCCGCCCGGCTTTTTATGCTCTTGAATCCGCGTCGGGCGTGGCCTATAAAGAGGGGCATACGGGCAGCATCGAGGTGTTGAAAAGAGGAATTTGGCGGGGAGCCGGTCTGAGTGGGGGAAGTTTTCGCCCGGCACCAAAACAGGCTTCCCGTCCGGCAATTTGCGGAGGTAATTCATGCAATATCTGAAGCGCTGCAGTTTTCCGGTGTGTCTCCTGGCGATCGTCCTGCTGGTCCCGGCCGCGTGGGCGGACCAGCTGGTGTTGAAAAACGGGGACCGGGTAACCGGCAGCATCGTCAAGAAGGACGACAAGAGCATCACCGTCAAGACGGACCATTACGGCCTGGCCGTGATCCCCTGGGACCAGGTGGATTCCGTCGTCGCCGACAAGCCGATTCACTTCGTGCGGCGCGACGGGAAGGCGGTCCATGGAACGATCAGCGCCGCGGGTACTGCGCTCGGGGACATCGCCGTGATGCGCAACGACGCGGAGGAGCTGGCCTACCAGCGCCTGCTGCACCCGGGCTGGGGCGACCTGTGGGCCGGCACCGGAACGGTCGGTTTCGCGGGCACGGCGGGCAACGCCAAGACGCTGACGTTCACCATGGGCGTCAACGCCGACAGGGTGACCAACACCGACAAGACGTCGCTTTATTTCAGCCTCATCAAGGCATCGGCCCGGATCAACGACCAGAGCGAAGACACGGCCGAGGCGGTGCGGGGCGGCATCGGCTACAGCCACAACGTGAGTTCCCGGCTCTTCTTCAACGCGTTCAACGACTACGAATATGACCGGTTCCAGAACCTGGACCTGCGGTTCGTGCTCGGCGGCGGCCTCGGCTACCACGCGTGGAAGACCGAAAAGAGCAAACTGGACCTGCTCGCCGGCGGCGCCTACAACCGGTCGAGTTTCAGTACGCCCTTCGTCCGCAATTCCGGGGAGCTGTACTGGGGCGACGACTATTCCCTGAAACTCGGCTCCAACACGACGCTGATCCAGAGCTACCGCATGTTCAACGACATGGGCGACACCGGCATTTACCGCGTGAACTTCGACATCGGGTTGAACACAAAGATCTTCAAGGCGCTCACCTGGAACGTCTCGCTCAGCGACCGGTATCTGAGCCGGCCGGCCCCGGATCGCAAGAAAAACGATTTTCTGTATACCACCGGGCTCGGGATTTCGTTCGCGAAATAGCCGGGTGGTGTCGGTCACAGGCGCCGTAATCCGCGGCGCGACCGGAAAGCGGCCGGGGCGACCCGGCCTTAACTCATATTCGAAGGGAGGCTGCAAATGGGAAGCAAGTTGGGTGCGGAGTTTATCGGCACGTTCTGGCTCGTTTTCGGCGGTTGCGGCAGTGCGGTCCTCGCGGCGGGTTTTCCCGAACTGGGAATCGGTTTCGCGGGCGTCGCCCTCGCGTTCGGCTTGACGGTTTTGACGATGGCGTACGCGATCGGCCACATTTCCGGATGCCACCTGAACCCGGCGGTATCCTTCGGCCTGTGGGCCGGCAAACGGTTCCAGGGCAAGGAACTGATGGGCTACATCGTCGCCCAGCTGCTGGGCGGCATCGTCGCGGCCTTCGTCCTGGCGATCATCGCCAGCGGCAAGGCCGGCTTCGACCTCGCCGGCAGCGGATTCGCGGCGAACGGCTACGGGGCCCACTCCCCCGGCGGCTATTCCCTGGCCGCGGCGTTCGTGAGCGAACTCGTGCTGACCTTCATCTTCCTCATCGTGATTCTCGGCTCCACCGACAAGCGGGCGCCCCAGGGATTCGCCCCCATCGCGATCGGCCTCACGCTGACGCTCATTCACCTCATCAGCATTCCGGTCACCAACACGTCGGTCAATCCCGCGCGCAGCACGAGCCAGGCGCTGTTCGTCCACGGCTGGGCGCTGCAGCAGCTCTGGCTCTTCTGGCTTGCCCCCGTCCTGGGGGCGATCCTGGCCGGATTCACCTACCGGGGCCTGTTCGAAAAGAAGCAGCCCTGACCTGTCCTGTTTGGCAGCCGCCGCGGGCGGGATCATCCTCGATTCGATGCTCCCGCCCGTGGCCCGCGCACGCGGCGGCGTGAGGGGGCGGGCATGTGACAATAATCCGGAATCCGGAGTCTAAATCCCTGAGCACAAAATCCGGAGTCAAAGCACACGCATACCCGCGGCCCAGGGCCGCGACTTCCGGCCTCAGAGGAGGAACAACACCATGAGCGTTCAAAAAGGATTACGGGTGGCCCTGATCGCCATTCTGCTGCCGTGCGTCCTGTACAGCGGATGCGTCCGGAATCCCGTAACGGGAAAGCGTCAACTGGCGCTGATGACCGAAAGCCAGGAGATCGGCATGGGCCAGGCGTCGCACCCGGAGGTCCTGGGTGAGTTCGGGCTGGTCCAGAATGACGAACTGCAGCAGTACTTCTCCAGGGTAGGGGGCGAACTTGCGCGCATCTCCCACCGGCCGAACCTTCCCTGGACTTTCACCGTCGTCGATTCGCCCGTCGTCAACGCGTTCGCCGTTCCCGGCGGCTATATCTACCTGACGCGCGGAATCCTGGAGCACATGAACAACGAGGCAGAAATGGCCGGCGTCCTCGGGCACGAAATCGGCCACGTGACGGCGCGGCATTCCGTGACCCAGATGTCCCAGGGACAGCTGATGAACCTGGGACTCGGCATCGGGTCCATCCTGTCTCCAACGTTCCAGCAACTGGGCGGCCTCGCCCAGATGGGGTTGCAGGTGCTGCTGCTCAAATACAGCCGCGACGACGAACGCCAGGCCGATCAGCTGGGCCTCGAGTACATGGCCAGGTGCGGCTACGACCCGGCGCAGATGAGCAGGTTCTTCCAGGTCTTCGTCGGCATGCGCGAATCCACCGCGGAGGAGATCCCCAACTGGCTCTCGACGCACCCGTCTCCGCCCGACCGCATCCGGAGAACCGCGGAAGAGGCGGCCCGGCTGAAGACCCTGAACTCAGTCGTGACCTACAGGGTCAACGCGGACCAGTTCGTCCCGAGACTGGCCGACCTGGTCTACGGCGAAAATCCCCGGGAAGGGTTCGTGGACCGGGACCGCTTCATTCATCCCGACCTGCGGTTCCAGATGGACATCCCGCCGGGGTGGAAGGTGGAGAACACCAAGAGCTCGGTCATATTTTCGGAGCCCCAGGGCGGCGCGATGGTGCAGCTCACGATGGTCCCCCCCGAGGCCGGGCAGTCCCCCACCGAAGTCGCGCGGAAAATCGCCCAGAGCGAAGGCACCCAGTTCGTGTCCGGTCAATCGGAACGCATCAACGGGAACCCGGCCTTCCTCGGCCTGTACCGGCTTCAGAGCGACAGCGGCATTCTCGGGGCTGCGGCAGCCTTCGTCACTTACGGGAACCACATGTACCAGGTCGTCGGCCTGGCGCCCGAATCGGCCTTCTCGCGGTATTCGCGGTCCATGAGCGCGTCGCTGCGCAGTTTCCGGGAACTCACCGACGCGAGGCTGCTCGCCGTGCAGCCCGACCGGATGCGCCTGCACCGCGCCCGGAGAGGCGAGACGCTGCGGAGCCTCGCGAAGTCGGTGGACGCCAGCCGCATTCCGCTGGAGGAGCTCGTCCGGGTCAACCGCATCGACCCCGATACGCCGTTGGCCGCGGGCACATGGGTCAAACTCGTGCAGCTCGGGAGACGGTAGGAGACCCGGTTTTCGGGCATCGCCCGGCCGCCGCATTTCGGCCGGGCGGGAAAAAGGCGTCGTTTGCCGGGTGAAACGGGAGTATGATATTGCATCGCAAATTATAACAGGAAAGGAATGGCTCTATGTCGGAAGACAAAAAGCAGCAAGCTCCGGGTTCATGGGACGCGACCCAATGGCACGAAGTGGTCAAAGGGGACACCCTCTCCAAGATCGCCGAGAAGTATTACGGCGATCCCGGGCTCTACCCGCAGATTTTCGAGGCAAACAGGGACATCCTCAAAGACCCGGACCTGATCCAGATCGGCCAGAAGCTCCGCATCCCGTAACGGCCGGGTGTTTTGCATGAAATGGAAATCGGCAGTAGGACTACATAAACAACTCAATCACAGATAATAATGAGGAAAACAATGTCAAAGAAACTGATGGTGTTGGTGCTTGCGTTAGCGTGCTGCATCGGCCTGACGGCCTGTTCGAAGGGCCCGGCCGAGGCGGCGATCAAGGCGGCGGACGAGGCGCTCGCCGGCGTGAAGGCGGACGCGTCCCTGTACGTGCCCGACCAGTTCCAGGCGGTGGAAGCGTCTCTCGCGGCCGCGAAGGAAAGCTTCCAGAAGGGCGATTACAAGCAGGCCCTCGCGGGCGCGAAGGACATCGCCGCCCAGGCGAAGGATCTCGCCGCGGCGGCGGCGGCCAAGAAGGAAGAGCTCGGGAAGACCTGGGATGAGATGAACGCCGGCCTTCCGGGCATGGTCGGCGCCATCCAGAGCCGGGTGAACATCCTTTCCAAATCGAGAAGGCTCCCCTCCGGATTGGACAAGGCCGCCTTCGAGAACGCCAAGGCTTCGCTGGACACGGTGAACCAGACCTGGACCGAGGCGACGAGCGCGTTCAGCGGCGGCAACCTGATGGAAGCCGTCACCAAGGCGACCGCGGTCAAGGAAAAGGCCGCCGAAATCATGACCGCGCTGGGCATGCAGGTGCCTGAAGCGGCGGCGAAGTAGCAGGCCGCACGCGGATTCCAGGCATACCGGAAGCAACGCGGAGCCCGAAGATCGCCGGCCCTTTTGCGGCCCAAATCTTCCGGCTCCGCAGCCCTTCCCGTCACTTGAGTTCTTCACGAACGCATAGCGTTTAATAAAGGAGAAACTATGATGCATCTGCTGGGGGTCATCGTCATCGGTCTGATTGCGGGCGCGGTCGCAAAACTCATCATGCCGGGAAAAGATCCCGGGGGAATCATCGTCACGATCATCCTGGGAATCGTCGGCGCCCTTCTGGCGACGTTTCTTGGCCGGCTGGTGGGGCTGTACGGCCCGGGGGAATCGGCCGGTTTTATCGCGGCCGTCCTGGGGGCCATCATCCTGCTTGTGATTTATCGCTTCATCAAGAAGAAAAAGGCGGCGGTGTAAACCGGTGTGCGGGGCCGCGGCAGGCCGCGGCCCCGTTTGCGATTGAATCCGGCGCCCGGACCGCCCGGTCCGCGCGGTCCGCCCGCCTGCCGGCGGCTCCGTAAGCGCGGCTCCCTTTCATTTGCGGAAAAATTTCGCGGCCATTCCCAGCACGTCGTCCGCGATCGATCCGTCGCGGTTCGCGTCCAGGAACGAACCCAGGATGCCGGACAGCGCGTCGGAGGGGGCGTTGCCCTGCGTGCTCCGCGCGCCCGCCGTCTGGCGGCTCAGGGCGCCCATCGCCAGCGTCGCCACCATGGGCAGCATTTTCTTGAGGATATCCACCCCGATTCCCGTCCGCTGCGACGCCTGCTGGGCCACCTGGCGGCTCACGTCCTTGCTCCCCAGAATATGCCCGAGGATGCCGTTCCCGTCGCGAATCGTGTCTTCCTGATTCAGGATGGATGGGTCTTCGAGGTAGCGCTGGTGCTGCCCGCCGGTCAGGGCGGACAGAAGGCTGTCGAGGCCCCCCTGGTTCGATGCGTTGCGGGCGAGTCCCGTACTGAGCGCCGGCACCAGGTTGGACAGGGCCGCCATGGCCTGGCTCTCCTCCATCCCGAAATTATTGGCCAGCTGGCGCACCGCCTTGTCGCCCCCCTGATTCAAAAGCATGCTCAATAAATCCATCGCGAACCTCCTTGTGCCGGAGCTTCCGCGGAAACCGCCCGCGCCGCCCGGCTCCGATTTTCATATTACTTATGACAGCTGCATCCGAACAGTGAGATAATAGGTGCCGCGGGCTTGCAAAGCCAGCAAATTCATGGAGAATACCGGAATGATCGTACCCAATCGCGTCTCCGCCGTCAGCCGTCTCCTGCAGCGTCTGAACCTCCGGTTCCCGACTCTGTTCCTCCTCCTCGGCGGCCTCACGCTGCTCGACGTGGTGGTTCCCGACCTGGTCCCTTTCATCGACGAAATCGGCCTGGCCCTTCTGACGGTCCTGTTCGGCATGTGGAAGAACCGGAAAAACAACACCTATCCGAACGGCGCGGAATAGCCCGGGGCCCGAAGAGGTTCGGACCGGTTCAAGCCGCGGCCTCATGCCGAACGGGGGCCGTCCCGATCCGGACCCGCGAAGGAAAGAACCGCCCGGCGCTCTTCCTCGGTCCAGCGCGTCGCCCGGTCGGCTGCCCGGGCCGACCATAGAAAACATGCGCCATACCCCCGGCTCTCGATGCAGGCAAGACGGTTCCGGGTGTTCTGATCCAGCCCCCGGGCCTCGAGGTCGGGCCAGTCCCGCTCCACGGCCGTCGCGAACTCGCCCACGATGCAGGGACAGTCTCCGTCCGCCGGGCACCCGGGAAGCCCCTTGTTTCCCTGGGCGTAATAGTGAAATTGATGGAGCGTGAGACCGAGCCCCGCGGCGTCCCACGTTTCCAGGCTTTCCCAGTGCGCGAAACCGACGGTAGACCGGAACGCGCGTCCGCCGTCCGGCAACTGCACGGAGTCGATCCGG
>CAZTHE010000020.1:0-14469 GCA_964613495.1 uncultured Acidobacteriota bacterium | reverse complement strand
GCGGGCGCCCTCCCGGATGAAGTCCGCCATTTCCTCCCGGCGGACCCTCCCGCTTCCGTCGCGTCTCCACCACCTTCCCGGCTCGACCGCCGCCCATTCGGGTTCGTTGATCAGTTCCCACGCGTATATCGAATCCCGATAGGGCACGGAGCAAGCAAGCAGCGGGGCGAGCAGCCGATCGAAAAAAACCTCCCTTTTCCGCGGGTCCCGGATCACGTCCGCCCTGCCGCACTTGATGACCGCCGGATTCTCCGCGGCCACGACTCCCTTTTTGCACCAGGAAAAATCCACCAGCACGGGCAGCAGCCGCAAGCCGGCATCCCGGCAGACCCGCAGCACGAACAGAAAATCCTCGAGGACGCGGCCGTAATAGGGGTGCCCTTCCGGCAGCGGATCGAACGTCCACGTCCCGCCGGTCTGCCGGGGAGCCTCGGCGCCCATCCCGCAGTTGAGCCCGTCGCCCGTCAGAAACCAGCGAACGGCAAAAAGCCCCTCCGACGCGAATAGGCCGAAATCCGCCGCGACCTGTTTCCGTCTGGAATCCTTCCACCCCTCCACCCGGTCCGCGGCGACCCAGGCGGGGGGAGGATCGCCGAAATCCCAGCCATAATCGATCCAGGGATAATTCACGCCGATTTGCATGTGACACCGCCGGTGCAAAAACGCGGTTCGATCCAAATGCCGGCCGGGAAGCGCGCCGTCATGTCGGCTGCACCTGCGTGCGGTGCCTCCGGTGCCAGCGGACGCGCCACCAGACGAACAGGCCCAGCAGCACCGCGAAAAAGAGCGCGGCCAGGATCGGGATCAGGATGGCGACGAAGGCGGAGACGCCGGAGACTACGTCTTCCGCGGTGCTGACGACCGGGTTGCCCGTGCCGGCCGTGCCGGCCGTGATCAACGGGCGCGTCGTCGCCTTGGCCGCGTGCACCCCGCCGGCCACCAGCAGGCCGCAGATCATCGCGGCCACCGGGCTCATCTCGCTGATGCCGTTGTTGCCCGAGGCGAACAGGACCGCACCCGCCGCCGGCCTGACGAAGGTCTGGATCGCGTCGTTGACGCTGTCCACCGCCGGAATCTTGTCCACGAGGATCTCGACGCCCAACAGGACGCCCAGCGCCACGAGCACCCAGGTGTTTTCCAGGGTGTTCCACGGCGCCTTGAGCGAGATCCAATCCGTAAACCTCGAAAGCAATCCCACGATGAGCAGCGGCAGGTACGCGTTCAATCCCGAAGACGCCGACAGCCCGAATGCGGATAGGATTTCCGTCACGGCCTACCTCCTTAAATGGAAAGGTTGCCGATATTATACCAATACCGGGAGCCGACCCGGTAAGAAGCATTTTGCGGATAAAAGTTGCAGCGGATTTCAGCTTTTGGAAAAAACCCGGGGAATCCCGAATCGGCAGGAAGACAGCCCCGCCTCCGGCGTCCCGGCATGCCGGGTCAGCTATTCGGTCGCTTTTTCCCGGCGCGCTTCGCAGGATCGGTCGGGCCCGGTTTGACCGAGCATTCGACGCAGGTGCCCAGGATTTCCACCCGCGCGGTTTCCGGTTTGCCCAGGGCGCGCACCACTTGCGGTATCTTCACCCTGTCGTATTCGCTGCTGCAAAAATCGAGCATCGCGCCGCACTTTCTGCAGACGAAATGGTGGTGAGGCCGCGTATTGCCGTCAAACCTCACCCTGTCCCGCGCTCCGAGGACCCGGACCAGGCCCAGGTCCTGCAGGAGCCACAGCGTCCGGTAGACGGTATCCAGGGATACCATGGGCAGCTTCGAGCGAACCGCCCGGTAGACCGTCTCCGCGTCCGGGTGGCAGTCCATGCCGGCGACTTCCTGAAAGATGACCATCCTCTGGTGCGTCAGCTTCACCCCGCCGCGCCGGAGGATGTCCCGGAACCGGTCCAGCCGCAGTTCTCCTTCCGCCTGCATTTCATTCATAATCATGGTTCCTGTGGCACCCTCGACCGGGATGCCTTTTTCGTTCGGGCCTTCTGCCCGACGGATCGGGGCTTTTTTGCGAAACCCGGCTACCGCCCCGGCGCACGGCGCAAACGGCTCTTCGGAACTCTCGCCTCGACCGGATAGACGGGATTCGCCAGCGTCCACCACCCCGGCCGCGCCTCCCCGAGAAACTCCATCCTGCGGATGAATTTGATGCTCTTGTAGGCGAGGTCGAACGGCGTGATCAGCCGCAGAGGGGCGCCGTGGTCTTCGGGCAGGGGCTTCCCGTTCATGAACAGGGCCAGCAGTATCTCCCGGGCCGGATCCAGCAGCTCGGCGAGCGGGAGAGATTCGATGTAGTGGCCCTGCCCGCGCGGCGACGATCCGGTCGTCCCGAGCGAGTGAAACAGGACGTGCGTCGCCCCGGGCAGCGGATTCACCCGCGCAACTATTTCGCCGAAGCGGAATCCGCCCCACGCGAGGTCGCGGACCGACCACCCCTCCACGCAATGGAAATCCGACGCCTGCTCGACCCGGGGGAACCCGGCCAGCTCAGGATAGGAGAACGTCTTCGCGTCCCGGACCAGCCCGTCGACGGTCAACGCGTAAGGCTCCCGCGCGCCCTTTTCCCACGCGACGGCGCCCGAGGCCGCATCGAACCGGAACCGGGTCTTTTCCACCGTTCGCACCGGAAGCGCCCCGACGAAAAAATCCAGGATCGATGAAGATAGAGACGGCATAAGAATCGCTCCCCCGGACATCCTCAGGATCCGCCTGCGCGTAAAAACCGATCGCATGCCTTTCATAATTCGACTCATCGCCATTGTACCTCTTTTGTCCTTCCGGCCGCTGGAATATTCGTCCGCGCCGATGATGCGCAGCGATGAAACAGATCGGAGTCGGGGCCGTTGTCGGAATCGGTATCGAAAAGAAAAAGAGAGATTCCAGATTTCGGGTTCCGGATTCCGCCATCTGGAATCTGAAATCTGGAATCTGAAATTCGGTTGCGTGAAGAAGCCCCTGTTCCCGCAAAGGGATTGCCTGTAAAATGGCCCTCGGAAGACCGGAAGGCTGCGCGCCGGACCGCGCGCAGGCCGCGGAAACCCGAGGAGGATGGACATGTACGTGCTGAACCCCGTAACCGACCGCGTCGCGAAGCTGCGCGAAAAATACCGCACGACGCGGCCCAGCGTCTGCACCGCGCGGTACAGGATCGTGACCGACTTCTACCGGGAAAACCCGCAGCTGCAGGGCATCCTGAAGCGGGCGAAGAACTTCCGCGCCATCTGCGAAAAGCTTCCGGTCCTGGTCAACCCCGACGAGGTGATCGTCGGCTGGCAGGCGGCGAAGTACCGCGCCTGCGCCCTCTACCCGGAGACGTCTTTCGGCTGGTTCCTGGACGAGCTCGCGGCCGGCACCATCCCGCTGCGCGACACCGACCCGTACGACATCGATCCGGAGGACGCGGCCTACATCCTGAGCACGGGAGAGTTCTGGCGCAAGGAATGCCTGAGCGCGAAAATGGACGAGTACATCCCGCTCGGCTACTTCAAGGCCGCGGGCAGCGGCGTCACCTACTTCGGCACGAAGGATACGTGCAGCTCGCCCGTCGGGCATTTCGTCGCGAACTTCGAAAAAGCCATGCGGCGCGGCTTCGGCGCCATCCGCGCGGAGGCGCAGGAAAAAATGGACGCCCTGGAGGGCGTCCTGTTCGGCGACGGCGCGGCCCGATACAATTTCTACCGCGCCGTGACGATCGTCTGTGACGGCATCATCACGCTCTCCGGGAGGTACGGGGCCGAATGCGGCCGCCTGGCCTCGGTCGAGCGCGACCCCGCGCGGCGGCGGGAACTGGAATCGATGGCGGATTCCCTGAACTGGATCATGAAGAATCCCTGCCGCACGTTCCACGACGCCGTGCAGTGCATGTTCCTCTACCAGATCGGCCTCTGCCTCGACGCGCAGCAGCACGGCATCAGCTTCGGGCGCGTCGACCAGTACCTCGGCGGCTACTACGACGCCGACGTCCGCGAGGGGAGGACCACGCCGGAGAAGGCGCAGGAACTGCTCGACCTGTTCTACCTGAAGGTGGCGGAGATGAACAAGATATGGCCCTACGCCGCCACGCTCTCCGGCCCGGGCTACACCAGCGGCCAGTTGATGACGATCGGCGGCGTGGCGCCCGACGGCAGCGACGCGACCAACGCCGTGTCCTACATGATGCTGCAGTCGGCCGGCCGCCTGGTGCTGCACGATCCGCCCCAGTCGCTGCGCATCCACAAGGGGACGCCCCGGAAGCTCTGGGAGGCCGCCATCGAGACGACGCAGATCGCCGGCGGCGTCCCGACGTTCGAAAACGACGACGTCATCGTCCCGGCGCTGATGGAGCGCGGCCTGCCGCTCGAGAGCGCGCGCAACTACTGCCTCATCGGCTGCGTCGAGCCGCAGGGGTGCGGCGACGAGTGGGCCTGCCCGGGCGGCACCGGGACCGAGTCCTTCTTCAACATGCTCAACGCCTTCCTGCTGGCCATCAACAACGGGACCAACCCGATGCCCGGCCCCGACGGCAGGCGCGGGGGACGCGTCGGGCTGCCGACCGGGTACCTTTACGAGATGGAGACGTTCGACGAGGTCCTGGACGCCGTCCGGAAGCAGATGGAATACTTCGTGCACTGGCACATCAGCCTGGTGAACATGTGGGAATATGTGGCCTCGGAGCATATGCAGCTCCCGCTGTTGTCCGCGACCGTCGACGGCTGCATGGAATCGGGCCGCGACGTCATGAAGGGCGGCGCGAAATACAACTCCACCGGCAACGCCGGCATCGCGATCGGGAACATCGCCGACAGCCTGGCCGTCGTGAAGTACATGGTCTACGACACGAAGCGGATCACGGCCCGCGAACTCTACGACGCGATCATGGCGAACTGGGAAGGGCACGAAGACCTGCGGCAGCAGATCCTGAACGAGGCGCCGCATTACGGCAACGACAATTCCTATGCGGACGAGTTCGCCCGGTGGGCCTCGGACGTTTACGGCAACGCCGTCAACGCCGCGACCGGGCCGCGCGGGCGGTACGCCGCCGGGCTGTACCCGGTCACGACGCACGTGCTGTTCGGCCTGTCCACGGCGGCGTCGCCCGACGGCCGGAAGGCCGGCGAACCGCTGGCCGACGGCATCTCCCCCGTACAGCAGCTCGACAAGTGCGGCCCCACGGCCACGCTGAAATCCGTCGCCGCCATCGACCAGAAGAAGTTTTCCAACGGAACGCTGCTGAACATGCGCTTTCACCCGACCGCGCTGCGCAACGAGACCGGCAAGGCGAAGCTGATCGCCCTGATCCGCACCTACTTCGCCCTGGGCGGCATGGAAATGCAGTTCAACGTCGTCAGCGGCAAGGTGCTTCGGCGGGCCCAGGAGCACCCGGAGGAATACCGGGACCTCGTCGTGCGGATCGCCGGGTTCAGCGCCTATTTCGTCGAGCTCTACAAGGCCAGCCAGGACGACATCATCCGCCGCACGGAGCTGACCCTGTAACCGATCGCTCGAAGCCGGAAAGATATGCAAGAGCCGCTCACCGGGAAGGTCTACGACATCCAGGGTTTTTCCGTCCAGGACGGGCCCGGCATCCGCACCACGGTTTTCCTGAAGGGGTGTCCCCTGCGCTGCCCCTGGTGCCACAGCCCCGAATCGCAGGAGTTTCATGCGCAGCTGAGCTGGATATCCGCCCGCTGCGTCGGCATCGAGAAGTGCGGCAAGTGCCTGGCCGCATGCCCGACGGGGGCCATCGCGCCGGGGAAGAAGGTCCGGAACCCGGCGACGCAGGAAGACATCCTTCACATCCGCATCGACCGTTCGGCCTGCGACAACTGTTTCGCCTGCACCGGGGTATGCTATCCGAAAGCCCTCGCCGTCTGCGGCACCGACTACACCGTCGGGGATCTCGTCGAGCGCCTGTGCAAAGACCGGCCGTTCTACGAGCACTCGGGGGGCGGCGTAACGGTTTCGGGCGGCGAGCCGCTTTCCCAGGCCGATTTCGTCATCGAGCTGCTGCGCCGGCTGAAGGAAGCGCGGATCCACACGGCGCTGGACACGTCGGGGTACGCCCCTTTCGGGACCTTTCAGCGGGTGCTGCCGTACACGGACCTGTTCCTGTACGACATCAAGCACACCGACAGCGAGCGGCACCGCATCGTGACGGGAGTGCCGAATGCCTTGATCCTGAAAAACGCGACACGCCTCGCGGCCGCGGGCGGCAAGCTGCAGATACGCATTCCCGTGATCCCCGATTTCAACGACTCGCCGGAAAGCATCCGCGGAATCGGCCTGTTCTGCACGACGCTGGGCGATGCCGTCACGCTCGTGCAGCTGCTCCCCTATCACAACCTGGGAGTGATGAAATACCTCCGGCTCGACGACAGCCGTACGGTCCTGGAGGCGGAGCCGCCCTCGGACGGGCGGATCCAGTCGCTGAAGGAACTGCTGGAGGAGCTGGGGCTCCCCGTCACCGTGCACTGACCCGCACGTCTGAAATCTGGAATTTATATCCATGGCAAATTCGACTGCACCTCGTTCCGAAGATCGCGTTCGCGAAGGGTTGACGCTTCTCTACGGCACGGAAGCCCTCAATTCGATCGCGGGGATGCTCCTCACCATCGGCCTGCCTTTTTACATGAACCACCGTTTCGGGTGGGGCGCCCGCGAGAACTTCACCGTCGCCGCGCTGCAGGGCGTGTTCTACGTGTTCGGGGCGCTTTCGGCGAAAAGGATTTCGAACCGCTGGGGACGCGGCCGCTCTCTCTTCAGGCTGTACGCAGGCGCGGCCGTCCTCGCCTGCGCCGTGGGCGCCGGCGCCACGATGGCGTGGGCGCACGCGGTGGCGCTCCTCATCGTGCTGCAGACCTTCCTCCTGGCGGCCTCCTGGCCGATGCTGGAAAGCCTGGTCTCGGAATCCGGAGAGCCGGCGCGCCTCTCGAAGCGGCTGGGCGGCTATAACATCGTGTGGGCGTCGACCGGCGCGCTGGCGGTGGCGGCAAGCGGGGCCGTCATCCAGCACACTCCGGCGTGGGGTTTTTTCGGCATTGCCGCCGCGGGCCACGTCCTGGGGGTGGCGCTGATCTTCCGCCGGAACCGGCTGGCGGCCGGGGCACCCCCCGCCGAGCCCGCGGTCCGGGCGGCCGCACCGGCAGTCCCGGCCGCCGACGCAGGCGAGGCCCGAGACCACCGCCTGGCGCTGTGGCTGTCCCGGATAGCGCTGCCCTCGACCTACGTCATCGTGTACAGCATCGCCCCGGCCCTTCCTTCGCTGCACGCGGTAAGGCGGCTTTCGCCCACCGTCGCCACGGTCGTGTGCAGCATCTGGCTGATGTCGCGGGCGGCGGCCTTCCTCGTCACGGCCCGCACGACGTTCTGGCACAGGAGGCCGGGCCTGATCCCGGCTGCGAGCGCAGCCATGCTGGCCGGGTTCCTGGGGGTCATCGCCGCGGGGGCCGCGCGCCAGGCGGACCTGCTTCCGGCGCTCGCGGCCATGGCCGTGGCCCAGGTCGTGCTGGGACTCTCCCTCGGAACCATCTACGCCGCGAGCCTGTACTTCGGCATGGCGGTCAGCGAGGGAAGCACCGAGCACGGCGGTTACCACGAGGCCCTGATCGGGCTGGGACAGGTCCTCGGACCGCTCGTGGGCGCCACGATGCAGTGGCTGCGCCCCGGCGCGATCTGGCCCGCCGTGGCGGGCATTTCGGCCGTGGTCGCCGCGAGCATCGGCCTTCAGGCCGTCGTCGGCGTCCGCAACGCCCTGTACCGCGTGGTGGAACAAGCTCCGCAGGACCCCGCAGAGCTTTAGAAGCGAGCCACGAATCTCACGAATCAAGTGCGACTCGTGCCATTCGTGGCCCGGTCCGGCAAGCTTGCGGCAGGCCGGGGCAAAGGATCCCGAGGCGCTTCAAACAGTTCCGCAGGATGGAACACTTGAATGAACCTAATCAACGACTTACCGGCAGGCCGCATTTCGCTATTTTCCCCGGAATCCGGCGTTTTGGGTCTTGAATTCGGGGCCGTTTGGGCTAAAAATTAACAATTTTGCCTGTAGCCCATCTCCCGCATTGCCGGATATGGACTCGCCGATGGGTGTCCCGCCCTCCCGGGGCGCGCCGCGGCTCGCAGACGTCTCTCCCCAGCCCCGGGGAGAGGAGGGTGGAACAACTCTATTGAAGGACGAACCGGATATGCCAAAGATCATCGACATCACCGAACTGATTCTCCGCGATGCGCACCAGAGCGTGATGGCCACGCGCATGGCGACGGAAGACATGGCCCCCGCGTGCGAGGACCTCGACAAGGCGGGTTTCTGGTCCGTTGAGTGCTGGGGGGGAGCGACGTTCGACTCCTGCATCCGGTTCCTCAACGAAGACCCCTGGGACCGCCTTCGCACCTTCCGCAAGCTCATGCCGAACACGCGGCTGCAGATGCTGCTGCGCGGGCAGAACCTGCTCGGCTACCGGCACTACGAGGACACGGTGGTGGACCGCTTCGTCGAAAAGGCCGCCGAGAACGGCATCGACGTGTTCCGGATCTTCGACGCGCTGAACGACATCCGCAACCTGCAGCGCGCCATCGCGGCGGTGAAGCGCGCGGGCAAGCATGCGCAGGGAGCCATTTCCTACACGATCAGCCCGCTGCACACCATCCGCGGATTCGTGGAGCATGCGCAGAAGCTCGTCGATCTCGGCTGCGACTCGATCTGCATCAAGGACATGGCGGCGCTGCTCAAGCCGCAGCCCGCGTACGAGCTGGTCAAGGGCATCAAGGAAACCTGCGGCGAAAACGTGCGCGTGCAGGTCCACGTGCACGCCACCACCGGCGTCACCATGGTCAGCCTGATGAAGGCCATCGAGGCCGGCGCCGACGGGGTCGACACCGCGATCAGCGCCCTGAGCCTCGGGCCCGGCCACAACCCGACCGAGAGCCTCGTGGAGATGCTCGAAGGCACCGGCTTCGGCACGCAGATCGACAAGAAGCGCCTGATGAAGATCAAGAAGCACTTCCAGAAGATCGCCCCGCGCTACAGGGAATTCATCTCGAACATCACCGGCGTGGAGACGGAGATCTTCGAAAGCCAGATCCCCGGCGGCATGCTGTCCAACATGGAAAGCCAGCTGAAGCAGCAGAAGGCCGACGACCGGACGGACCAGGTGCTGGCCGAGGTGCCGGTGGTGCGCAAGGACTCGGGCTATCCCCCGCTGGTCACGCCCACGAGCCAGATCGTGGGATCGCAGGCCGTCTTCAACGTGCTGATGGGCAAATACAAGGTCCTGACCGGGGAGTTCGCCGACCTGATGCTGGGCTACTACGGCGAGACCATCGGGCCGCGGAATCCGGAAGTCATCGAGCTGGCCGCCAAGCAGACCGGGAAGCCGCCGATCACGTGCCGTCCCGCCGACCTGTTGAAGCCGGAGTGGCACGGGCTCCGCGACGCGGCGCTGCAACTGCCCGGATGCAACGGCAGCGATGAAGACGTCCTCACCGTGGCCATGTTCCCGCAGGTGGCGCCCAAATTCTTCGCCGCGCGCGAAAAGGGTCCCAAAAATCTGGGCAAGGATCCCAACGCGCAATCGGCCGAAGCCCCGGCGCCGGGCGCGTCCGGCCCGGCGCAGGACAGCGGCAAGGGCCCGGTGCGCACAACCATCACCTATGATGTAAAACTGAACGAAACCACGCACCGCGTCACGGTGTCGCCGGCGTAGGCTATCAGGGAGAATCACGATCCATGGCTCATCATACGATGCAGGAAAAGGTCAACGAGTTGCGGAAGCGGCGCGAGCGCGCCATGCAGGGGGGAGGCCCCGACAAGTTCGAGAAGCAGCACAAGGAGGGGAAGCTGACCGCGCGGGAGCGCATTCAGCTGATGGTGGACGCCGACAGCTTCGAGGAAGCGGGCCTGTTCGCCGAGCACCGCGCCGTGCTGTTCGGCATGGCGGGGAAGGAATTCCCGGCCGACGGCGTGGTCACGGGCGCCGCCTCCGTCCAGGGACGGCTGGTGCACCTGGCCAGCCAAGACTTCACCGTCGCGGGCGGATCCGCCGGCGAGGTGCATTCCGTCAAGGTCGCCGAGATCATGGAACAGTCCCTGAAAACGGGATCGCCCTTCATCTTCATCAACGATTCCGGCGGCGCGCGGGTCCAGGAAGGCATCGATTCGCTCTCGGCCTACGGCAAGGTCTTCTACACCAACGTCATGCTCTCCGGCGCCGTGCCCCAGATCTCCCTCATCTGCGGCCCCTGCGCGGGCGGCGCGGCCTACAGCCCCGCCCTGACCGACTTCATCGTCCAGACGCGGCAGGCGCAGATGTTCATCACCGGCCCGTCGGTCATCAAGAGCGTCACCGGCGAGAGCGTGACGTCGGAGCAGCTGGGAGGCCCGGACGCCCACATGACGCACTCCGGCGTGATTCACTTCGTCGCCGAAGACGACAGCCACGCCATCGCGATCTGCCAGAAGCTCCTCAGCTTCCTGCCGTCCAACAACCTGGAAGACCCGCCGCAGGCGGAACCCGATCCCAATTTCGAGCCGAACCCGGAACTCGAAGGGGTGGTCCCGACCGAGACCAAAAAAGGGTACGACGTGCGCGACGTGATCCTGCGCGTTGTGGACTTCGCCGATTTCCTCGAAGTGCAGTCGGGGTACGCCACCAACATCGTCGTCGGATTCGCGCGCATCGGCGGCCGGTCGATCGGCATCATCGCGAACCAGCCGTCGGTGCAGGCGGGCGTCCTGGACATCAACGCCTCGAACAAGGCGTCGCGCTTCATCCGCTTCTGCAACGCCTTCAACATCCCGCTGCTGACGTTCGTCGACGTGCCCGGCTTTTTGCCGGGCGTGCAGCAGGAATACGGCGGTATCATCCGCCACGGGGCGAAGATGCTGTTCGCCTACTCCGCCGCGACGGTTCCCAAGGTCACGGTGATCCTGCGCAAGAGCTACGGCGGCGCCTACCTGGCCATGTGCGGCAAGGACCTCGGGGCGGACCGCGTCTACGCCTGGCCCACGGCCGAAGTCGCCGTGATGGGGGCCGAGGGCGCGGCCGAGATCGTGTTCCGCAAGGAGATCCACGAAGCGGAGCACAAGGCGGCCAAGCGCAAGGAGCTCATCGAAAAGTACCGCGAGGCGTTCTCCAATCCGTATGTGGCCGCCGGGCGCCGGCTGGTGGACGCCGTCATCGAACCCGCCCTGACGCGCCAGCACATCGCGCAGGCCCTGGAGTACGTCCACACGAAACGCGAGCTGCGGCCTGCCAAGAAGCACGGCCTGATCCCGCTGTAGAGCCGAGGTAGAGACATGGCAAAGACAACGATCAAGGATGTTGCGGCGCTCCTGGAGAGCGTCCAGGCGCAGCTCGCGGCTCTCGCGGAACGCGTCGCGACGCTCGAGGCCGCGGGACCGGAGAAGCCGGCCGTCGAAGCGCCGCCGCCGCTCCGGCCGGCGGCCGAACCGGCGTCCCCTGCCCCGCCGCCGAAACAGGAAATCACGGAAGACGAGCTGATCGCAATTTCGGCCGCCCTGGCCGCGTACCTGGGGGTGCGCGTCCGCATCAAACGGATCCGGCTGCTCAGCTCGGACGCCTGGGCCCGGCAGGGGCGCGTGTCCATCCAGGCCTCCCATTACCTGCAGCACAACTAGGAGTCGCGATGAAACTGAATATTGCTATTGACGGGAAAAAGTACGAAGTCGAGGTCGAGGCGGTGGAGCCCACCGCCGCTGCGCCGCTGATGCGCGGCTGGCCCATGGGACCGTCCGTCGTGCGGGTCCCGGCGGCTCCGGCTCCCGGCCCGGCGCCCGCGGCCTCAACCGCGGACAGCAAGCCGGTGGACGAAGCCAAGGTCTGCCGCAGCCCCGTGTCCGGCATCGTGATGCGCATGGCGGTGCAGGTCGGTCAGACGATCCAGACCGGCGACGTAATGCTGGTGCTGGAGGCGATGAAGATGGAAACGAACATAACGGCGCCCGCTCCGGGCAAGATCGCCGCGATCCCCGTCAAGGAGGGGGACAGCGTCCAGTCCGGACAGGTCGTGGTGGAGTTTGAATGATGCACGCACAGATGGAACAGATACCGGGGTTTTTGTTTTTCGATCATGTCGCCATTTCGGTGAGACCCGGCGAACTGGAGGCACACGTCCAGGCATATAAGACCATGGGGTTCACGGAAATGCACCGCGAGGACGTGCTCGGCACCGACCAGGTGCGCGAGGTCCTGCTGCGGATCGGCGGCGGGCCGAACCTCGTCCAGCTGATCGAGCCGCTGAACGCGGATTCCCCGGTGGCCAAACAGATCGAGAAGAACGGAGGCCGCGGCGGCCTCGCGCACGTCGCGCTGCGCGTCGCCGACATCCAAAAGGCGTTCGACTACCTGAAGGAAAACGGGTTCAAGCTCGTCGACAAGGCTCCCCGCAAGGGATCGCGCGGCACCATGGTTTTCTTCATCCACCCCAAAGCCACGGAAGCGGCCGCATTCGGGTACCTGATCGAGGTGGTCCAGGAGGGCGCCCATGAGTGATCCCGCGCCCGGAACCGAAGCCCTGAATCTCGAGACGGAATTCCCCGCGGTCGCGACCGCCGACTGGGAAAAGGCCATCGCGCGCGACCTCAAGGGCGCCGACTACGGCAAGAGACTCGTCTGGCGCACCGAGGAAGGACTGGCCGTCCGCCCCTATTACCGGCGCGACGTCCTGGCCGGACTGGAAGCGCAGATTTCGGCCCGGCGCACGGAGCGCGGGTGGGAGACCGTGGAAGACGCCGCCCCGGCACCGGACGCGATCCGCGCCGACTGGCTGCACGAAGCCGGCGCGCACGCCGTCCAGGAGCTGGGGTATGCGCTCGCGGCCGGCGTGGAGCGCCTGGCGGCGCGATCGGCCTCCCGGACCGTGGACGAGGCGGCCCGCGGAATCGAATTCGTCATGGCCGTCGGGCCCGGCTATTTCGTGGAGATCGCAAAGCTGCGCGCCGCGCGCATCCTCTGGGAGCAGGCCGTCGCCGCGTTCGGCCCGAAGGACGGCGCGTCCTGCATCCTGCGGCTGCACGTGCGCACGCCGCGGCGGAACAAGAGCGTGTGCGACTCCGCCACCAACCAGCTGCGCGCGACCACCGAGGCGCTCGCAGCCGTCATCGGCGGCTGCGACCGGCTGACGGTCGAGGCGTTCGGCTTCGACGCCCACGTGGCCGTAAACATCCAGCGCATCCTGCGCGAGGAGTCGCACGTGGACGCGGTGGCCGACCCCGCGGGCGGATCCTATTACATCGAGGCGCTGACCGACGCCATCGCGCGCGAATCCTGGAAGCTCTTCCAGCGGGTCGAAGCGGAGGGCGGCTACTCCAGGGCGCTCGCTTCCGGCTCCGTCGGCAGGGCCCTGGCCGCGTCGCGCGCGGCCCGCGAAAAGGCGGTGTCCAGCCGCCGCCGCGTGCTCGTCGGGGTGAACAACTACCCCAACCTCGCCGAGAAGCGGTCCGAAACCGCCGTCCCGGCCCCCTGGGACAGTTCCCTTCCCCAGGTGCGGGTCGCCGAGCCTTTCGAAAAGATCCGCCGGCGCACCGTCGAGCACGCCCTGGCCTCCGGGCGCTACCCCAAGGTCCTGCTGCTGGTGCGCGGAGACGTCAAGATGAAGGGCGCCCGGGCCAACTTCTGCCTGAATTTCTTCGGCTGCGCCGCGTTCGACGTCGAGCAGTCGGAGGAATACGCGGGCACGGATGCGGACCTGGTCGTGCTGTGCAGCTCCGATCCGGAATATCCCGAGTTTGCCCGCGAGGTGTGCGCCGGCGTGAACGTCCCCGTGCTCGTGGCCGGCAACCCGAAGGACCAGATCGCGGCGCTCGAGGCGGCCGGGGTGCAGGGCTTCGTACACGTGTTCAGCGACGCGGTCGAAACGCTGACCGAATGGCAAAACAGACTTGGAATGAGGAGCGGGGAATGAAACCGGATTTCACGAAGATCGAATACCAGGTCCGCCCGCGGAACCGGGCCGCCGCGGCGGGGGGAGACACCGGCTGGCGCACGGCCGAGGAAATCGCCGTCCGGCCGCTGTATACGGCCGAGGACCTCGCCGGCATGCACCACCTGGACTACGCGGCCGGAGTCGCCCCGTTCCTGCGCGGCCCCTACTCCACCATGTACGCCATGCAGCCGTGGACGATCCGCCAGTATGCCGGATTCTCGACCGCCGAGGAGTCGAACGCCTTCTACCGGCGCAACCTCGCCGCCGGCCAGAAAGGCCTCTCCGTGGCGTTCGACCTGGCCACGCACCGCGGGTACGACTCCGACAACGAACGCGTCGTCGGCGACGTCGGCAAGGCCGGCGTCGCGATCGACTCGGTCGAGGACATGAAGATCCTGTTCGACCGGATCCCGCTCGGGCAGATGTCCGTGTCGATGACCATGAACGGCGCGGTGCTGCCCGTCATGGCGTTCTACATCGTGGCCGCCGAAGAGCAGGGCGTCCGGACGCAGGACCTCAACGGCACGATCCAGAACGACATCCTCA
>CAZTHE010000019.1:0-49194 GCA_964613495.1 uncultured Acidobacteriota bacterium | reverse complement strand
GCTGCAGGACCGCCTCCGGAATCCTCCCTTCGCGCGCCTTGCAGCCACGCCCGTCCGCACCGCCTCGCGACGAACCATCCCTGAATAATGCGGGCTAGGTCAACGGAACCTCGCAGGTGCACCCGGGGCCCTTCTCCGGCCGCATTACGCCCGCCGGCCCGGGTCTTTGGGTTGAACTCGAGGTTACCGTTTGCGGCGAAGGTATGCGGCGGCGAGTCCGCCGGTGGAGGTTTCGCGATAGAGAGAGGGCAGGGCGCGGCCGGTTTCGCGCATGACGGATAGGACCTCGTCATAGGATATCCGATGCCCGCCGTCGGTAAACAGGGCATATTCGGCACAGGTAAGCGCCTGGTTTGCCGCAAAGGCGTTCCGCTCGATACAGGGGATTTGCACCAGCCCCGCTACCGGATCACAGGTCAGACCGAGGTTGTGTTCCAGCCCCATTTCAGCCGCATATTCGATCTGGGGGGGAGTCCCGCCCAGAAGCTGGGTCGCCGCAGCCGCGGCCATTGCGCAGGCGACCCCCACTTCCCCCTGACAGCCCACTTCCGCTCCCGAAATCGAGGCATTGTGTTTCGCCAGATTGCCGATGACGCCGGCGGTCGCAATCGCGCGCAGAACGGAGACCTCCGTGCAGTCGAGGACGCCCTGCAGGTATTTCAGCGCCGCGGGGAGGATTCCGCACGAACCGCATGTGGGCGCCGTGGCGATTTCTCCGCCCGAGGCGTTTTCTTCGGAAACTGCAAGTGCGTACGCCGAGATCAGTCCCCGCCTCTGCAGGAGCGGACCCGAAAGAGCGGCTTTGCGCTCAAACGCCCACGACTTGCGCGCCAGTCCCAACCCGCCCGGCAGAACGCCTTCCGCGTGCAATCCCCGGTCGATGGCTGCCTGCATGACCTTCCACACATTTCTCAAATGCTCCCAGATTCCGGCTCTTTCGCGGGCTTCGACATATTCCCAGAGGGATTGGCCGTTCTGCCTGCATTGGTCCAGAATCTCGCCCATGCTTTTCAGGTCATAGACCCGTCTCGGCGGGGGCAGGCTCCCCGTATCGCGCAGGGCGCCGCCGCCCACGCTGTACACCTCCCAGCCGACGAGGCTTTCCCCTTCGGCGGACAAGGTTTCGAAACGCATCCCGTTCGGGTGCAGGGGAAGTTCCTCTTCCGGTTTCCAACTCACTTCCAGATCGCGGGAACCGAATGCGCTCCTGACGGCGACGTCCGTCAGGTGCCCGGGGCCCGTGGCGGCAAGGCTTCCATACAAGGTGACGCGATACCCCGCCGCAGACGGATATCGCTCGCGGAAGATGCCGGCCGCAAACCGCGGTCCCATCGTGTGGCTGCTGGACGGCCCCATGCCGATTCTGAAAAGCTCAGTGATGGATTCCAATGCCGTCTCCCCGCCGTAAGCCCCGAAAACGGGCGCTCTCCCGCTGCCCAGGCTTCGGGTGCACCGTGCTGCCTGCGGTGGCTTCCCCCTGGCTATCGCGGCATTTTAGCAGAAAGTCGGGAGTTTTCTGCCATTTGGCTGATGTGTTCGAAGCGTGCCACCCGGACCAGGAGAATCAGCATGAGACCCCATAGGATCGGCAATCCTGCGTGGTATGGCAGGTTCCAGGGCCAGGGAAAATAGAGCGTGCGGGCGGGCATGAACATGGCCAGCCAGGCAAACGCCAGCAGGCATGCGGCCGGAAGCTTGAGCCTTTCCTCCATTCCATCCTGCCGCAGCCAACGCAGCAGGGGAATCATGGCCAGGAAGATCAGCTGGTCATCGTATGGTGCATGATAGGTCCATACGCGCGCGATGACGGCAGACACGCCCAGGAGAATCCACACATCCGCATGACGGTTGCGATATATCCATAAGCCCAGGGCCAGGAACAGGGCGATGGAAGCCAGGGAGGTCCATTCGCCCCATCCCATGATGTGCATCCAGCGCGCGATATGGGCGCCCCCAAACGCGTTGATGACTTCCGTGCTCTTGCCGTAATAATCGCCTAGCATTTGCCCAGGGGGCGATGATTGAAAGGACAGCGCCAGGGCCGTCAACAGACCATAGCCGCATACGGCGATCAGGACTGGGCGAAGCCGTCCCACGGCAAACAGGAAGACGAAATAGAGTGGCGCGCCGAAGCTTGGTTTGGCGGCTGCAAAAACGAGCAGGGCCCCGGTTCCGAGGTCGGCAAGCCAACCGGAGCCGGATCTGGATAGAAGCAGGGCACCCAGAATAAGCGCCAAGATGTGAATCCCCAACTGTCCGCTTCCGAGCGTGAGCGTGATGGGGTATGCGGAGAAAAACGTCAGAAGAATAACGGCCTTTTCCAGGCGCGCGGTAGTGCGGGTCATCTTTATGGTCCAGCGCGAGAGGAGCGCCAATTCCACAATCGACAGGATGCACCAGATCCAACGGGCGGCGGTTTCATCCACCCATCCTATAAAGGGGAAGAGCAGCATGTAGCTGGCAGGCGGATAGGCCGCGTAAATGGTTCCCCCGTAAACCGGCGCCCCGGCAAACCAACGCTGAAGCTCCGCATAGCGCAGGAGCAGGTCCGTTGCGCCCCTGGGGTGTTCAACAAACAAAAGACGATGCAATCCGGGCAGCGTTCTCAGCATCACGGAAAGCAGGGTCAATCCTATCGCCAGGCATAGAATTCGGGAGGCATGGCGCTGCCACAGCGACTCCATCTTCCTATAAGGCGAGGGTCTATCCACAATCCGTTTCCCGTGCCCGGACTCTGCCGTAAAATCCGACCCGTAAACAGTTCCAAAGCGTCGAAAATTGCATATTATATGTTATCGGCGGCGGAGAAAGCCCCTAAAACCGGATCTGACCGAAGCCGGATAGGCGGCCGTCACGCTGAAAGGGCAGCCCATGCGCCCTATGCATAACACGTCCTGGATTTGATCCGATGATTTATATCGCGGTTCGGAAGACGCTGGATTGGACCGACGAGACCTCATTCCGGGCGCAGATTCCCCAGGAAGTCCGGGCCGGGATCGAATTATGGAACAAGACCTTCCGTATGCCATACCATCATTACCGCGCCGAATTGAAGCGGATTGCTCAACTCAACCTGTCCCGTATTCAGGGCGCGATCGTGGGATCCCCCGGCGATGTCCCGGATGGCGCCATCGCGGTTCCGGTTGATGACGACGATTGGTTTTCCCCGGATCTGGCAAAGACGCTGGAGAACGGCTGGGATGACCGCATGGGCTGCTATTGGCCGAGCCGCTTCCTGGAGGTCCCCATTTCTTTTCCGCATCGGCTCGGGCTGATCCGGAAGTTCCTGTTCCCGTCTACGAAGCCTCGCTGGTTGTGCACCACCAACAACTATGCAGTAAGGTACTGTCCGGAGACCGCGGACCTGGTTCGGAGCCATATCCGGGCCTCCCGATGGTTTCTTTCTCATCCGTCGGATATAGCAAAAATCGGGACGCCGCTCAGTCTGATGAACCGTACGCTTGCCTCCATGACTCAGCTGCGGTCGGAGCCTTCCCGCGCGCTTCTATTGCGAAAATACCGGCGCTATCGGAAGCTTTATGCCGGACCGGCCCCGTCGGATTTATCCTGGTGCGAGCCCTGCCTGGATCGGCTGCGGGATCTCCATGCGCAGCTGCGCCCGCGTTAACCCGCGGCGGCCTGCAATAAGGCCAGCGTGTATCAAAAAATCAACTTCACCGACCGGATTCCGCCGTGCAATGCCCCGAGATCAAGACTTGGGCGTCCAAGCAGACATATTGATCTTATCGGCAGCCGAAATCATACGCCGAGGCAGAGAGTTGCCAGGAGCGGGATAGGAGCCCTTGCGGCGAAAACGGCAGCCGGTTCTCCCTATCCTTCGAACGGATACCCCGCTGCCCGACGCCGGAAAATTCATTCATTCGATTTCCAGACCTTTATTGCTTTCAGATCTCCGGTGGGACACACCGCCTCGCAGGCGCCGCAGCCGTTGCATTTCAGGGGATCGACACCCGGAAAGGACTCATAGGCTTCTTCATTCCATTCGACCTTGATTGCCTCGTAGGGACAGGACCCCACACAGGCGTTGCATTCGCTAACGCCCCACAAGCACAGGGCGGCGTCCACACCGGCCTTTCCTATCACATACCTGTTTTTCTGCTCCAGGTTCATGCTCTGCAAGGCCCCGCTGGGGCATACCGTCGTGCAGGCATTGCATTCTTCGCTGCAGTAACTCGTTTCATACCGGATGACGGGGGACAGAAATCCAAGGACTCCGGATTGTCCCGTATCCGCATGAATGATCCCGGATGGACAGGCACGGATGCAATTGCCGCATCGCATGCACAATCCGGTAAACTCGTTCTCTTTAATCGCGCCGGGCGGCCGCAACGGACCATCGCCGGATCTTGTCTGACCGATCTTTTGCGCCGCCAGGCTGCATCCCAAACCCGCGGCGACGGCAATAAACACTCTCCTTGTCGCCGAAAATGAAAGCCCGGGGGCAGTCTTTGCCCGGGCGTCCGTTCCGGGTGTCTTCCGGAAAGCCCGGAAAAAAGATCCGAGCTTTTCCAGCAGGTCCTGCGTGGCGCCCAGCGGGCATATACGGGCGCACCAGAAATCGCCCGAGGTGATTGCCAACAAGAGAAGCAAAACCATGCCGGACACGGAGGCCATGGCAGACAGGACACCGCCGGCCCTGTATACGGAAAATGCATTGTTCAAAAGCGCCAATGGGTCCATCCACAAAAAGAGCGGATAACCCATAATTGCACCGGCGGCCGTGAGCAAAACGACGTATTTGCCTATGGGAGGGCAGCGCTTCCACCAGGTCCTCCCCGGCAATTTCAAGCCCGAGGCAGCATCCAGTAGCAGGCCGGCCGGGCAGATATAACGGCAGAACCATCTCTTGCGCACCACGGCGATTACGGAAAACGCAAGGCCGAGGATGGACCCCACCCAGACGGCTCCACCCGCCAGAATCGTGCATAGGGTGACAAAGGAGCTGGCTTGAACGAATATCCTCGAGCTATCCACCCAGAAAGGCAACGGCAACAGCAAAAGAGTTGCCGCCAGGAAGCAACCAAGTCTCACATACAGGCGGCCCTTTTTCGTCATTCGGCAAAAACCTCTCCGCTCCGCCGGAGCCCCGAAATCTTCCCCCGGACCCTGGCGGAGCAGTTCATTCTCGTGTCTGGAATTCCTCTGCAATCGCGTCCTTCAAAAACCAACGTTTTTGGATGGGCGCCGCCTAACCGGGCAGGACGACACCCTGCTTTTTCAGGCTTGCCTGCAACGCCCCTATATTGATTTTCCTGAGATCCACGCCGCTCTTGATGGATTGGGCCGCCGCGGTTCCGGCCGCCTGCCCGAGGCAGACGCAATGGTGTATCAGATTGAAAGAGTCGTTTACGACGGCATCGGATGAAAACGCCCGGCAGGCGACGAGCATATTGTTGACGTTGCGCGGTATCAGGCAGCGATAGGGCATGTACATCAAGGGATTTTGATCATCGATATTGGGGAATACGGCGATGGTATCCTTGAAGGGCGTCTTTGCCTTCATGTCCTTTTGAGTGACGACGTAATCCCCGACAACCCGTCTGCCGCCGCGCGTGCCGAGCTGCGAATTCGACAGGACGATGAAGCTCCTCTCAAAACCCGGAATATGTTTCTTGTAGAAATCGTGGGTGATCAACATCTCCTTGCGGCCCAAAAATTCCACCCGTGTAAGCTCCTCGACATCGTACTGGCTCTTGTTCGCGTAGCGGGGGAAGCACCAGACCACGTTCTCCTGGTCTTTCAGGTTGCTGGTCAGAAATCCCGGCGTTCCGCCAAGCTTCCGGACTTCGCGCATCTTTTCGGCCAGTTCCTTGGCCCTGGATTTCTTGTAGTCCTCGTATTTTTTCAGATTGACGTTGTCGATCCAGTAGGAAAAGGAAAGGTTTGACATCCTCAGGCTTTTGTCGATTTGGGTCTCGAAGGCCGCCCCGGCATAGGGTAACAGGTCGCCGTCTCCGGTGGAGTCGATGACCACCTTGGCCAGCACCGCCTGCCTGCCCGATTTGCTCTCGAAGATGACCCCCCTGGCCTTGTTGCCGTCCATTATGGGCTCCGTCCCCCATGAATGGAGGTAGGTCTTGACACCCGCTTCTTTCATCATGTCCTGAAACAGGCATTTCGATATCTCCGCATCGATGTGCGCGGAATATCCGACGGTGTTCCCCGTGGCGTAAAAAGGGGAACGGTTTCTATAATACTCGATGAGTTTTTTATCGGTTGAACCCCAGTGTTCCTTCTTCGGGTAATCGGCCGCTCCCCTGGCATCCAGCCTCTTGATCCACTCCTGGGTGATTCCGGCGATCACCTGTTTGCCGCTCCTGTCGGTCATGGCGGGGATGATGGTGACCAGCCCGCCGGTGCCCATGCCGCCCAGGTGTTCGTATCTTTCGATAAGAACCGTGTCCGCGCCGCTCCTTGCCGCCGCCACGGCCGCGCCGATCCCGCCGGGACCCCCGCCCACGACCACGACATCCGCGGTGCGGCACACCTTCGTCTCACGGGCGGCCTCGCGGACCGTCTTGGCGGATATCCGTGCGGACCTGGCGGATTGGGCCGACACCGGAATCGCCATGCCTCCGGCACCCACAGCGAAAGCCGCGGTTCCCCCGATCGCCGTATTCTTGAAGAAATCCCTCCGGGTGATCCCGTTTCCCACTTCTTCGGACAATTTCATGGCAATTCCCCCTGTTTCTATTTTTCTTTTATGGTCTTGGCGGTTTTTGCGGGCCCGATTCCTCTCAGCACGGCGAGATCGACGGAATCGGCCATCGCCTTGTAGCCGATCGTACTCGGGTGCAGATTGTCGCCGGAGTGATACCCGTCGCGAAAACGCCGCGGACGGTTCGGATCGCGGACGGCCTTGTCGAAATCGAAGAAGCCGTCCGCCGTGCCGCCCTTGCGGATCCATTGGTTGATCGCCGAGCGAATGGCCTCCCCGTCCCCGGTGTAGTAGTCCGCGCCTTCATAGGGCAACAGCGTCGCTAGAAATACCTTGATTCCGTGCTGGTGCGCGCGATCGATGACCTGCCGATATCCCGCGATAATATCCTGCGCACCGACAAACTCCCCGGCAAAAGGAGATGCCTTCGCCGCGGCGCCCCGCGCAGGATCCCCCGGAGGCGGGGCCGGAAGCTTCATGCGGGGCCAGCCGATGTCGTTGATTCCTTCGAGAAGAATGATGCCGGCGATGCCCGGCTGCGCCAATACATCCCGATCGAAGCGCGCGAGCGCGCTGATTCCGGCGCCATCGTGAAGAACGCGATTGCCGCCGATCCCGGAATTGACCACCGCCACTCCGGGCAGGCCGTTCTGACCCGCCAGCCGGTTCGCCAGAAGATTCGGCCAATCATTGTAATCGCCCTGGGTCGCGCCGACGCCGTCCGTGATCGAATCTCCGAGTGCCAGGATCGTTACGGTTGGGCCCGGCGCAAGCACCTCCAGGCCCGAGAGAAAGAACCACGACGTGTTCGTCGTCGGGTTCGGTATTTCCGCCGATGCGGTGAAATCCCCCGGCCCCGAAAGATAGGTCGGTTTTTGTCCGGCCCAATGGTAAGTCACGCTGCCCACTTTGGCCGGAAGGAAAATACTGACCGCGATCTCCGCAAAAGCCGGAAACTTCAAATCCACAGGATCGCTCAACATCGGGGCGCCCTGCGGAATGCGGGTCGATGCCTGTCCGGAAAATGTCAGAGCCCGATCCGATGCCGCAACGATCCTGCCGTCTTCGGACGCCAACGCGATGTGAGCGGCGCCGATGGGCAGAGGTTGATCCCCGCAGGCGTTGGAGAATCGAATGCGCACGCGCTCGCCGGCGATGGTCGGACGCACGATCATTCGAAGCGTCCGATTCTCCAATCCGGAAATGGCTTGCCCCGGCACAAACGCAAGAGGGGCATGCATGGCGCTGCTCCATGCGCTTACCCAGTGGTTGCCGTTTGCCTGCCCCTGGCTTTGACCCGGTCGGGCGAAAAGGCAGATGCTGACAATAAACATTCCCATCAGGGAGCCGGTTTTCCTCATCTTCGACCTCCTCGGTCATGCCATACGGCATCGGCTATTGGCCGATTGTGTCACAAATCTGTGTCAACCGCCATTGCGTAATGATTCCCCCATGTGCGGGCGCGTGGCACTGAATCGCCGTTGGCGCGCACTGAATCATGCGGGGACAAACATTTCCGCTTTGGCGCGCGCACAGGACGGGCAGAGGCGGGGAGGCCCGACGCAGGGGATTCGGCGCAGACGGTTTGAAACACCGATTCCGAATCCCATGGGAAGTTATTCCGGCGCAGGCCCTGAGAATCGGGTGGGTTTCCTGACCTCATAGTCCGGCCAACCGGAGGGCGTGTTCTCAGGCATGATGTCCATGAACGCCTCGACCGCGTGGATCTGACCCCCGTAAATCTTGAACGCCTCGAATAGCGTCAGGGCATTCCCGGGTCCGTAGTTTTTGGTGTTCCCGAAATCGAGACGAAACAGCACCACGCCCATCTCCTCATCCACGGCCGCGATTCGGTAACTGATGTCGGGGTGCGCCATGACCCTTTGCGTGCGAATATTTTCGCTGCCCGCCCGGGCGCCGGGACCGGCGGTGATGACTCCATTCTCGATGCGATAGGCGTCCGGCGCGAATGGCGCATGGACCGCATCGAAATTGCCGCCCACCATCAGGCCTTCGGCATAGATTTCCGCGATCCGGATCAGTTCCGCCCGCGGCATCCGCTGGGACGCTTCGGGCACGACGTTCATGGCCGCACGCGGAGTCGTCAGCTTTTCGACATCGAAGAGCGCGCCCTCCGCCTTGTTCCGAGTGACCATCGTTTCGATTTCCGTAATCTTCCTGTTTTCGATCCTCAACCGCAACGCCAGCATCACGGGCGTCCCGTTCTCCTCGACGACGACGTGCGACGCCGCCATACCCTCACGGACGTCCAGGAAGTCCTGCCGGTACGGCCGGAGTTTCGAGGCACCCTTCCACAATCCCTCCCCCAGGGGCAGCGTCTTTGTGTCTTCCGTAAAGCGCACGGCGGGGGCGGTCGGGAGGATCTTCTGATCGTGACGGATCAAGGCATCCAGGTATTGAGTGATGAAGCCGCGCAGGCATTCGCGGTCGCAGGTACCGGCGGATGTTCCCGCCTGATTTTGTGCCATTGCCGCAACGGCAACCATACCGAACAATAAGGCAAAACCGATGGAGCGTTTCATGATGGATATCCTCCGATCCTGGGTGTAGCGCCGCCATCCCGTGCCGGTCCTTCCCCGTATTCTACCCGGGCCGGAGCGGATCGCCGGGTTCGTTTTTCCATCGTGACATTGCACTCGTTTTTGAGTAATAAAGAGATGCTCCGGCCTTGTCCGGAACTCGCAGGCCGCGCATGACGCATTGCCGAATATGGGAGCCCGCCGCCATGAAAAAACTTTTGTTCCCCCTGTTTCTCCTATTGCCCGTCGCGCTGTCCGCGCAGACGGCAAAAATCAAAATCGACATCGACAGGACTATCGCGCAAATCGACCCCAAAATCTACGGCGTATTTATGGAGCCGATTCAGTTTTCCGGGAAGGAGCAGGGCCTGCCCGAAACCGGGAGCCTCAACACGCTGTACGGAAGCCTGTACGATCCGGCATCTCCGCTCGCCAACGAAAGCGGTTTCAGGCGAGACTATATCAATGCAATGAAGGAGCTCAAAATCACCAACATGCGGTGGCCGGGCGGAAATTACGTCATGGCATACAACTGGCAGGACGGCATCGGCCCCAAAGACAAACGTCCCGCGCGCATCAACCTGGCGTGGAGCGGGGTCGATACCAATCATGTCGGCACGGACGAATGGGTCGAACTCAACAAGGCCATAGGGAGCGAGAATGTCATCTGCGTCAACCTGGGCCTCGGCACGATCGATGACGCGCGCTATTGGGTGGAATACGCCAACTACCCCAAGGGCACCTATTACTCCGACCTGCGGGCCAGGAACGGGCACGAGCAACCGTACGGTGTAAAGATATGGGATCTCGGAAATGAAGTGGACGGCGCGCCCTGGGAACTGGGCCATAAAAGCGCCGAGGATTACGTCAAAATAGCGCGTGAAGCGGCCAAGGCGATGAAAGCCGTGGACGACTCGATCCGGTTCGTCGCATCCGGATCCTCCTACTATGAAAGCACCGGTGGATGGGTGGAATGGAACCGCAAAGTGCTGACGGGGCTCGGAGATATCGTCTCCTATATCTCCATTCATCGCTATTGGGAAAGCTCCCCCGACTATTACGCGTACATGGGGCAGAGCGCGATGGATTTCGAGGAAAAGATCCGGGTAACGGCGGCCGGGATCGACGCGGTCAGGACCATGAAGGGATTCAGGAATCCGATCCATATTTCCTTTGACGAGTGGGGCGTCATCGGGAGGGACTTCCTGTCGGTGCTGCCGGTGGCGCAATCGCTGAACTCGTTTATTCGCCATGCGGATACGGTAAAGATGTCCAACTTTACGATGCTCACAACGCTGCTGGCGAGCGACGCGAAAAGGGGGACGTACAAGACGCCGTTGTTCAGCATTTACAAACTGTTCTCCAACAACTGCCGCGGCAATTCCATCGACACCTATGTCGAAAGCGGCGCTTTCGACACCGATAAATACAAGGGCATTCCTTACCTCGATGTTACCGCGGTGTATGCCGGGGAAGACAACGCCGTCTTCATCAACGTCGTCAACCGGCACAAGGACAAATCCATCACGGCCGACATCGTCGGCACCTCCGGCGCATGGACCGGGAAGGCGGAAGCAAGCCTGGTCGCGACCGAATCGCTGACCGAACCCTTCACATACGACAAGCGGGACCGGTATACCCCCGTGACAAAGGAAATCCGGACGGAAGGCAACCGCATGTCCTATTCCTTTCCGGCGCATTCGTTTACACAGATCAGGGTCGGAATAGTAAAATAGCGGCATCGCCGCCAGGAGCGAAACAGGAGAAATCGAAATGAAGCGCAATCGGTGTGTCATCGCCTTGCTTTGGCTGATCGGCTCGGCGTCCTTCGCACAGCAGCCGGGCCCTGCGCCCTATCTGGATCCGGATCTGTCGCCGGCGCGGCGCGCTACGGATATCGTCGCACGCATGACGCTGGAGGAAAAGGTGCTGCAGATGCAGAGCACGGCTCCCGCGATTCAGCGCCTCGGCGTGCCCGCGTATAACTGGTGGAACGAGGCGTTGCACGGCGTGGCCCAGGGCCGCGCGACCGTATTCCCGCAGGCCATCGGGCTCGCCGCGACCTGGGACGTCGATTTGATGGTTCGCGTGGCGGATATCATCTCCACCGAGGCGCGGGCCAAATACAACGACGCCCTGACGCGTCCGGCCCCTTCGGGCCCGGATGCGCTCGCCACCCTTCCCGGGCGCACCGCCGGACTGACCTATTGGTCGCCGAACATCAACATTTTCCGGGATCCGCGTTGGGGCCGCGGGCAGGAAACCTACGGCGAGGACCCCTATCTGACCGGCCGCATGGGCGTCGCGTTCGTCACCGGGATGCAGGGGAAAGACCCGCATTACCTGAAGGTTGTTTCCACGCCGAAGCACTACGCCGTGCACAGCGGGCCGGAGCCGCAGCGCCACGTATTCGATGCCCGGGTGAGCGGATACGACCTGGTGAACACCTATCTGCCGGCTTTCCGGTCCACGGTCATGGAGGGAAAGGCCGGCTCGGTCATGTGCGTCTACAACTCGGTGGCCGGATTGCCGGGATGCGCAAGCCCGGACCTGCTGCAAAAACGATTGCGGGAGCAATGGGGCTTCGAGGGATATGTGGTGAGCGATTGCGGTGCGGTGAACGACATCCATGCGAATCACAAATACACGCCCACGCTCGGCGGCGCGGCCGTGGCCGCCGTCAAGGCGGGCACCGACCTCACCTGCGGCACCGAATATCGAACCCTGGCGGATGAGGTGAAGGCCGGCCGCATCAGCGAGGCCGAGATCGACCGCTCCCTCGAGCGCCTCTTCGCTGCCCGATTCCGCCTGGGCATGTTCGATCCTCCGGAGCGGGTCCCGTTTTCGAAGATTTCCATTTCCGAGAACGATTCGCAGGCGCACCGGGAAGTGGCCCGGGAAGCGGCGCGGAAGGCGGTCGTGCTCCTGAAAAACGAAAACGGACTCCTTCCATTGGACCGATCGATTCGCAGGATGGCCGTAGTCGGCCCTTCGGCGGATGATCCCGTCGCGCTGCTTGGCAATTACAACGGCATCTCGTCCAGGCAGGTTACCCCGCTGGAAGGAATCGAGCGGCAGTTTCCGGCTGCGGAGGTGCGGTATGCGCTTGGCGCTGCCTACACGGCCGCCACTCACGCGTTGGTTCCCAGGCCGTTTCTTGCGCCGCCCGACGGCGGCGGACGCGGATTGCGGGTCGAATATTTCGACAATCCCGCCCTCGAGGGAGCCCCGAAGCTCCGCCGGACGGAGCCTCGGGCATATTTCGACATGGGAATGGAAGACCCCGCCGTCGTCGCGGCGGTCGGCCATGAAGCCTACTCGATCCGCTGGACGGGATCCTTGACGCCGCCGGCGACGGGCGAGTACGACCTCGCTGTTCGCACCGGCATGTGGAACCGGACGGCTACGGCCCGTTTGTTCCTGGACGACAGGGAACTCACCTTCGGGACGGGTCCTTCCACCCGGATGACTTCGACTCCATTGGCGATGGGGCCCGGGCGGTCGGCGCGCGCACGCGTGTTGTTGGAAGGCGGCCGGAAATACGTCCTGCGTGTGGAATACCGGCAGCCGGGTTCGGGAGGCACGGTGCAACTCGGATGGATTCCGCCGGCCGGGGCCGCCCTGGCCGAGGCCGAGGCGCTTGTGAAGAATTCCGACGTCGCCGTGGTTTTCGTCGGTTTGAGCTCCGAGCTGGAAGGGGAAGAGATGCCGGGCGTGAACATCCCCGGTTTTCGCGGCGGAGACCGCACAAATCTTGACCTGCCCGAACCGCAGGAAAATCTGGTGAAGGCGGCCATCGCCACGGGCAAGCCGGTGGTCGTCGTCCTGACCAGCGGCAGCGCCATCTCGGCGAATTACGCGGCCGGGCATGCCGGCGCTCTGCTCGCCGCCTGGTACGGCGGAGAGGAAGCCGGCACGGCGATCGCGGAGACCCTGGCGGGCGTCAGCAATCCGGCGGGCCGTCTTCCGGTGACATTCTACAAGAGCGTGGATCAACTGCCCCCGTTCACCGATTACGCCATGAAGGGCCGCACCTACCGGTATTTTCAGGGCGAACCCCTGTACCCTTTCGGCTTCGGGTTGAGCTATTCGAGCTTCGAGTATTCGGGGATGAGCGCGAAGCGAACGCCGGCAGGAGCCACAATCGATGTCACGGTCAGGAACGCTTCCGCCCGGGACGGCGAAGAGGTCGTGCAGTTATACGTCGGAGGTGGAGCCGGCGAGGAGGCGCCGGTGCGGAGTCTGCGCGGATTCCGGCGGGTTCCCCTGCGTGCGGGCGAGCAGCGCAAGGTGAGCTTCACGCTCGCTTCCGACGAAGTGCCGAAGTCCGCGGTGGAGATCAGCGTCGGCGGCGGGCAGCCCGCGGCCGGCATACCGCACGTGCGGGGCACGCTCTGACCCTCGGGCTCCGCCGATTGGCCGGCCGGAAGAACTTATCGAAGGCGCCTAGGATATGCATTATTTCACGCTGAATGCCCTGCATTCCATTGCGGGTGCATTTCGCGCCAGATTTCTATTGAGAAAATCCGCTTCTTGATGCCCGTTTACCTGATTGCAGAGGAAAATGACATGAGACGATCCATCGTTGGGATTCTGTTTTTCCTGGCGGCATTGGCCGCCGTCGCCGTGGCTGCCGACCCATGGGCCGGCACGTGGAAGTTGAACCCGGCCAAATCCAAAGCCCCGGGAGGCCGATTGCCCCACCCGAGTTCCACAAATATCATCGAAATCGAGGGCGATACGCTGCGCATGGTCGTGCACCAGACCGATACGGCCGGCAATCCGCAGCACATGGAATACACCGCAGCCTTCGATGGCAAGGAATACCCCGTCAAGGTATCGCCGCCCGCTCCCAAACCGTATACGATCTCCTTCAGGCGAATAAACCCGCGCACCAGGGAATATGTCCTGACTATGGCCGGAATGACGATCAAGGGCCAGGATGTATTGTCCGAGGATGGAAAAAGCTTCAGCCGAATTATTGCTGCCAGGGACGCCGAGGGTAACGATGCCAGCGTGATCCAGGTCTTCGAGAAGCAGTAGTTGTGTCCACAGGGGGCCGGGTCCGGAAAATTCGATTTGCGTTCCGCGCATCCGTGGGACGTCCATAAATCGAATTTTCCGGACCCGGCCCCGGGGATCGTTACGGAACCGGAACGAAGTTCGACGTCTCCCCCATAGGCCAGAAATGCCCGAACAGGAACGGGCGGTCCATCTTCTTCACGTGGATCGGACAGTGCGGCAGGTTTTTCGGGAAGTAGACCAGCGCCGAGTGCGAGAACGTGACCTTCTCCCACTCGCTGCCGTACGCGACCTCGACCACCGCGCCGAGGTTCTTCATGTCGTGCGGGTTCGAAGAAATAAACATCAGGTATTCGTCGTTCGGGTGCATGTGCGGCGGTTCCATGAACATGCCGGAACGCATCACGTAATAGAGGGCGAAATTCGGGATCGCCCCCTCGATGGCCCTCATCATTTCCTGGCCGCCGATGACCATCGGGCTGTTCAGCGGATTCTCCGCTCCCATTGGAGGCATCGTCACGACGGCGTTCCGCGCAAAGTATTTTTCGTATTTGTTCGCCATACGGCCTCCTATCGTTTATTCGGTTTCGCCGGCTCGGTGTATTTCGGCGGCAGCGTCAGCGTCAGCACGAACGATTGCCGTTCCGGCTGCTTCAGCAGGCGTTGCCGGTGCGGCGTCCCTTTCGGGATGTAGGTTACGGAAGCCGAGTCGATGGTATAGACCTCCGGTTCGCCTCCCATGGAAACCTCGATCCGGGTCCCGATGTCCTCCACTTTTTTCGGATCTCCTCCGATGTATGCCTTCACCCGGTCGGCATCCGCGGCGGGTTCCCCGGTCATCAGCGGGATCGCGCCGACGGGCGCCATCTCGACGGCCCAGTCGAAGCCCCGGGCGTCCTTGCCTTTCAGCTCGAACACCTGAAGGTCGCCGTACTGCCGGACCTCGCCCACCAGGATGTTCTTCTGATACTTGCTCGCGGCGGCCGGCGCCGCCGCCAATCCGCCCGGGTCCGGCGCCATGGACGACCGGAGCGAATGCGCGAGAGCGAGGCCGCCGGCTCCGGCCGCGGCGCTCCTGACGAAGCCCCGGCGCGTCGTGCCTTTCTTCTGGCTCATAGGTCACTCCTTGTTGAAAGAGTCTTGGAAGCGGGAATGGATAACGCGGACCATCTTAGCAGAAAAACAAGGGGGGCCGGGTCCGGAAATTCGATCTGCGGGCATTCCACGCATAAGCGGAACGCAAAATCGAATTTTGTGGACCCGGCCCCCGGGAACCGCGGCACGCCGCCGGCTATTTCCTCCGCGCCTGGAGATCCGCCTCGATGCCGAGCATGACGCTGTTTTTGAGCGGGTAGAAGACCATGACCAGCCCGCCGATGATGCCGAAGACGGCCGGATAGAAGCTCATCAGCATCTTGATGCCGAAAAGAGCGGATCCGGCCTGGACCGCGTTGGCCTCAAAACCGTGAAAGCTCAGAACCCACCCGACCAGAGTTCCGCCGAAGGTCAACCCGAGCTTCAGGGCGAAAAGAGACGCGGCCATGACCAGGCCGGTCGCCCGGCGCCCGAATTTCCATTCGCCGTAATCGGCGGTGTCGGTGTAGATCGCCCACTGGATGACGCTGACGGTACCCATGAAGAAGGAAGCGATCACATTGAGGCCGAAGATGAGCAGGACGTTATGAGGCTGCAGGAAATAGAACCCGCAGGAAATAACGGCGCTGGCGATCAGGAATCCCGCATAGGTGTTCTTCTTGTCGAAGATCCTGGCGAAGATCAGGGCCATGAGGGCGCCCACGAGGGTCGCGAAGTTCCCGACCGTCATGAATGCCGAGGTGAACCCGTCGATCGTCAGGTCCACGGTGTAGCCGAAGATGCGGAGCTGCTGGCCGAGAACGTAATACTTGAAAAAGTAGGGAGTGGCGGAGCCGCGCATGACGGCGAAAAGCAGCTGGAACACGGTCGCAACGGCGATCAGCATCCACGGGGCGTTCCGGAACAGGTCTTTGAGATCCTGCTTCGTATTCGCCTTCTGTTCCCTGGGCGGATGCACCCTTTCCCTGGTGGCGAAAAAGGTGATGCCCAGCAGAATAGCGGCCAGAATGCCGAAGGAGCCGACCGTCCACTGCCATCCGACCCGCGCATTCCCGCCCCCGAAATACCCCACCAGGTAGAGGGTGGCGCCCGACACGATCAGCTGTCCGACGAAAGCCGCAACGAAACGGAACTGCGAAGCGCTGGCCCGCTCCATGGAATTGGGCGTCATCACGCCCATCAGGGCCGAATAGGGAACATTCACGGCCGTGTAGAGCATCGTTAGAACCGTATAGGTCACGTAGGCGTAGAGCAGTTTCCCTCCCCCCTCGAAGCCGGGGGTGGTAAAGGCCAGGACTCCGCCGACGGCCAGTATCGGGGCGCCGCCGATGATATAGGGGCGGAACTTGCCCCACCGGGTTTCGGTCCTGTCCGCGATCGTTCCCATGATCGGATCGTTGACGGCGTCCCAGAGCCGGGTGACGAGAAACATGGTTCCCATCGCCGCGGCGGGCAGCCCGAACACGTCGGTATAGAAGATGGGGAGGAACGACATGAAGATCTGAAAATAGAGATTGGAGGCCGCATCCCCCAGGCTATAGCCGATTTTTTCCATGACGGGCAATTTCCCGCCGGAAAGCCCTGCAGCCGAATCCTGAACCGGAACGGATGAATCGTCGGAATGTGTCATATCTCACCTGTATGCGAAACGTTCGATTCTATATCGGAGCGCCTCAAAAAGCCATTTCCGGCCGGGTCTCACAAGCGTTAGCGCCGGTCCATTCGCCGGCCCCGGCTCCTTCGGGATGCTCCGGCCAGGCGTTCGGCGGCGTCCCGGTGCGGCCCGCCGCGAAGAGGTGCGCCGCAACATCTCCCCGAAGCGCCCTGCGCCCATGGTTCCCCTCGTCCCGGACATGCCCGAAAATTTAAATCCGTCCCATGATAGCCGCGCACCCCCCATTTTGCCAATGCGGGACTGTCCGGCCGATAGCGGCGAAACGATTGAACGGCCGCCGCACCGGGCACCCGGGAGCCCGAGGTGGCGGAACATCCGAAGCCGGGAGCTTACCAGCGGAAGGATGTAATCGGAGCATCCATTCTTCTCGTCAGGTTCGAAGTCCGGCCTTCGGGAGATCGACCCGGACCCGGCAGGTCATGACCGATTTTCGGGACGACAGGCGGCAATTCGCCGGCGCGCATCTTATGCTAGGCAGGTGAATCTGTGAGGAATCGGGCGCCCGACGCACCGGGGCCCGGAGCCATTCCATCCGCACGCCTGGACGGGTCCGGACCATATACCACGGGGAGAGTATTCATGAAACTTGGCGAGTATTTCGAAAACTCCAAAGGTCTCGGCGTTTTTTCGACCGCCGACGCTTCGGGCAAGGTCACCTCGGCCGTCTATGCGAGACCGCACGTAGTCAGTGAACAGGAGGTCGCCTTTATCATGGCCGACCGGCTGAACCACGCCAACCTGCAGTTCAACCCTCACGCGGCCTATCTGTTCAAGGAAGACGGCCCCGGATACTCCGGCAAACGCCTCTACCTGACCAAGATACGCGAAGAGAAAGACAGCCCCATGATCGAGGAGATCAGCCGGCGGAGCTATCCCGGCGCCGCGGGAAAGTACGAGGGAATGACGAGATTCCTCGTCTTCTTCAGGATCGATGAGATCCTGCCGCTGATCGGGGACAAGGAGGCCTAGACAGGATGGCCGGCCGCTTCGCGAAATCCGGACTCGGAGGTGCGCTTTTTCTGCTGTTGGCGTGCGCGTCGGCCGCGGGGGTCTATTTTGCGTTCTTCGCTCCGCGGGGCCAGGATCCATCCGGCGGGGATCCGCCGCCGAACCTGGTCCGCGCCGAATTCCTGGCCAACGCGGCCTCCGTCGCGCCCGAGCGGGAATTCCTGGTCGGAGTGCACTTTCGAATCGCCCCGGACTGGTACATCTACCACGAGAATCCCGGCGATGCGGGCCTGCCCACGACCGTAGAGCTGAAACTGCCGGAAGGCTTCACGGCCGGTGAAATCCTGTACCCGGAACCCGCCCGCTTCCTGCAGCCCGGCGATATCACCGGATACGGCTATAGGGAAGAAGTCATGCTCCTGGCGCGCGTCACGCCGCCCGCGGGCCTGAAGCCCGGCGGACTTGCGTCGCTGCAGGCGCACGTGCGATGGCTCGCCTGCAGGAACATATGCATCCTCGGAGAGCAGCGTCTCGAGCTGCGGCTGCCGGTCGAAACGGAATCACGGCCCGGCTCCGAGGAGGTGTTTTCCGAATGGCTCGACAGGATGCCCGGCAAACTCACCGGACTCAGTCAGACGCAACACTGAAATAACCTACAGAGGAGAGACCCATGCACCCGCGCACACCGTTCCTGTGGTCCCTGGTGATCTTTTCGCTGCTTCTCGCAGCCTGCGGCCGGGAGAAGACGGCTGACGGGGAAAAAGCCCCGGCGGCGGCGCGGCCGCAGGCGGAACTCGGCAAAGCAGTGCCCGACTTCGCGCTGAAGGATCAGGACGGCAAGCCCGTCCGCCTGCACGACCTTCGCGGAAAAATCGTGGTCCTCGAATGGATCAACCTGGAATGCCCGTTCGTGCAACGGCACTACGAGGAAGGCACCTTCAAGGCCGTTGCCGCGGAGTACGCGCCCAAAGGAGTCGCCTGGCTTGCCGTCAACAGCACCCACTGGGCGAAGTCCGCCTCGAACAGGGACTGGCACGCCAGGTACGCGCTGTCCTACCCGATTCTCGACGACAGCGCCGGGGACGTCGGCAGGCTCATCGGCGCCAAAACCACCCCGCACATGTTCGTCATCGACCGGGAAGGGCGCCTGGCCTATTCGGGCGCCGTCGATGACGACGCCACCGGCGACCTCGGGGACAAACGCAAGTCCTATATCCGCCAGGCGCTGGACGAAGTCCTGGCCGGAAACGCGCCCGCAATCCGTCAGACTCCGTCGTACGGCTGAGCGGTAAAATACAAATAGCGGGAGGTCTCCCGCTCTATCCCCCGCTCCGGCTTTCCGGAAGCATTTCTGGCAACCGGCTCCCGCAGAAGATATAATTGTGCGAACTTACCGAAAGCGGGGTCTTATGAATTACTTTCTGAATTACAGCGGCAGCCGGATCGATTTCTCCGTCCCTTCCGGGTGGAAAGTGCTCAGCTCCCGGGACTGTGCCAAAGCGCCCCTGGTCGAAGACGCGGCAAAGGAAGTCGAGCGGGCGCTCGACAATCCGGTGGGGACGCCGCCGCTCGAACGCCTGGCGCGCCCCGGCATGAAAGTGGCGCTGCTCTTCGACGACCTCCAGCGGTCGACCCCGGCGCATTTCGCGATCCCGCCGATTCTAAACCGCCTCAACGCCGCCGGCGTCTCCGACGAGCGCGTCACCGCCATCTGCGCCCGTGGATCGCATCCCCAGCCTTCGCCCGAGCAGATCGCCAAAAAGGTCGGCCCGGAGACCTTGAAGCGCCTTGCCGACCGCGTCCGGATCCACGATTCCCAGTCTCCGGAAAACGTCTTCATCGGCAGGACCCGCAGGGGGACGCCCGTCGAGATCAACAAATACGTCGCGGAAGCCGACCTGGTCGTCGGCGTCGGCTCCTGCATGCCGCACCCGTACGCCGGCTACAGCGGCGGGTGCAAGATCATCATGCCCGGCGTCTCCTCCTATCGCAGCATCGGGGATCATCACTACAGCTGGCTGCGCAACCGGAGCTGCCAGCTCAGCGTGCTGGGCGGCAACGCGTGGTACGACGAGTCGGTGGAATTCGCCCGCATGGCGTCGCTGGCGTTCAAGGTCGATTTTCTCCTCAACGAGGCCGACCGGGTGATACGGATTTTCGCCGGCGATCCCGTCGAGGAGCACCGGCAGGCGGCGGAATTCGCGTCTTCGATATACACGGTGCCGCTGCCGAAGCTGGCCGACGTCGTCATCACGTCGGCCGCCCCGCTGGAGATCGGCGTCCAGGCGACCAAATCGCTGCTGAATGCGCGGATGGCGGTGAAGACGGGCGGCACGATCATCTGGGCGGCGGCCGAAAAACAGGCCGGGCCGCTCATGTCGCTGATCGAGCAGATGGCGGCCGCCCCGAGCGCGAACGAATATCACCGCCGGCTGCTGGAGGGCAACATCCCGGACGCCATCAAGCCTTTCGGCATTTCGTTCTTCATGCTCGGCGTCCCCTTCAAGGAATTGTCCGAACAGTACCGGGTGATTCACATGACGGAGGGATTGACGCGGGGGCAGGTGCAGATGATGAATTTCGAATATGCCGCGACGCTGGACGAGGCCATTCAGATGGCCTGCCGGAGCAAGCCGGAAGCGGACGTGAACATCCTGCCTTCCGGCGGCACCATCATCCCCGTCGTCAATCCGTAACCCGCAATTGGCCGGTCGGCAGTGGGAATCGCATCCTCACTGCCGACTGCCGACTAGAGGAGGGCTCCGGACTCTTTCATCCGCGCGATGGCGTCTTTGGAGTACCCGATTTCCAGAAGTATCTCTTCCGTGTGTTCCCCGAGTTTGGGCGCGGGCTTGCGCCATTCCGCGGGAGTCCCGTTGAAATCCCACGGGAAGCCGACCATGCGCGTGGGGCCCCAGTGCGGGTGCTCCACGTCGATCATGTAGCGGTTGGCGAGCGCCTGCGGATCCTCGGTCACTTCCGTGAGCGACTGGACCGGGGTGCAGATGCAGCCCCCTTTGCCCAGCTGTTCCAGCCAGGCGTCCCTGTCCTTGGCCATGAACTTTTCGTCGAGGATGCGGATGAGTTCCTTCGAATTCTTGCCGCGCGCTTCCAGGCTCGCGAACCGCGGATCGTGCTCCAGGTCGCCCAGTTCCATCGCCTTGCAGAAGATCGGCCAGTAGCGGTCCGGCTGAAGGTGGGCCACGGCGATCCACCGGTCGTCGCGGCACCGGTAGTGGTTGTACATGGGATTGCCCGCCTCCGCCCGGCACTCTCTCGGGTATTCCTGCTTCAGCATGGCCGGCGCGTCGAGAATCAGGCCGGTCAGGGCGACGATGCTGCCCATCAGCGACGTGTCCACCAGCTGCCCCTTGCCCGTCTTCTCGCGGGAATACAGCGCCGCGGTCACGGCCCACGCGAGCATGAGGGCGCCGATCTGGTCGCCCATGCCGGGAAGCATCTGCGCCGGCGGGCTGCCCTTTTCGCCCGCGCACATCATCAGGCCCGAGCGCGCGATCCCGGTATAGTCGAAGGAGAGGTCGCCGGCGCCGGGTCCCTTTCTCCCCCACCCGGACGAATGCCCGTAGATCAGCCGCGGGTTGCGCTTCATCAGGTCGTCCGGCCCGATCCCGATCTTGATGGGCGCGTCGATGCTCATGTTGGTGAGGAAGACGTCGGCGGTGTCGATCAGCTTCAAGAAGACTTCCTTCCCGGCGGCCGATTTCAGGTCCATCGCGATGCTGCGCTTGTTGCGGTTGTTGCTTTCGAAATAATAATTGTTTCCCTTGAGGCCCACGGTTGCGCCGATGAGGCGCATGAACCCGCGCGCCGGGTCGCCTTCCCTGGGTTCGACCTTGATGACGTCGGCCCCGAGGTCGCCCAGCTTCGCTCCGGCAACCGGTCCCTGCTGAAACATGGTGATTTCCACGACTCGAACGCCTGCCAACGGCCCCGTCATGACTGTCCTCCCATGAGAAAAACCGCCACTATAGACTTGGGGAAAAGTGGTGTCAAGAAGATCCCCGGCCCATGCGCCCGGCCTTGTCCAGAATGGAGGGCCGCGCTTCTTCCATCGTCTCCCGCACCGAATCGTACCGCATGGTGCGCTGCTCGAACGTCCGCTTCCGGAGCGCCCCGAGGAAACGCGATTCGAATTCGCGGAAAGACGAACCGTAAATATGATAGCTGTCCGCCATGTGGCAGTAACGCCCGACGCGGACCGGCCTGCCGGAGAGCCGCGAGACCCTCTCCGCCAGGAGCCGCTGCAGCTGCACCAGGGCGAAGATGTTCATGAATGCGGCCTTGTATGCGTCGTTGGACCGGAATCGCGCGTTCAGGCTCAGGACGTGTTCCCCGCCGTCTTCGGTGATGCGCCCCCAGACGCTCTGCAGGCATGGGGGATCGAAGCAGTCGTTGTCTTCCCAGATTTTCCAGGTGATGGCCTGCGCGCGACGCGTGTACGGCACCTCGGCAAGCTTCCGGCACATCGTGTCGATCTGATCGAACGGCGCCATGCCGGGCACGGAATGCGCGAACAGGCGGCCATGATAGGTATATTCCCAGCGGGTGTCGGCCGGGTCCTCGGGGTTGCGGACGAGGTGGTCCTTGATCCCTTCGCACATCTCCATGACGTATTCCTGGAGCTCGTGCGGCCCGCCGGGAAAATCCCTGTGAATCATCGGCTCGCTCAAAGGGTCGAGGACCGTCAGCACCATCGTGCAGTCCAGGCTCGGCGGGTCTTCCTCCCTGTCATACTGCGTCCGGATGGCGCACCCGTTCCTGTGAAGCTCGACCAGGGACTCTTCCCAGCCGCGCGCGATGCAATCCGCTTCCACATGCAATACCGGTATGCCGCTCATGGTTTGCTCCAGCGTTGAAGAAACAACCTTTATATAGCACGGCACGCGGCTCGTGTGCTACGGCCATCGGCGCCGGTCCCCGGAAATCGGTTCCGCGCCCGCCGGCCGGAATGCGCGGACGCGCCGGATTCCGCAGTTTCCGCGCAAGGCCCCTCTGCCCATAAAAACGAAGTCATGCTAGACTCATTTCCTGGATGCCGCCGGGAAAGCCTTTCAGGAGAGGGGAAGCGGCATCGTCGAATGATTCGAAGCGTCCGCGGTCTTCGCGGCTTCAGGATCGAGGAGGAATATTGGCCGGCCAAAAAGTGAAACCGAAAACCGCGGACACGGAAATCATCCGGACCACCGTCTGGTCGGCCGGTCCCGGCTGCCACGGGACCTGCGGCGTCCTGGCGCATATCCGCAAGGGGAAACTGGCCAAGATAGAAGGGGATCCCGATCACCCGTGGAACCAGGGCCGCCTGTGCGCCCGCTGCCTCGCCATGACCCAGTACGTCTACCATCCGGAGCGCCTGACGCGGCCGCTGAAGCGCGTCGGGGAGCGCGGCGAGGGAAAATGGGAGGCCATTTCCTGGGACGAGGCGTTCGACTTCATCGAGAAGAAGATGCGCCGGATCCGCGACGAATACGGCCCGGAAAGCGCCGTCTTCAGCATGGGGACCGGCCGCGACATCAGTCCCTGGCTCTGCATGCTGGCCTATGCCTACGGCAGCCCGAACGTCATGTTCGCCCTGAGCGGCAACGCCTGCTACAGCCCGCGAATCGCGGCCGTGGAAACGGTCCTCGGGGATTATTGCGTGCCCGACGCGGCCCAGTGGCTCGAGAAGCGACTCGACGACGCCCGGTACACGACGCCGAAATGCCTCGTCATCTGGGGCTACAACATACCCAACACCTGCCCCGACAACATCTTCGGCCACTGGTTCATCGACCTGATGAAGCGCGGCGTCGAAATCGTCTGCATGGACCCGAGGCTGACCTGGTTCTCTTCGAGGGCGAAGCACTGGCTCCGGCTCCGGCCGGGAACCGACGGCGCGATGGCGATGGGTTTCCTGAACGTGGTCCTGCGCGAAAAGCTCTATGACCGCGCTTTCGTGGAAAAATGGACGAACGCGCCCTTCCTGATCCGCAAGGACACGCTCAGGCTCCTGCGCGAATCCGATTGCGTGCCGAGGGGGAACCCCGGGAATTTCCTGGTCTGGGACGCCGCGAAGCAATGCGCGGCGGTATGGGACTCCGGCGCGGCCTCCTACGCATACGCCGGCGTGGAACCGGCCCTGAGCGGCGAACACGCGGTGGCGCTGGCCGACGGCGGCCGCGTCGCCTGCAATACCGTCTGGGACGCGCTGTACGCCGAGGCGGCGCAGTATCCGCCGGAACGCGTCGCGGAAATCACCGGGGTGCCGAAAAAGGACATCGAGGCGGCCGCGCGCTTTTTCGCGCAGAGCAAACCGGCCTCGATCCACTGGGGGCTGCCGATCGACTCCACTCCGGGCATCACGCCGACGGCGCAGGCGATCACGGCCCTGTGGTGCATCACGGGCAACCTGGAGGTTCCGGGAGGCAACGTGATCGCGCGCAACGCGTTCGAGTGCGTGTCCTACGCGCTGCCCGGGGCGGAAGGCATCATCAAACTGGCCTCCAAAGAGGACGACGGGAAGCGGATCAGCGTCGACAAATACGGTCCTTTCCGGAAATTCATCTGGCGCGCCCAGACCGACACCGTCCTCGACCAGATCTTCAGCGGGAAACCCTATCCCGTCAAGGCGCTCTGGATGCAGACCGGCAACATCATCGCCGGCATCGGCTTCGAGCCGAAGAAATGGCGCGAGGCTTTCAAGAAGATCGATTTCATCGCGGCCGTGGACCTGTTCATGACTCCCACGACCCAATATGCCGACATCGTGCTTCCGGCCGCGACTTTCCTGGAAAAGGACAGCGTCCGCAGCTGGTGGGTCCCCCTGCAGACCATCAACAAGGCCATCTCCGTCGACGGCTGCAGGCCCGACGTCGAAATCAACTTCGAGCTGGCCCGGCGCTTCGACCCGAACCTGAGGTGGGAATCGGTGGAGGAGCTGTTCGATTCCATCCTGCACAACTCCGGCATGAGCTTCCGCGAACTGCAGCAGAAGGGCTGGGCGATTCCCCCGGAAGGGAATTCGAGCGCCCCCTATCGCCGGCACGAAAAGGGCCTGCTCCGAAAGGACGGGCGCCCCGGGTTCGCGACGGCGTCGGGCAGGGTGGAGCTGTACTCCATTCTGCGGGAAGAGTGGGGACTGGAACCGCTGCCGCACTACGAAGAGCCGCCGTTCACGCCGGTCAGCAGGCCCGACCTGGCGAAAGAATACCCGCTGATCCTGTCCACGGGCCGGCGCTCCTTCGCCTATTTCAATGCCGAGCACCGCATGATCCCGTGGCTGCGGGAAATCGATCCGGACCCGACGGTCGAAATCCACCCGGACACGGCCCGGAGCCTCGGCATCGGCAACGGGGAATGGGTGTGGGTCGAGAACTGGCTCGGGAAGCAGAAATTCAAGGCGAAGCTGACGCTGGCGGTACTGCCGCAGATGGTCATGGCGGCCCACGGCTGGTGGTTCCCCGAGGAGGAGGGCGCGGAACCCTCTCTGTTCGGCGCCTGGAAGTCGAACATCAACCAGCTGATCCCGATGGGGAGCCAGGGAAAGGACGGCCTCGGCGCGCCGATCAAGAATCTCCTGTGCCGGGTGAGCCCGGTCCGGGACGGGGACGCATGAACGCCATGGAAAAGAAAAAGCCTGAATTCGGTTTGCTGATCGATTACGAGTACTGCACGGGGTGCCACAGCTGCGAAGTCGCCTGCGCGCAGGAGTACAGGCACAAGCCGGGCGTGCGGGGAATCCGCGTGTTCGAGGCGGAGCAGCAGAAGCCCGACGGAAGCCTGTATCTGGCCTATTTCCCGTTCCCGACGGAGGCCTGCGTGCTGTGTCCCCACCTCACGAAAGAAGGGCTGCAGCCGGCCTGCGTGAAGCACTGCATGGCCGCCTGCATGAAATACGGGCGCGTGGAGGACCTCGCGGCGGAAGCCGGCAGGAAGTCGCGCATGGTGCTCTGGGTCCCGTGACCCGGCGCGGGATGCGCGGCGGCAGATCCGACATTCCGGTGAAGGTTTTTTTAAAATGGTGGATAATGGAACGCACCCTGGCCCGATAGACGCAGTCTGAGCAAAGGAGACCTCATGCCCCCAGCCGTGCGCCCGGACGCCTCCCGGGAAATCCAGCCCGACACGGTCACCGGCCAGACGCAGGCGACCCAGGTCGTGGAAGGCGCCGTGCCGCGTCTCTGCTGGATCTGCCTGGTCTGTGCGATTCTGGCGACCCTGTCGATATTTTTCCAGCGCATCGTTCAGCCGGAATTCGTCGGCATGCTGCAGCGGCCGGCCATCATCGTCGCCTGGGCCGTCGTCGTGGGGATCGCGGTGGCTATCAACCTGGTCCACCGCCTGGGGCTGCTGTCCCCGCACGCGATCCTGAACCTGGGACTGGGGTTCGAGGTCCTGGTCGCCTTCGCCATCGCCTTTTCCGAAACCTCCTTCCCTCTGGACGCCGGGCAGCCGGTGCTCGGCATCTCCAAGGTCGCGCTCTGGATTGCCGTGGTCGGACTCCTGATCCCCAACAGGCCGCGGACGAAGCTGACGGTGGCGCTCATTTCGGCGTCCATGTGGCCGCTGGCCTACGGGCTGAACATCTATCTCAGGGAATTCCCGCCGCTCCCGCTCAACCGCCTGCTGGTCTGGATCCACGTGCCCTACCTGATGGCGTTCGTGACCTACGCATTTTCCCTGCGCCTGTACGCGATGGAGGCCGCCGCCCGGAAGGCGCAGGAGCTGGGTTCCTACAGCCTGGTCTCCCTGATCGGCTCGGGCGGCATGGGGGAGGTCTGGCGGGCGCAGCACCGGATGCTGGCTCGCGATGCGGCCATCAAGCTCATCCGCAACGACCTCATGCAGCACCGGAGCGAGTTCCAGTCGGAGATCACGCGGAAGCGTTTCAAGCGCGAGGCGCAGGCCATCGCGTCTCTGCAGTCGCCTCACACGGTGTACCTGTTCGACTTCGGCGTCTCCAAGGACGGCAGCTTTTTCTACGTGATGGAGCTGCTCGACGGCATCAGCCTGCAGATGCTCGTGGAGAAGTTCGGTCCGCAGCCGGCCTCGCGCCTCGTGCACCTGCTGGCCCAGGCCTGCGACTCCCTGGAGGAGGCGCATCGCCAGGGCCTGGTGCACCGCGACATAAAGCCCAGCAACCTCTTCGCCTGCAGCGTCGGCCTCGAGTACGACTACGTCAAGGTGCTCGACTTCGGCCTGGTGAAAAACATCCACCCGCAGGAAACGCACCACCTCACCATCGACGGAACCTCGGCGGGAACGCCCGCCTACATGGCGCCCGAAATCGCCATGGGGGAGGAAATCCTGGACGGGAGGGCGGATATTTACGGGCTCGGGTGCGTGGCCTACTTTCTGCTGACGGGATTTCCCGTGTTCGAGGAAAAGACGGCGACGGCCACGGCGCTGGCTCACGTGCAGAAAAATCCCGTCCCGCCCTCGCAGCGCAGCGAAATGCACATTCCGCCCGCGCTCGAACAGGCGATCCTGCGGTGCCTCGCCAAGAAGCCGGAGGACCGTCCCCAGTCGGCGCAGGAACTGAGGCGGATGCTGGAGTCCAGCGGGGTCCCCGCCTGGACTCAGGAACAGGCCGCGGAGTGGTGGCAGTCCTATCTGCCGGCGTCCTCGGCCTACCGGGTGGCGCGCCAGGCGCGCCCGGCGCCTCCCATCACGCATCCGTAGCAACGAAGCGGAGCCGCACGTTGAAAGACGCACGCATCGGAACCGTCGCAATGGTCACCGCCGCCGTGATGCTCGGGCACCAGGTGGCCGGGAAAGCCTTCCGCGATTCCTTTTTCCTTTCCCATTTTCCGGCGGAGATGCTTCCCCGGGTAGGCATCGCGGCGGCCGCCCTCACCGTGGTTTTCGTCCTCGTTTTTTCCCGCTTCATGCGCCGCTTCGGCCCGTCCCGCGTCGTCCCCGCGGGATTTTTCCTGAGCGCCGTCCTGCACGTCGTGGAGCATTTCCACGCGCAGGACGCGCCGGCGGCGTGGTCGCTCGTCATCTATTTCCACATCGTCGCGCTGGGGGCGATCCTGCTTTCCGGCTTCTGGTCGCTCATGGCGGAAGCCTTCAACCCGCGCGCGGCGAAGCGGATTTTCGGGCGGATCGCGGGCTTCGGCACGCTGGGAGGCATCCTCGGGGGACTGCTGGCGACGCGTTTCTCCAGCGCCTCCGTGCTGCTTTTGCTGGCGGCCTTTCACCTCTCCTGCAGCGTCCTGCTGGCTTCGGCGAAGGGCGCCGCTCCGGCGCCGGTGCGGGAATCCCGGGAAGACTCGCTATCCCCCGTGCGGCTGCTGCGGCGGGCACCCTATCTGGGGATGATCGCGCTGGTCGTGGTGGCCGGCACCTCCTCCGCATTCATCCTGGATTATCTCTTCAAGGCCCGGGCGAGCGTCGCCCTGGACAAGGAGGACTTGCGGACCTTCTTCACATTTTTCTACGTTGCGACCCAGGGGCTGACCTTCCTGGCGCAGACGTTTCTGGCGCAGGGGGCGCTGCAGCATTTCGGCATCGGGCGCACGATCGCCGCCCTTCCCGTCGGCGTCGGCGCGGGTGCCCTGGGCGCGGTATTGATCCCGGGCCTCCCGATGTTCACCCTGATCCGGTCCCTGGAGTCCATCCTCCGCGGGTCGTTTTACCGGTCGGCGTACGAATTGCTGTATACGCCCGTCCCGCCGGCCGAAAAACGCGCGGCCAAAACCCTGATCGACGTCGGCTGCGACCGGTCGGGCGACGCGCTCGGCGCCCTGATCGTGCAGTTGTTTCTCTGGGGCGGCATCCGGTTCGTGGGCGCGGAAACGACGACCGCACTGCTTCTGGGGGCCGCGCTGTCCCTGGCGGCCGTGGGCATCTGGATTTCGCTGAGGCTCGACGGCGTCTATACCAAACTGGTGCAGGAGCGGCTGGTCGACCGCGCCGTGGAGTTCGACATCGCCGAGATCCGCGATTCCACGACCCGCAGCGTCTTTATCCGCGTCCCGGCCCCGGCGGCCCCGGCGCCGAAGGCCGCCCCGGCTCTCTCCACCTTTCCCGCGAAGCCGACGGATGCCATGCTCGACACGCTGCGCGAACTGCGCTCGGGCGACAGCCAGCGGGTATTCGCCGCGATCCGCGAGATCCGGCAGCCGGCGCCCCCCGTAGCCGCCCAGCTGGTCCGGCTGCTCGCGTGGGACGAGGTCAGCAACGAAGCGCGCGAGGTGCTGCAGCTTAATCCGACCCCGGTCACCGGCCTGCTCGTGGACCATCTCACCAATCCTGATGTCCTGTTCGGAATTCGCCGCCGGGTCCCGAGGATTCTGGCGCGCAGCGATTCCCAGCTGGCGGCCTCCGGCCTGCTGGCCGGGCTCGAAGACCAGCGTTTCGAAGTCCGCTTCCAGTGCTCACGCGCGCTGGACGCCCTGAAGCAGCGCCGGCCCGGGCTGAAGGTGCCCGCCGATGCCGTCTACGCGGCCGTGGAACGCGAGCTGAAGGTGGCCCACCCGATCTGGAATTCGCGCCGTTTGCTGGACCGGCGCGCGGACGCCGACCAGAACGCCTATCTCGACGACGTTCTCCGGGAGCGCGCAGACCAGAGCCTGGAACACGTCTTCTCGCTCTTCGCGGCCGTCCTGCCGCGCGATCCGGTCAAGATCGCGTTCCGGGCCCTGCACACCGAAGACAAGACGCTGCGCGGCCTCGCGGCCGAATACCTCGACAGCATGCTGCCGCCCCACATCCGCGAGCTTTTGTGGAAAATGGTGGAACCGGGGCTGTCCAAAGGCGCGCCGGCGCAGGAATCGGGCCAGGCCGCCCTGGATCGGCTGCTTCAATCCCACGAATCCCTCATGATCATGATCGACAAGGACAAACTGCGGTAGGGGCAGCCTGCGGGCGGTAGCCTGCGGCTACCGATTCCAGATTTCAGATTCCAGACGGGAAAAGCGGCGTTTATCTGCAATCTGGAATCTGCAATCTGGAATCTTTTTTGGTCACCAGTCGTATTCGATTCCCACGACCCGGGGGAGGTTGCCGCGCTTGCGCACATACACGCGAACGGATTGGCCGGGGCGCGCCGGCGAATCCAGCGTGGCCAGCCAGTAGCCATCCTGATCCATGCGCGGCAGGCGGGGCGTGTTTTCACCGGGGATCGGTGCTCCCGTCTCCCGCTCGTTGTCGAACATCGACCACCGGATGCCGATTTCCAGCGCACGGCCCAGGCCGCATGCGGCGGCGACATCGGTCCACTCCAGCCGTCCGCCGTTCACTTCGAAGCGGTCGAGCGGAAGCACCTTGCGGAAGGCCGCGCGCCCGATCTTGTCCCGGCGCTCGATCAGGCACCGCGTCACCCACTCCGAAGCGCGCGGATCGCCGTACTCGGCCGACTGGACGATGGCGCGGATATCGTCGTCCCGCAGGTGAACGATCTGTTTTGCCATCCAGAATTCGTCGTCCGGAAGCCGGTTGAGGAAAGCCGGGTTCGGGTATTCCGGCACCCAGCCTTCCGGGTCGAACATGGCGCTTTCGAAGCGGCCGACGGCCTTCAGGTCCGGAAAGGAGGCGCGGGCCCAGCGCGGCACGGCCAGCCCGAGGGTGAAGAGCTGGACGGCCGCCTGCTTCCAGGCGAACAGGTACTCGCCGCCCGACCGCGGGCTGTTGACCTTGTCGCTGCCGCTGCCCAGGGTGGACCCGAAATCCAGCTGGTAATGCTTGACGTATTTTCCCGAAGGCCCGTCGACCACCGCGTCGACGGTGTTGATGGAGCGGGAATCGTCGTGGTTGACCAGGGCGCACGCCAGGTGCATGGCACGGAGGTCGCGGCGGTGCTCGTGCGGCACCGTGTCGTTCGGGTCATCCTTGCGCGTGCCGTAATAGCGGTACGGCCCGATGGTCTTTCCGGGCAGGCTCATGCTCGCGGTTGCGCGGTACAGCCCGTTGCCGCCCCGGTAAACGCGCAGCAGGATCTCCGTGATGTCGCGGTGGGTCATGCGGCGCTTGTGCCCGAGCTTGTCCTCCATCGTGACGGAGTCCCCCACCTCGAGCATTTCCGGGTGAAAGTAGACGAGGTAATTGTTCGGGACATGGTAGCCGAGCGCATGGAATATCTTGGATGCGATCTGGTCGGCGCCCGTGGCCATTTCGGGATGGGAGGGCGGATCGAACTTGATGTAGTAGCGGCGTTCGTGCCGGTCCGTGATGACGAACCCCGGCGTGATGCCCTCGTTCTTGGCCGACACCACCTTCCATTTGCCGTCCATCGCCGGCGCCGCGCCGTCCCCGGGTCCCCGTTTCAGCTCCTCGGCCGGCATGGGAAACCAGTAGTGGCGCCGCTCCCACCAAGCCCCCTCCATCGGGTCGCCCAGCGTGTTGACGCCCCGGGCCGGGATGCGCGCGGGTTTGCCCTGCCTTTCGCCCGGCGCGGCGAGCGTGTGCCGCACGATGTCGTAGTAATCGCTGAGCTTACGCGGCGCGGGATTCGCCACTGGACGCGGCTGCGGCTCGCGGACCAGCGGGTCGTCGTCGTAAAACTTGCGGCAGACCCCGTCGCCGGCGCACAGGGCGATCAGGACCAGAATTCCGGCGAATCGTTTCATGCGCGATCCTCAATATTGCGGCTGCCGCGTTCCGGCGCCGAACAGAAGCGGTGTGAAGGGATCGTTGAACTTGAGCCAGACGCAGGTCCCCTCGCGGCTGAAGCCGACATCCAGGCGGATGAATGTCCGGTTCCGGGCGTTGAACCGGAGGCCGAACCCTTCGGATGTCTCCATTTCCGATAGACCCAGGTGTCCCCTGTGCCGCATGACCTTGGCCGCGTCGAAGAAGATCGCCCCGTCCAGTCCGGAAAAGATCTCCCACCGGTATTCCGCGTTGTAGACCACGGCGTTCGGGCCCGTAAAGCGGTAGGGCCGGAACCCGCGCAGGTCGTCCGACCCGCCGACGTACGGCTGCAGATAGAACGGCATCCGGTGCCCCGCGGCGGGATCCGTCATGCTCAGCCGCGCCCGGAGGGCGAACCTGCGCGTCTTGTTGAAGAAGGCTACATACTGCTGCGCGTCGACGTCCCAGCGGCCGAAGCTGAACGCGTCGAGCGACCTGTCGTCGTACCACGTATACTCGGTAACGTAATTGCCGCCGGCCTTGGGTCCGGCCGGGTCATCCCGGTAATCCACCTGTCCGAAGACGCTCGAGCGGAGATAATTCGCCTGCCGGTCGAGGCCGGGGGCGGACCCGTCGTCGAAAACCGTTTCTATGCTGTTCAATTCCTCGCTGGTCCCGGGTTTGATTTCCGTCCAGAGCCCGCCGAAGCTTCCGCCGACGCGCAGGTGGCGCGAAAGCCGGAACGCAATGCTGCCCTCCAGGCTCGTGTCCTCGAGGCGGTAGTCGGTGCGCATGTCGGGCGTCGATGCGAGGCCCGAGCCGTAGTATTCCAGCGACCGGTAGTCCCGGCGTATCGCCTCCGCCTTCAGCGTGAGGCGGTCGCCGAGGAGATGCGGCGCGGTCAGGGCCGTCTGGTATTTCTGCCACAGGCCGGTCGATAGAGCCGCGGAGACGCTCAGGCGCAGCTGCCCCTCGAGGATGTCCTCCCGGTAAAATTCCGGGCCGAGGGCGAAACCGCTCCCCGTGGCCATGTTGCCCATCTGGAACCGCAGGCCGTTGTATCCAGCCGTAATCCGCTCCAGGACCTTGCGGTGTTTGATCTCCAGCAACACGCGCTCGAGGCCGGTGACCGTCTCCTGCTTGAGCGCCCGGGCTTTTTGATCGCGCTCCTCCTCGATGCCGCCGGCCCGCGTCTGGGCGGCCGCGCCGCCGGCCGCGAGCGCCAGGCCGAGGAACGCGCCGCCCAGGCGCGACAGGACGGTCCGCACGCGGGACCGGCCGGTCCCGGCCGGTTTCGGCAGGGCGTCGCTTGCGAATTCTGGGTTCATGTTCATCGCCGGCAATCGGGCGTTTCGAATCGTAGGCGCAAGGTCAGCGGGAAGTGGTCGGCCGCCCGCTCCCGGCCGTGAACGGCACCGTCGTGAAAACTCACCGGGCCCCGGACGAAGACCCAATCCAGCGCGGCGCCGCGCCTGGTCGTGACTTCCCCGCCGAGCGCCTTCCGGAATCCCGCCTTCAGCAGGGCGCCGACGGCCGGAGGCTCCGCCTGCCGCGTATTCAGGTCCCCCGCCAGCAGGATTGGCGTATCGGCGGAGTAGCGCCGGGCGTCGGCGATCACTTCGTTGATCTGGCGCAGCCGCCGCTCCTCGGAACCGCGGCTCTCCAGATGCACGTTGTAGGCGACCAGGCGACGCGGCCCGGTCCCCAGCTCGGCTACCAGGGCGATGCGTCCGCCCGTCCTCCTCTGAAATACCGCCCAGTTGGGGAGGTACCAGCGGGGCTGCCAGTGATCCGACTGCTCCTCGAACCGGATGATCCGGGCGTCCGCGGCCGGCAGCGACGTCAGCAGCGCCTGGCCGTGATAGGCGGGCGCGCCGCGGATCTTCTGCCCCAGCTCTTCGAACTCCGGCGCGAAATAATACTGCAGTCCCAACGGCAACGCCAGCTGCTCGGCGATGTTCCTGCCGCCCGTGCGCCTGGCGTGCATGTCCACCTCCTGCAGCAGTATGACGGATGCGTCGAGCGGCTTCAGGAACTGTGCCACCCCGGCGACGTTCTCGCCCCGCTCGATATTCCAGATGGCGGCGTTCAGCTCGCAGCTCTCCGCCCGGTGGGGCGCCTTTCCTCCGTGCCAGATCCGGTCCAGCCGCGCGCCGCTCTGGGCCGTCACGGCCACAAGAAGCAACAAAAAGGGAAATGGAGACATATACTGTTTCGCCGGTCGAACGTCCTGCCCCGCGTTTTCAAATTTTTGCGGCCGGTGGCTGCTTCGCGTGCGGCGGTCCGGGGCCTTGCATCAATATCCTGCATCATGCAGCCCGCAGCGTCAACAAATCTTCCCCGGGCCGGCGCCCGCGGGAAGCGCCCGCCGGGAGGTCCCCGTCATGTGCGATCTTGACAATAGTCCTTAAAAGAGTTATAGATAGTCGCTTATATCTCTCGTGATAACAGGATGTGGACCTTTGGATTTGCCTCACCGAAAACATCAGGTACGATCGGCTAGCTCTTTTTCTGTTCCATACAAAATCGCACTCATAGGTTTAAAATTACGGTTCCCGGACCGCCCGGCGGCCGGGGAACTCATTTAGGAGGAGTGAATGTCAGTCGATGTCAACAAAACGCAGCCCGAGGCCGACGATCAGGACCGGAAGGATGCGTCTGTAAACCAGGAAAACAAAGCATTTAGCGGAGCCGAAGCGGGCGAGGACGAAAGCAGCTTCGAAAAGCTTCTGGCAGCCTACGAAGGAAGGACCCAGAGTTTCTCCGAGGGTGAAGTCATCAAGGGCAGAGTCATCGCCATCTCCGGTGGCGGCGTCATCGTCGATGTGGGATTCAAGTCGGAGGGCATCATCCCCATCGAGCAGTTCACCAATGACCGCGGCCAGGTCACGGTCAAACCCGGAGACTCCATCGATGTCTTCCTGGAACAGACCGAAGATTCCCACGGATACGTCGTCCTGTCGCGCGAAAAGGCCGAGCGGATGAAGATCTGGGATGAGATCGAGCGCGCTTACCGGGAAGGGAGCGTCGTCAAGGGACGCGTGATCGAGCGCATCAAGGGCGGATTGGCCGTTGACATCGGCGTCCGGGCATTCCTGCCCGGTTCGCAGATCGACGTGCGCCCCGTGCGCAACCTCGACAGCCTGCGCGGCGAAGAATTCGAGATGCGCGTCATCAAGGTGAACAAGAAGCGCGGCAACATCGTGCTGTCCCGCAAGGCGGTTCTCGAAGAATCCATGAAGGAAGAGAAAGCCAAGACGCTGGAGATCCTGGAAGACGGCCTGGTCATGGAAGGGATCGTCAAGAACATCACCGATTACGGGGCCTTCATCGACCTCGGCGGCGTGGACGGCCTGCTGCACATCACGGACATGTCGTGGGGGCGGGTCAACCATCCTTCCGAGCTCTTCGCCGTCGGCGACAAACTGACGGTCAAGGTCATCAAGTTCAGCAAGGAAGACGGCCGCGTCTCGCTCGGTTACAAGCAGATGAGCGAGGACCCGTGGCTCCACGCCGACATGCGCTACCCCAAGAACATGCGCGTGCAGGGCAAGGTGGTGAGCCTGACCGACTACGGGGCATTCGTGGAGCTGGAACCCGGGGTCGAGGGCCTGATCCATATTTCCGAGATGACGTGGAACAAGCGCGTCAAGCACCCGTCGAAAATCCTCAGCGTGGGGGATATGGTGGAAGCCGTCGTCCTGGACATCGACGTCGATTCCCGCCGGATCTCCCTCGGGCTGAAGCAGACCGAACCGAACCCCTGGGACGTCATCGAGGCGCGCTATGCGCCCGGCACCGTCATCACCGGCAAAGTGCGGAATATCACCGATTTCGGCGCCTTTATCGAAGTGGAGGACGGGATCGACGGGCTGGTGCACGTGTCGGACATTTCCTGGACCAAGAGAATGAAACACCCGTCGGAAATCCTGAAGAAGGGCGACGAGGTGCAGGCGGTCATCCTGAGCATCGATGCGGCGAATCAGAAGCTGTCGCTGGGAATCAAGCAGCTGGAGCCGGACCGCTGGGAGGACTGGTTCAGCCGGCATAACCTCGGAGACACCGTCCGGGGCAAGGTGGTCCGGATGACGAACTTCGGCGCCTTCGTGGAACTGGAAGAGGGGATCGAGGGATTGTGCCACGTCTCTGAGCTCGACGAAAAGCATGTGGAAAAGCCGACGGAGTTCCTTAACGTCGGCCAGGAAATCGACATGAAGGTCATCAAGCTGAACCTGCAGGAAAAGAAGATCGGCCTGAGCCTGAAGGCGATGAAGGAAGACGAGCCCAGACTTGAATTTACGTCATACCTGGCTTCCGCGGACTCCGGGAATGCCTCCATGGGCGAGCGTTTGGGCGAGCAGCTGCAACGTTTCAAAAAGACCGAAACGGAATAGGCTGCCGCCGCGGCTCGAAGACTCGAGATGGAACAGAAGCGATCGAACCTGTTGCTTTGGATTGTCGTGGGAGGGGGGGCAGGCTTGTTTCTGCTGCTCTGCCTCCTGGCCGTCGTCGTGTACGTGGCCGGGGAACGGTCCCCCGGCCTCTCCATTTCGGGGAACCAGATTGCGGCCCTGGAACTGGAGGGCGTGATCTCCGACTCTACGGAGTTCGTGGACCAGCTCAAGGAGTACGGCAGGCGCTCGGCCGTCAAATCGGTCGTCATCCGCATCAACAGCCCGGGCGGGGGCGTGGCGGCCTCGCAGGAAATATACGAAGCGATAAAGAAATTCCGTACCGAAACGAAAAAGAAGGTGGTCGTGAGCATGGGATCCGTGGCCGCTTCCGGCGGCTATTACGTCGCCTGCGGCGCGGACAGGATCTTTGCCAATCCCGGGACCATCACGGGCAGCATCGGCGTCATCGCGGAGTGGTACAACTACGGCGACCTGCTGCGCTGGGCAAAGATGCAGAACGTCGTCATCAAGAGCGGGACGTTCAAGGATGCGGGATCCGGGACGCGGCCGCTGACCGATGAGGAAAAGGCGTACTTTCAGTCTCTCATCGACAACCTGTACGGCCAATTCGTGTCCACCGTCGCCGGCAGCCGCAAAATGGACGACGGCGCCGTGCGCAAACTGGCGGACGGACGCGTGTATACGGGCCAGGAGGCGAAAGCCGACGGGCTCGTGGACGAACTGGGCACGTATCAGGACGCCCTCGATGCGGCCGCCAGGATGGCCGGTATCGCCGGAGAACCCAGGATCCTGCGCCCTGCGAAGAAAAGCTTTTCCATTCTCGATATCTTGCTCGGGGAGGCCGGCTCCGCCCTGGCCAGGCACCAGGACCGGTCCGAGTCCCAAATACGGTTTCAATACCTCTGGAGATAGAAAGCAATGACAAAAGCAGAGCTAGTGGAAGAAGTCGCCAACGAATCGCAGTTGACCAAGAAGGACGCGGAGGTGATCGTCCAGACGGTGCTGGACAGCATCACCGAATCGCTCCAGCGCGGGGAGAAGATCGAGTTGCGCGGATTCGGTTCCTTCCGCATACGGAACCGTTCCTCCCGCCAGGGCCGCAATCCCAAAACGGGAACCGGCGTGAGCGTCCCTGCGAAAAAAGTCCCGTATTTCAAGCCGGGCAAGGAAATCAAGGACCTCGTCAACCTGTAATGGACCGCCTCTGGACGCCCTGGCGTTTCGACTACATCCGCACCGCGGACCAGGATCCGCGGTGCGTCTTCTGCCGCTTGCTCGAAGAGCCCGCGGATGACGCCAATTTCCTGCTCTTCCGCGGCCATGCCGCGTATGTCATCCTGAACCGGTTCCCGTACACGTCCGGCCACCTGCTGATCGTGGCCAACCGCCACATCGCGTCCCTCGGCGAATCCCGTCCCGAGGAACTTCACGAAATCATCGGCCTGGCGCGCCGATGCGAGGACGCGCTGCGCCGGGAGTACCGGCCCGAAGGTTTCAACATGGGATTCAACCTCGGCCGCGCCGCCGGCGCCGGCGTCGCGCACCACCTCCACATGCACGTCCTCCCCCGGTGGTCGGGGGATTCGAATTTTGTTTCGGTTGTCGGTGAAACCCGCGTCCTTCCTGAAGAATTGCCCGCCACGCACCGAAGATTGAAGCCTTATTTCGCTTCGGGCGTCGCCCCATCTCCTTGTGCTTAGTGGGATTAGCACCCCCTCCGGGACCCCGGCCGAAAGCCAAAAACCGGCCCTCCGCTCCCCGGATCGCGCGTCGCCCCGCGCGGGGCTTCTCCGAGTCGGGCTTTATTGCCGCCGGCGGTCCCCAAGGCCGTTTTTTTATCACATTTCCTATAATTTCCCCGATAGGATCTATAATATCTTCCGTCCGTCCATTCGCCTTTGTTTACCGATGTTTCCCGAACTATTTGCCACCAAACCCTCGTGGTTACAAGGAAAAATGGATGCCGAAGATTTTTTTTCACAAAAAAGTTTTTTTTGTTGAATGTGCCAAACTCCGTATGCTACCTTTCCCGCCGTTGTTGAGTGAGACAGAACGCGGGTTCCCGCGAAATCCTGACATTTAGGTTTTCAGGAGGGCAGCAAGCCGGTCTGAAGTCCTGCTGCCGAAGGGTATCTTTTTCCACAGCTGTGGAAAAACCTGTGGAAAAAGGGTCTCTTCGGGCGCGGCGGTTCCCATGCCGGAGCACCAGCGGATTATGCATTTCTGGAACCAAGTCCTTTCCACCGTAGAAAAGCGCACGACCCGGCAGTGTTTCGACACCTGGTTCCGCCCGATCGTCTATCGCGGGTGTGAAAACGGAGTGCTGCACCTGACGGTCCCGACGGACAGCTTCAAGAAATGCCTCCTGGAGAACTACTCCGACCTCCTGCAGGAAGCGGCCTCGAAATCTTCCCGGTCCGCGGTGACCCTCCAGGTTTCCCTGGAGGCCCAACCGGAGGCCCCCGTGACGCCGAACGCGGATGCCCCGGATGCTCCCCCCGTGATGATCCCCAAGTACACGTTCGATTCCTTCGTCGTGGGGACCAGCAACCAGCTGGCGCACGCCGCGGCCCTCGCCGTGGCGGAACGCCCCTCCAAGGCCTACAATCCCCTGTATCTCTACGGCGGTGTCGGACTGGGAAAGACGCACCTGATGCACGCGGTAGGCAACCTGATCCAGAAGCGGAACCGGAGCGTCCGGCTGGCGTACATGTCCTCCGAGAAGTTCATGAACGAGCTGGTGAACGCCATCCGTTTCGACCGCACCATCCAGTTCCGCCAGAAGTACCGCAACATCGACGTGCTGCTGATGGACGATATCCAGTTCATCGCGGGCAAGGAGCGGACCCAGGAGGAGTTTTTCCACACATTCAACGCCCTGTACGACTCCCAGAAACAGATCGTGATCACCAGCGACTGCCCGCCCAAGCAGATCCCGACCCTGGAGGAAAGGCTGCATTCCCGGTTCGAGTGGGGCCTGATCGCCGACATCCAGCCTCCGGACGTCGAGACCAAACTGGCCATTTTGCGGAAGAAGGCGGAATCCGAATCGCTGCGTCTCCGGGACGACGTCGCCCTGTACATCGCCGGGGGCATCCGTTCCAACATCCGCGAACTGGAGGGCGCCCTGAACCGCCTCATCGCCCTCGCTTCCCTGGACGGCATCGACCCGGCCGACATCGACGTGGGGTACGCCAGAGAAGTCCTGAAGGGCTTTACCACGGAAGAAAACGCCGCCGTGTCCTCCCAGACGGTCCTCCGCGCCGTCGCCTCCTTCTTCTCGTTGAAGCCCGCGCAGCTCAAGGCGAAAAACAACTCCCGCCCGATCGCCGTGCCGCGGCAGATCGCCATGTATCTCTGCAAGGAGCTGACGAAGCAATCGCTGCCGCAGATCGGCAAGGACTTCGGCGGCAAGCACCATACCACGGTGCTTCACTCGGTCCGCAAAATCGATTCCCTGAGAAAAAAAGACGCCGAAGTCGCCGCCGCCGTAAATGCGATCGTCAAATCGCTGCGCTGATCCATCCCTTTTTCCCGTGCTTACCCCTCATTATTTTGGAATCTGGAATCCATATTTATTTCCCCCGCCCCCATGCAACATTTCCACAGGGATATCCAGAAGGAAAGGCCTTGGATTCAAAGCGCTTAGCCCCGTTTTCCACAACCCGTTCCCCGGGTGATCCCGTGGATTTCCGGCCGCCGTCCGTTTTCCACCGTGAGGGCCTCTTTTTCACAGGCGGCGTCCCCGGGAATCCACATCCTATGTGCCTCGGTTTCATGGGGATTTTCCGGATTTGCACATATTCACAGGACCTACTATTTCTTCTAGGTTATCGATAGGGAGATATACAATAGGAAGAAAAAGAAGAAGCATCCGGCGCATCTTTTTTCGTGATTCCGAAAGACGCGGACGCTGTATAATCACCGCGTCTGGTTTCGCTGGCTCTCTGTTCTTTTCCAAGGAGCGTCCTTCATGAAATTCACGGTATCGAGGAACGCATTACTGAATGAGCTCAATCTTGTTCAGGGCGTCATAGAGAAAAAAAGCACGATCCCGATCCTGGCCAACATTCTTCTCGAAGCGGCGGACGGACGGCTGGAAATCACGGCGACGGACCTGGACGTCACCATCCGCTGCGGCTGTGCCGTAACGGTGGATGCGGAAGGAACGACGACGATTTCGGCGCGGCGCCTGTTCGACATCGTCCGTTTGCTTCCGGACGGCACGGATGTCGGTTTTTCGCTTCTGGAAAACGACTGGGTGGAGGTGCGCTGCGGCAAATCGCACTACAAGATCGTGGCGCTGCCGCGGGAGAATTTCCCCTCGATCCCGGAAGCGGCCCCCGCGACGGCCCATATCCCCTCCGGCGTGTTCCGGAGCATGATCCAGCGGACGATGTTCGCCATCACCCAGGAGGAATCGCGCTACTCCCTCAATGGGGCGCTGCTCGCGCTGTTTCCCTCGGAGATCCGAATGGTTGCGACCGACGGGCACCGGTTGGCGGTAGTGAGCAAAATCATGCAGATCCCTGGAATGGACGAAGAAGTGCGGGCGCTGATACCGCGAAAGACGCTGATCGAGATCCTGAAACTGATCGGGGACCAGGACACGATGATGGAGTTCGGGCGCGACGAGAACCACCTCTTCTTCAGCCTGGGCAGCAGGAAGCTGGTGTCGCGCCTGCTCGCGGGCCAGTTCCCCAATTACGAACTCGTCGTCCCGCGAGAGAACGACCGGCTCGTCGTCGCGGCCACCAGGGAACTCGGGGACGGGATCCGCAGGACCGCGATCATGTCCGACGAAAAATTGAGGGCCATCCGCCTTTCCTTCCGGACAGGATCGCTCGAAATGACCGCCAGCAGCGCCGACGCGGGCGAGGCGAGGGAGGTGGTGGACGTGGAGTTTTCCGGCGAAGATATCGATATCGGGTTCAACCCGACCTATCTGCTGGATTTCCTCGGAATCTGCGGCTCCGACTCCGTTTCCATTGCCCTGAAGGACTCCGAGACGCAGGGATTGCTCCGCCCGGTCGGCGGTTCCGACCTGGATTACCGATATGTCGTCATGCCCATGAAGTTCTAGGAGTGAAACTTACCCGGCTGCATCTCGTCCAGTACAGGAATATCGGCGAACTGGAAATCTTTCCGTCCGCCGATACCAACCTGTTTTCCGGCCGGAACGGGCAGGGAAAAACCAACCTCCTGGAATCCATTTACTTCCTGGCCTTCGGGAAGAGCTTCCGCACCGCCAACGCGAAGGACTGCATCCGCCACGGCCGCGCGGAATGCCTCATCGAAGGGACGATCGAGGAGGGGAGCCTGTCCCGGACGCTGCAGGTGTCCGTTACGAAGACGGAGAAAAAGCTGCTGCTCCGCGGCAAGCCGGTGCCTCTGGATGAGTTCGTGGGCAACCTGCACGTCCTGGCCTTTACGCGCGAACATCTCCATGCGGCGAGGGGAGCCCCGGCCGACCGGAGGGCGTTTCTCGACCGGGCCATGGTGACCCTGTATCCGGGCCACCTGCACGCGCTGGCCGTGTACGGCCGCTCCCTGAAGCAGCGGAACCGGGTACTTGCCGCAGCGCTGGAGGATCCGGGCCGCTGCAACGAGACCCTCCTGGGCAGTTGGGACGAGGCGATCGTAAAACCCGGGGCGAAAATCATATCGAACCGCCTGCGGTATGTCCGGCAGCTGAAGCGTGAACTTCCCCGCGGATTGTTCGGCCCCGAAGACCTGAAGATGCACTACCTCTCGACGCTGGCGGAAGAGGAGGAGGATCTCGCGTCCATCGAGGAAGTCTTCCGGCTCCGCCTGCTGCAGGCGCGCGCCAAAGACCTGAGAACCGGATACACTTCCGTGGGGCCGCACCGCGACGACCTCAAGCTGTACGTCGACGGCAAGTCGGTCGCGGACTTCGCATCGTCCGGCCAGCAGAGATCGTGCATGCTTTCGCTGTATTTCGCGCAAATGGAAATCCACCGGCAGGCTCACGGCTTCTACCCTGTGTTCCTGGTGGACGACGCGGAGGCCGAACTGGACACAGTCCGCATCGACGCTTTTTTAAATTTCCTATCCCTCCGGACGCAGACGTTTCTGACCTCCGCCAAGGACTTTCTGCTCGCTTCGAACCCCGGACGCACCCGCCGTTTCGAGGTGCAAAACGGCAACATTCTGCCCGTTTCCGGCGGTGCCTGACGCAACCCTTTCCCGGCGCGGGATAGCGGCGTCCCGGAATCAATATAAATAATTGAAAATAAATAGTTTATATAATCATTTGCGTTGATAATTTCTCTGACTTGCACATGAGGTTTGTGCTATAATTACGGGGTTGGGAATGAGCAAATAATTTATTGGAAATAAATGGTTTGTAGGGCTTTTTAAGCAGGCTTCGTCTCTCATCAAACTTGAAGAAATTCCGGCATGAATGAAAACACGATAACACCCGGCAACGAGGATATCCGCATACCCGTGGGGGCCGAATCCCCCCGGGGGGAATACGGAGCGGATAAGATCAAGGTGCTGGAGGGATTGGAAGCGGTCCGCATGCGTCCGGCGATGTACATCGGGTCGACGGGCATCGACGGATTGCACCACCTGATCTACGAGGTGGTCGACAATTCCGTCGACGAGGCGCTGAACGGCTTTTGCAACCGCGTGGAAGTGACGATCCACATCAACAACAGCGTGACCGTCGTCGACGACGGGCGCGGCATCCCGACGGATTTTCACGAGCAGGCCCAGAAGTCGGCGGCGGAAGTCGTCATGACGGTGCTGCACGCCGGCGGGAAATTCGACAACGACTCGTACAAGGTCTCGGGAGGCCTGCATGGCGTGGGGGTTTCGGTCGTGAACGCGCTGAGCAGGCGCCTGGACCTCGAAATATGGAGAGACGGCGGCGTCTACGAGCAGAGCTACGAGCGCGGGAAGGCGGTCACGGAGTTCCGCCGGACGGGCACCACGAAACGCCGGGGAACGAAAGTCACGTTCGTTCCGGACGACCAGATCTTCGAATCGCTCGAATTCAGCTACGACACGATCGCCGCGAGGCTGCGCGAGCTGTCGTTTTTGAACAAGGGGCTGGAGATCGTGCTCGAGGACCTGCGCGGTGACCGGCGCGAGGTTTTCAAATACGAAGGGGGCATTTCCTCCTTCATCGAGTACCTGAACACGAATAAAAACGTCCTCCACCCCAAGCCCATCTATTTCGAAACGAAGAAGGAAGACGTCATTGTCGAAGTGTCCATGCAGTACAACGACGGGTACAGCGAGACGATTTTCTCCTTCGCGAACAACATCAACACGCACGAGGGGGGGACGCACCTGTCGGGCTTCAAGGCGGCGCTGACGCGCACCATCAACGCATACGCGCAGGCGCAGGACCTGCTGAAGGACCTGAAGGAGAACCCGACGGGGGAGGACGTGCGCGAAGGCCTGGTGGCCGTCGTCAGCGTCAAGTTGCGCAATCCCCAGTTCGAGGGGCAGACCAAGACGAAGCTCGGCAACAGCGAGGTCAAGGGCCTGGTGGAGGCCGCCGTCAACGAATCCCTGGGTGCCTTCCTCGAGGAGAACCCCGCGGTGGCGCGCAGGGTCCTGAGCAAGGCGGTCGAGGCGGCCCGCGCGCGCGAGGCGGCGCGCAAGGCCCGCGACCTGACGCGGCGCAAGGGGGCGCTGGACACGGCGCTCCTGCCCGGAAAGCTGGCCGATTGCCAGGAGCGCGACCCGAAGTTCTGCGAGATTTTCATCGTGGAGGGGGACAGCGCCGGCGGCTCGGCCAAACAGGGCCGGGACCGCAAGTTCCAGGCCATCCTCCCCATCCGGGGGAAGATCCTCAACGTGGAAAAGGCCCGCTTCGACCGGATGCTCGGCAACGCGGAGATCGCGACGATGATCTCCGCCTTCGGGACCGGCATCGGGAAGGAGGACTTCGCGACCGACAAGCTGCGATACGACCGCATCATCATCATGACGGATGCCGACGTGGACGGATCGCACATCCGGACGCTGCTGCTGACGTTCTTCTACCGGCAGATGCCCGAGTTGCTCGAGCAGGGGCACATCTACATCGCCCAGCCCCCGCTGTTCGGCATCAAGCAGGGCAAGTCGATCCGGTATCTGAAAAACGAGCGGGAGATGGAGGATTACGTCCTGCAGCGCGCGACGGACGGCGTCGTCGTCACGGCGGAAAAGAGCGGCAAAAAGTACAGTGGGCCGCAGCTGGTCAAATTGATGCGCGGGCTGCAGGAGCAGACGACGATTTACGAGAAGCTGAACCGGCGCCTTCAGGACAAGGACCTGCTGGACCGCCTGCTGCAGTTCGTGGCCGGCGAGGGGGGGCTCCTGAGCAACGGATTCACGATGAAGCAGCTCTTCAGGGACGAAGAACTGCTGGCCACGCTCGTCCCGGCGCTGGAACAGATCGGGTACGCTTCGACGATCGTGCAGGACGAGGAGCACGGGCTCCGCTCGATGGAGGCGGAGAAGAAGGCCAACGGCAACCGGGTCTCGCTGAACTGGGAGTTCCTGTCCTCGGCCGAGTGGCAGCGTCTGATGGAGCTGTATTCGGTCATGGCGCCGCTCGAAAAACCGCCGCTGACGGTGAAGGAGAACGGGAATTCCGTTTCCGTGAACTCGCCGCCGGAACTGCTGAATCATCTGGTCGCGCTCGGGAAAAAGGACCTGACCATGCAGCGCTACAAAGGGTTGGGCGAGATGAACCCTGAGCAGCTGTGGCAGACGACCATGAATCCCGAGAGCCGCACCCTGCTGAAAGTCTCCATCGACGATGCCGTTCAGACGGATGCCATTTTTACCATCCTCATGGGGGATGCCGTCGAACCTCGGCGGCGTTTCATCGAGGACAACGCCCTTAACGTACGCAACCTGGATATCTAAGCGCCCGCGCCATGAATGAAGCCCTCGAACAGGTCCCGGTAAACATCATCGAAGAAATGCGCAAGTCCTACCTGGACTACGCCATGAGCGTCATCATCGGCAGGGCACTGCCCGATGCGCGCGACGGGCTCAAGCCCGTGCACAGGCGCGTGTTGTACGCCATGTACGACCTGGGCAACACGCACAACAAGCCTTACAAGAAGTCGGCCCGCATCGTGGGCGACGTCATTGGCAAGTACCACCCCCACGGGGACAGCGCGGTCTACGACACGATGGTGCGCCTGGTCCAGGACTTCTCCGTCCGGTACCCGCTGATCGACGGGCAGGGTAACTTCGGCTCCGTCGACGGGGACAGCGCGGCCGCCATGCGCTACACGGAAGTCCGCATGGCGCGCCTGTCCGACGAGCTCCTGTCCGACCTCGACAAGGACACGGTGGATTTCGGCCCGAACTACGACGAGTCGCTGACCGAGCCGCTCGTGTTGCCCGCGCGTTTCCCCAACCTGCTGGTCAACGGGTCCTCCGGCATCGCGGTCGGCATGGCGACCAACGTGCCGCCGCACAACCTGACCGAGATCGTCAATGCGACGATCCTCCTGGTGGAAAATCCGGAGGCTTCGCTCGAAGAGCTGATGGAACACCTCCCGGGCCCCGATTTCCCGACGGCGGGGTTCATTTACGGGCGGAGCGGCATCCGGACGGCGTACCAGACCGGCCGGGGCATCATCGTCATGCGGGCGCGGGCCGCGATCGAGAAGATGTCGCGCGACCGCGAATCGATCATCGTTACGGAGATCCCCTACCAGGTCAACAAGGCGAAGCTGATCGAGCGCATCGCCGAACTGGTGCGCGACAAGAAGATCGATGGAATCTCGGATCTTCGCGACGAGTCCGACCGCGACGGCATGCGCATCGTCGTCGAGCTCAAGAAGGACGAGCCGGCGCAGGTCGTCCTGAACAACCTGTACAAGATGACGCCCATGCAGTCCAGCTTCGGGATCATCATGCTGGCCATCGTGCGCAATCAGCCGAAAATACTGAGCTTGCGCGAAGCCCTGCTCTGTTTCATCGACCACCGGAAAGAGGTGGTCCGCCGCAGGACCGTCTTCGAACTGGCCAAGGCATCCGCGCGCGCCCATATCCTCGAAGGGCTGAAGCGGGCGCTCGACATGCTCGACGCCGTGATCGCCCTGATCCGGGCGGCCAAGGAGCCCGCCGCCGCCAAGGAGGGCCTGGTGACGCAGTTCCAGTTCAGCGCCGAGCAGGCGCAGGCGATCCTGGACATGCGGTTGCAGCGGCTGACCGGGCTCGAGCGCGAGAAGATCGTGGCCGAATACGAGGAGATCCTGAAGCTGATCGCCCGCTTCAAGGAAATCCTGGCCAGCGAGAAGGTGCTGCAGGGGGTCGTCGTCGCGGAACTCCGGGAGGTGCAGGAAAAATACGGCGACAAGCGGCGCACCGAGATCGTGGACGAGGAAGTGGAAATCACGCTCGAGGACCTCATCGTGGACGAGGATGTCGTCATCACGGTCACCCATTCGGGGTACATCAAGCGCACGGCGGCTTCCATGTACCGGCCGCAGGGACGGGGAGGCAAGGGGCGCATCGGGATGACGACGCGCGACGAGGATTTCATCGATCACGTTTTCGTCGCGTCCACCCACAGCTACCTGCTCGTGTTCACCAACCGGGGGCAGGTCTACTGGCTGAAGGTCTATGAAATTCCGGATGTGGGGACGGCGGGAAAAGGCAAGGCGATCGTGAACCTCGTCAACATGGGCAAGGACGAGAAGATCGCCGATATCCTGGCGGTCAAGGGCTTCGACACCGACGAGTATGTCGTGATGGCCACGCACAACGGGATCGTCAAAAAGACCGCCCTGGCCGAATTCGGCAACCCGCGGAGCTCGGGCATCATCGCGATTTCCGTGCCGGAGAACGACGAGCTCATCGGCGTACAGCTCACCGACGGGAGCTTCGACGTGCTGCTCGCGACGCGGATGGGGAAGGCCATCCGCTTCTCGGAAAAGGCCGTGCGCGAGATGGGACGCAACGCCCGCGGCGTCATCGGCATACGCATGGCGGGAGAGGACCGGGTCGTGGCCATGGCCGCCTTCAAGGGGCCGGGCCAGTTCCTGACGGTGACCGAGAAAGGATTCGGCAAGCGGACCGATGTCGAGGAATACCCCTGCCAGGGAAGGGGAGGAGCGGGCGTCATAAACATCCGGGTCGGCCAGAAAAACGGCGCCGTCGTCAACACGTGCCACGTCCAGGACGACACGTCCGTCATGCTGATCACGGCCCAGGGGAAGCTGATCCAGCTCCACACGGACGGCATCCGCAACACCCAGGCCCGGGCGGCCGTGGGGGTCAAGTGCATCGACCTGGAAGAGGCGGATTATGTGGCCAGCGTGACCGTGGTGGCCGCCGAAGAACCGGAGGAAAACGGGACCCAGTAGGTCCGGCGGACCCGAGCGGCTCCGGCGGCGTCCCCGATGGCGCACGGCGATGGAGCTTGACAGCCGCGCGGCCGGAGAGTAACTTATGCGCTCGCCCTAAAGGAGGTGTTGTCGATTGGCGGAAGTCGTTCTAAATGAAGGCGAATCCCTTGAAAGCGCATTGCGGCGCTTCAAGCGCAAGGTGCAGCAGGAAGATATCATCAAGGATGTGAAGAAGCATTCCTTCTACCTGAAGCCCGGCGAAAAGAAACGGATCAAACAAGCCTTGGCCCGCAAACGTTTGCGGAAAAAGATGCGCACCGTACGCTCCTAGGCGCCGGTGTGCCGCATGCATAAGATCCTGGTGGAGAGGCAACGGATCCGGCGCCGCGCATAGGCTACGCCCGTGGTACCAGCCATCCAGGAGACCGTCGATTTCATACGCGCCCAGTGCCGGATGCAGCCGGTTCTTGGCATGATTCTGGGCTCCGGCCTGGGCGCCTATGCCGATTCCTTCCGGGACCGCACGGCGGTCCCTTTCACGCGGCTGCCCCATTTCCCCATCCCCTCGGTCCCGGGACACCCGGGAAACCTCGTTTTCGGAATCGCTTCAGGGATTCGCGTCGTCGCGATGCAGGGAAGGCTTCACCTGTACGAGGGCCTTTCGATGGCCGAGGTCGCGTTTCCCGCCAGGGTCCTCTGCTCTCTGGGCATCACGCGGCTCGTCGTCACCAACGCCGCGGGGGGCATCGCCCCGTCGCTGCATCCGGGGGACCTGATGCTGATCGCGGACCACATCAACCTGATGGGCGCCAGTCCCCTGGCCGGCCCCAATCCGGATGAGCTCGGACCGCGGTTCCCGGACATGAGCGAAGCCTACGACGCCGGGATGCGGCGCGACGCCCTCGAGGCCGCGCGCAGGAAAGGCATCGGCCTGCGCGAGGGGGTCTATGCCGGGGTGCCTGGGCCGAGCTACGAGACTCCCGCGGAGGTCCGCATGCTGCGCACACTGGGGGCGGACGCCGTCGGCATGTCGACGGTGCCCGAAGCGATCGTCGCAAACCACATGGGAGTGCGCGTGCTGGGACTGTCGTGCATCGCCAACATGGCGGCCGGAATCCTCCCTGGACGGCTGACCCACGAAGGAGTCCTCGCAACGGCGCGCAGGGGCGGGGAAACGCTGCAGGAGCTGCTCGGGGAGATCCTGCCCCGCATCGGCTGAAGGCGCTACCGGCAGAGGCGAAGAACGCGTATATCCTGGAGGTTCCGGTAGCGCTGGTCGTAGTCGAGCCCGTAGCCGACAACAAACGCGTCCGGGATGTCGAACCCGACATAATCCAGCGGAACCTCGATCCGGCGGCGCGCGGGTTTGTTGAGCAGCGCGATGATTTTCAGGGATTCCGGTTTCCGGGCTTCGAGCCGCCGCACCAGGGAGTGAAGCGTCAACCCGGTGTCGACGATGTCCTCCACGAGCAGGATGTGGCGGCCTTCCGGGCTCTCCTCGAGATCCAGCCGCAGGCGCACCTCACCGCTGCTCGTGTCCCCGCTGCCGTAGCTGGCCGCGGCGATAAAATCGAAGGACACTGGCAGGTCGATTGCGCGCGCAAGATCCGCGTGGAAAATGCAGGCGCCCTTGAGTATCCCGACGAGGTGCGGAACCCTCCCGGCATAGTCCCGGGTAATCTGGACACCCATTTCGTCGATGCGGTTGCGGATGGTCCGGCCATCCAGCAGCACCGGGCCGAGCGTTTCCGACGGTGTGTGCATGAGATCAGCCGCTCCTGCGCGGATCTGTCCGCACCGATATATGTCGTTCGATCATCGACCTAGCCTCCCTGCGGCGCCGCCTGTGGCCACCTTAACAAATCCTGGACACCCACCAAAGCACAAATTCAGCCAGTAGAAGCATGGACACCCA
>CAZTHE010000018.1:50783-51467 GCA_964613495.1 uncultured Acidobacteriota bacterium | reverse complement strand
GTCGGTGAGGGTCTGCGCCGGCGCCACCGTGATCGAATCTCCCGTGTGGACGCCCATGGGATCGAAATTCTCGATCGAACAGATGATCACGACGTTGTCGGCCAGGTCGCGCATGACCTCCAGCTCGTATTCCTTCCACCCCAGGAGAGATTGTTCGACGAGCACCTCGTGAACCGGGGAAATATCCAGTCCGCGGGATAGGATCGAGTCGTATTCTTCCGCGTTGAACGCAGTCCCGCCGCCCGAACCTCCGAGCGTAAAGCTCGGCCGGATGATGGCCGGCAGCCCGATCTCCGGCAGGTAGTCGCGCGCTTCGGCGAGGCTGCGCACGACGCGTGATCTGGCGGAACCGAGGCCGAGGTCCGCCATCGCATCCTTGAACAACTGGCGGTCTTCGGCCACCTCCACGGCCCGGAGCTTGGCCCCGATCATCTCGACCCCGTAACGGTCCAGGACGCCCGAGCGGGCCAGTTCGACGGAGACGTTGAGCCCGGTCTGGCCGCCGACGGTCGGCAGCAGCGCATCGGGCCTCTCGCGCGCGATGATGGCGGCCACGGACTCGGCCGTCAGGGGTTCCACGTAAGTCCGGTCGGCGAGATCCGGGTCGGTCATGATCGTGGCGGGGTTGGAGTTGACCAGGACGACTTCGAATCCCTCGCTCTGGAGCGATTTGCAGGCCTGGGT
>CAZTHE010000018.1:846-50730 GCA_964613495.1 uncultured Acidobacteriota bacterium | reverse complement strand
GGAGCCGATGATCAGGATTTTTTTTATGTCGGTTCGCTTGGGCATCAGGATTTCCGGAACTCCGACATCACCCGCCGGAACTCCTCGAAAAGATAGTGCGAGTCATGGGGGCCCGGGGAGGCCTCCGGGTGATACTGCACGGAGAAGGCCGGGAGGCTCCGGTGCCGGATTCCCTCCAGGGTCTGATCGTTCAGGTTGATATGCGTCAGCTCCACCCGGCCGGCGTCCAGGCTATCCGGATCGACCGCGAAACCGTGGTTCTGAGCCGTGATTTCCACGCGGCCGGTAGACAGGTTCTTGACGGGCTGGTTCCCGCCGCGATGTCCGAATTTCATCTTGTAGGTCCGGCCGCCGAGCGCCAGACCCATCAGCTGGTGGCCGAGACAGATGCCGAAGACGGGCACACGCCCGAGGAGCCGGCGCACGTTTTCCGTCGCGTACTCGAGCGGCTCCGGGTCCCCGGGGCCGTTGGAGAGGAACACGCCGTCCGGGCGCGCCGCGAGGACCGTTTCGGCGGGTGTGGCGGCGGGCACGACGACGACGCTGCACCCCACCCGGGCCAGGCTGCGGAGAATGTTCCGTTTGATTCCGAAGTCATAGGCGACCACCTGCAGGCGCTCGGAATCCGGGGTTTCATCCGCGCCGCCGTAGGTATAGGAACCGGAGCAGGTCACGGAGGAGGCCAGGTCGCTCCCCAGCATGCGGCGGCCGGAGCGCGCCCGGAGAACCAGGGATTGCGGATCCGTTTCCGACGTGCTGAGGATCCCCCGCATCGCGCCCTTGCTCCGGATGTGCAGGACCAGGGCGCGCGTGTCCACCTCGGAAATCGCCACGATGCGATGCCGGATCAGGTACTCCTGCAGCGGTTCTTTCGCCCGCCAGTTCGAGGATACGGCGCTGAACTCGCGCGCCACGAAACCCTCCGCAAACGGCCGCCCCGATTCCTCGTCTTCCGCATTCGTCCCGTAGTTGCCGATATGCGGGCAGGTCATCACCACGATCTGCCCGGCATAGGAGGGATCCGAGAGAATCTCCTGATACCCGGACATGGACGTGTTGAAGACGACTTCCCCGGTCGCCTCCCCTTCGGCGCCGAAGCCGCGGCCCGCAAATATACTGCCGTCTTCCAGTGCAAGAATTGCTTTCATTGTTCCCTGGGTAAACGTGTTGAAGGAGCATCCCGGATTCAGTGGAGCAGGACCAAACCGAGTTCCCCAAAAATCGCTCTGTGACTCCCCGCTACTCCACGACTCCGAGACGCGAAAAGGGCCAGTAGCTGAAAACCGCCTTGCCGTAGATCAGGCCCTCTTCCACAAATCCCCAGCTGCGGCTGTCGTTGCTGGAATTCCGGTGATCTCCCAGCACAAAATACTGCCCGGGAGGGACCACGGACTTCCCGAACGACCTGTGATCCTGATATTCCGGCTTCAGGTAGGGTTCGGAGATGCGGACGCCGTTGACGTACACGACTCCGTTCCGGATCTCGACCTCATCGCCGGGGATGCCCAGCACGCGCTTGATGAACGATTTGTTCCGGTCCTTCGGATACCAGAAGACGACGACATCGCCCCGCCGCACTTCCTGGAACCGGTAGATGAAGCGGTTGACGAATATCCGCTCCTGGTCCGTGAGCCGCGGCTGCATGCTGGTGCCCTCGACCTTGACCGGCTGTACCACGAAAACGACGATGAAGATGGCGATAGCGAAGGCGAAAAGGATATCGCGGAACCAGGATTTCAGCTCAAACGACGGCTTGAATCCCTGGGTCCGGACCGGACCGGGTTCTGGCTCAGGAAGGCCCTGATCGCTCATTGTCAAACGCGCTTTCCTCTCACTTCGGCTTCAGAAAACCCGCAGCTTAAGCTACCAGAGGCGCACGCAAAACTCAAATGGTTTATGCCCGTTTCCGCCCCGCCTTGCGCCGGTTTTGCCTGCACCGGGCCCACAGGCGGGCCCGGAGGCTTCGTGCGCGGCGCGGGACGCGGTCACGGAATCCCGATGCGGTCGAGGTCCCGCAACACGGAGACGTCGGGGAATATGGCCTGCGCCTCCCGCAGGTGCAGATCCGTTTCGGTATAGCGCTGCGAAAAATGGCCGAGCGCCAGGCGGCGCGCGCCGGCATCCCGGGCCGTCTCCGCCGCCGCCGCCGCCGTGCAGTGCAGGTAACGGTCCGCCAACTCCGCGTGCGCGCCGGCGTAGGTGCCTTCCATGACGAGCAGGTCGGCGCCGCGCGCGAGGGCAACCGCCGCCGCGCACGGGCGCGTGTCCATGACGAACGCGAAAACGCTTCCGCGGCGCCGCACGCTCACATCTTCGAGCCGGACAATTTTCCCGTCGACTTCGAGGGCCCCTTCCCGCGCCAGTTTCCCGACCGGCGGCCCCTGGATCCCCAGGGCATCCAGCTTCTCCTTCAAAAAGCGCACGCGCTCCGGTTCCTCCACCCGGAACCCGATCGTCGGGACCGAATGCTCCAGCGGCATCGCCTTGAGGGCGATTCGAGACGACCGGAAGACTTCGACCATGCCGCCCGGCCGATCGGGGACGCCGTGCGCTACGATGCCGACGCGCGACCGGACGATCGCCGCATCGCACAACCGGTCCAGGTACTCCTGCCCGCTCTCGGGATAGTAAACGTGCACGGGGTGCGCGCACCCGTCCAGCGCGAGCCTCTGGAGCACTCCCGGAAGCCCGAGACAGTGGTCCCCGTGAAAGTGCGAGATGCAGATGTGATGCACGGCGCCGGCCGCGACATCGGCCAGGATCAGCTGGCGCTGCGTCCCTTCCCCGGGATCGAACAAAAACCCTTCGCCGTCCCACCGCAGCAGATAGGCGTTGTGGCTGCGGCAGCGCGTCGGCGTGAGGCTGCTCGTTCCGAGGGCGATCAATTCGCGGGCGCTCAATGGGGACTCCTCATTCCGGCCGGGATCCGTCGCCGCGATACCCGGGCCGGCTTGCAGGCGGCAGATCTCAATCCTTGATTTTGCGGGGCCTGCTGCTATACTTTCTGGTTTTCAATATTCACAAAACAGCACACTGGAAAGAGACTCAGTGAAGATAGCCGTAGTCAGTGCCAGTCGTCAGACCAATTGCACCCTCAAGGATGTTGCCGGCGGATTCGGGACGGTCTTTACGGTGGGGAATTCCCCGTTCGCCCGGCTGCTGGAGCTTGCCAAGCGGCGCATTGCCGCGATTCCCAACATCACTCTCGCCTACCTCGATTCAATACTTAGCGCGAATGGGGCCGAGGTTCAAGTTCTGGATGTGCGGAAACCGGAACACCTCGTCCCGGCAGACCTGTTCCTGATCGCGTCGTCGATCGTGGACTGCAATTTCGAGCGGGAGATCGGGCTGGCCGCGAAGCGGCGGTTCGGCGCGAAGATCGGATATTTCGGGACCTTCGCTTCGGCCGTACCCGATTTCTTTTCGGGCGCGGCCGATTTCGTGGTCCGCGAGGAGATCGAGAACATCGCCCCGGCGCTCGCCCGCGGGGAAATCCCGGAGGGCGTTACGGCCGCCGGATTCGTGAAGGATCTCGACCGTCTTCCCTTCCCCAAATGGGACCAGTTCGATATCCGCAAGTTCCGCTATCAGATCATCACGAACAAGGGCATCACCCTTCCCATGCTGGGGAGCCGCGGCTGCCCCTATACCTGCAACTACTGCCCGTACCTGGTCAATTCCTGCTACCGCGTGCGGAGCGCGGAAGGCATCGTCGACGAGATCCGGCACCTGACGCAAAAGTACGGCATCCGGGGCATCTCCTTCCGCGACCCGAACCTCACCTTCGACAAGAAACGGGCCCAGGAATTCGCGGATCTCCTGCTGCGCCACGGCCTGGACATCCGCTGGAGCATGGAGGCGCGCACCGACCGGCTCGATCCCGAACTGGTCGCCCTGCTCTACCGCGCGGGCCTGCGGAGCGTGGAAATCGGCGTGGAGTCGGCCAATCCGCAGACCCTGCGGGAAAACCGGCGGAAGGCGATTCCGAGAACGCAGCAGGAGCGCATCATCGAGTGCTGCCACAAGCTGGGAATCCGGGTCATCGCCAACTACACGCTGGGCCTTCCCAACGATACGGTCGAAGGGATCCGCGACACGATCCGGTACGCGAAAAAACTCAACACGTTCGCCATCCAGTTTACGGTGACGACCCCCTACCCCGGCACGCAGTTTTATGAAAGCGTCCGGAGTTCCATTTTCGAGAAAAACTGGGAGCGCTTCAACGGCTGGACGAGCGTATTCCGGCACCCGGCGGTCTCCCCGGAAGAACTGCACCGCCTGCGCGAATTCGCCTACGTCTCGTACCACCTGAGGCCCCGCTATGTCTGGCGCTTTCTGCAGTCCACGGTCCTGCACCCGCTCTTCTTCCCGGAACCGCAGGCGTCCGCCTGACGGCTTCCCCCGCCTGCCGCGGCCCCGGCGACCCTGCGGCGACTGCGCCGTAAAGATCCCTCCGCCGCACGTCGATAGAGAGCATGGGGGCGGGCCGCCGCATGCGCGGAGTTTCGCGGCGAGGCCCCGGGGACGGGACCGGCAGAGGGACGCGGATTTCGGGCCGGCGGCGATCGCTCCGGAGCCGGGAACAGGGATTCGGACGGGAACGGAAGAGGCCGCGAGCATTGAGCGAAATACAGAACGGGAACGGCTCCGCGAAGACAAAGGCCGTCGTTGGGCTGAACGACAACCTGGTGTTCCTCGGAAAACTGCTGCATGTCCAGACCGAGCACCTGGTCCTGCCGGCCCCGCGCATCGTCACGCAGGTCTTTTCCAACGGACGCGTCCTGCTGTCCCGCAAGACCGACTGCCCCGCGGACGCCGGCGCGCCGCGGGACGGCGAAGAAATCCGGCGGCGGATGCAGGCACAGCATCTTCAGGTGATTCGGGAAATCGAGGCGAAGCGGGAACGCGTCCTGAATTCGCGATAGCTCGCGGCAATGCCATGATGGAGCATCCCGGAGTAGAAATCCCCGCTGTCAGCGACAGCGATTCCTCAAACCGGCCGCATTTCCCCCGCGGCTGCCGCGAACTGCCATGCCCGATCTTCGATACAGCCCGATAAGCCGCCTGGAGGAAACCCTGATTCATCCCCTCCTCGAGGATGAGGCCAAGGCATGGATGGCCGATCTCGACTGGGATTACTCGCCCGTCCGCCGGATCCTCCTCTCGTTTATCCGCCAGCGGCTTCTTCCCGGATATGCCGCCGTCGCCGGCGGCGCGGCCGTCGGCTACACCTATTTCCTGGTGAGCCGGTCCAAGGCCATCATCGGCGCCCTTTACACGCGCCCGGACGCGCCTTCCCGGGACGCCGCGGGCGAACTGCTCTCCCTGGCGATTTCCTGCCTGAAGGACATGCCGGCCGTCCGGCGCGTGGAAGCACAGATCATGCCGTTCCACCGGCAGGAGCTTACGCCGGAGTTCACCCGGCATGGTTTCCGCTTTACGCCGCGGCATTACCTGGAGCTGGATCTGAGCCTGCACCGGAAGAGGGCCGAACCGCCCGACGCGGCGCGGTGCATCCCCTGGGAGCCGGCCCTCCTGCCCCCCCTCGCATCGATGACGGCCGTCAGCTACGAAAACCAGGCCGACGCGGTGATTTGCGAGGACTACCGCACCCCGGCCGGCTGCGAAGGGTACCTGCGGAGTCTCGTCGAGAATCCCGGCTGCGGCATCTTCATGCCGGAGGCGTCCTTCGTCGCATTGGATCGCGAGGGAGCGCCCTGCGGCTTCGTCCTCTGCTGCAGAATTTCCCCCGGCGCCGCCATCATCCCGCAGATCGCCGTCCACCCGCGATCCCAGGGCCAGAGGCTGGGCAACATGCTCATGAATCGCGCGCTCGTTCAGCTCAAGTCGCTCGGCTTCCGCACGGTCAGCCTGACCGTGACCGAAGAGAATGTCCGTGCCTTCGGCTGGTACGGGCGACTCGGATTCAAAACCCGCAAGCAATTCGGCGCCTACGTCTGGCTTCGGGATTCCTAGCCCGCACTATTCATGATGGTTCTTCGCCAGGCGGTTTGAAAAACCCATTCCGGATTCCTAATTCCAGATTCCAGATGTCGTATAACGATCTGGAAAATTCCTTCGTTCCAACATAACGCTCCCGCCCGAATCGGTGACTCGCGGGCTTGTCTGGAATCTGGAATCTACAGTCTACTTTGGTTCCGCCGCGGCTTCGACTGGGTTCAGGAGGATGATGTCGACGCGGCGGTTTCGGGCTTTGCCTTCCTCGGACTCGTTCGAAACGACGGGACGGTATTCCGCATAGCCCGCGGCGGAGAGCCTGTCGGGCCGGAAGCCGTAACTCCGGATCAGGTAGGAAACCACGACGGTGGCGCGTGCGGTGGACAGTTCCCAGTTGGACGGGAAACGGGAGTTGTGGATCGGCACGTCGTCCGTGTGCCCCTCGATGCGGATGTGGTTCCCGACGGTGACCAGATCCGCGGCCAGCGCATCGAGCAGCGCCCGCCCGTCGGGCCGAATCTCGTCCGAACCCGAATCGAATACGCCCCGCTCCCCCAGGCTGATGGTCAATCCGCGCGGCTCGAGGTGAACCAGCACGACGCCGCTGGCGATGCCGGCCCCGAGCGCATGTTCGACGTTCTTTTTGAACCGCTCCAGATCTCCCGGCCCCTTCAGGACGGGCCGCGCGGCTCCGGCCCCCGCCAGGTTCGCAGCGCCCGTCCGGGAACGGCCGGCCCCGGCGGGATCCCTCCCGGCCGCCAAACCGCGAAGGGTTTCCATGGAAGAGGCGCTGCCCGATCCCTGGCTCAGCGCAAGGTTCCTGCTTCCCGAACCGAAGACCCCGCTATCGAATTCGGCGCGCATCGACGTGACCATCTTTCCCATCTTCTGCGCATCGATGGTGGAGATGGCATAGAGGGTCGTGAAAAATGCGAACAGGAGCGTGATGAAGTCCGCGTAGGACACCAGCCAACGCTCGGAACTGACGTCGTCTTCGTACGGGATTCTCCTGCGGGTCGCGCGCTTCATGTTCGGTTAAGCCGCCTTGCGCCGGCCGGCCGCCTGGCGCTCGTAGGGCTCTTCCCGCTCCTTCCGGCTCAGGAAGCTCTTCAGTTTGTCTTCGATCAGGCGCGGATTCTCTCCTTCGAGGATGGAGATGACGCCGACCAGCATGATTTCCTTGGCGATCAGCTGATCCCTGCACTTGAGTTTCAGTTTGCCCGAAATGGGAAGATACACGAGATTGGCCAGCCCCACCCCGTACACGGTGGCGACGAAGGCCACGGCGATGCCGACTCCCAGTTTGGAGGGATCCTCCAGGTTTTCCATGACGTGGATCAGGCCGAGGACGGCGCCCAGGATGCCAACGGTCGGGGAATATCCGCCCGCTGAACGCCAGAACCGGATCGGCTGCTCCGATTCTTCCTCGAGGTTCGAAATTTCGAGTTCCATGGTCTCGCGGAGGACCCGGGGCTCTACCCCGTCCATCGCCATCGTCAGGGCCTTTTTCAGGAATGGATCCGGTATTTTTTGTACATCCGGCTCCAGGGAAATGACGCCCTCTTTCCTGGCCTTGTGGGCCAGGCGGATGATATCTCGGATCACGCCCCCGTTGTCGGCCCGGGGTTCCTGAAACGCTTTGGCCAGCGACTGAAAGCTCTTGAGCGTTACGGTCAGCGGGAATTGCAGCAGGCAGGCCCCGAAGGTCCCGCCCAAAACGATCAACGCCGCCGTCGGCTGCAAGAGCGAACCGATGCTTCCGCCCTCCAGCACCTGTCCCCCGAGGATTGCGAAGAGGGCCAGCGCCAGTCCGATCACCGACGCGATATCCAATGAGGCTTTCCTAAGTATTGCCGCTTTGTCTTTCATATTCCGCTTCTACCAGACCATGGACCAGGCGGCGGTAGCGCACCACCTTCCGGATGACTTCCTGCATGCTCTCCTGCACCACAACCTTGTCGCCGTTCGTGAACGTGATGACGGTGTCCGGCGTTTCCTCGACGTATTGAATCAGGTCCGAGTTCACCGAAACCGGAGCCCTGTTGATCTTCGTCAGTATGATCATGCCGATTCCCCGAACGCATCCATTCTTGCGATATATCGTCAGAACAGGGCAAATGCCTTACACCCGTGTTGGGGCGGGCCGCAATCCGCGCCGACCGGCGCGCACGGCGCCGGGCCTATGCAGGCCCCGGCCGCAACGCTCCGCCACGCGCGCCGGCTTCGTCCGCCTCCCGCATGCAAACCGCGGGATCCGCGTCCGGAGGCACGGGCGGCGCCAGGTCCTCCCACTGCAGGATCGTGTCTTTGCCGATGTTCCGGCGGGCCGTCATGCCGAGAATCTTCTCGCCGTAGCGCGGTTCCAGTCCGCTTCCCGGGCGCTTGAATGCCAGCATCCACGGGGCGATGGTTTCGCTCGCGCGGATGTCCACGGCCGCCACCACGCTGCGGCGTCCGAACAGCCGGTTTTCCTCCTCCGCATCCGACGGCTTCTTCCTGCCGTCCCCAAGGCTGGCTTCCACCCGCCTGAGGTACTGCACGAGGATTTTCAGTTCCCCCGGATCCATGCTGGCCTGGTGGTCGGGACCCGTTGCGTGCTTGTCCAGGGTGAAATGCTTTTCAATCACGACGGCGCCCAGCGCCACCGACACGAGGGCGGACAGGATTCCTTCGCTATGATCCGAGAGGCCCACCGGCAATTCGAAATAGGATTGCATCGTCTGGAGCGACCGCAAATTCATCTGGCTCGGCCGGGCCGGACAGGCGGACACGCAGTGCATGAGCAGGATCTCCCGGGCGCCTGCCGACCGCAGCGTCCAGACGGCATCGGCCACCTCGCTCAGGAAGGACATGCCGGTCGACAGGAAAACGGGTTTCCCCTTGGCGGCGACGTGCCGCAACAGGGGGACATGGGTCAAGTCCGAGGAGGCTATTTTGAACAGCGGCACATCCAGGGAGTCCAGAAAATCGGCGCTTTCCTCGTCGAATGGGGTGGATAGGAACAGAATGCCCCGCCCATCGGCGTGCTCTTTCAACATTTTCTGGTCCTCCCAACTCAGCTCGCAGCGCTTCAGCGTTTCGTATACCGGTTCGGAGCCGCGCACCGGCGGCGTGCGGAAGTCCCGCACGGGGATGAGCAGGCGGTCCGTCCGATAGCTCCTGAATTTGACCGCGTCCGCACCCGAGTCGGCTGCCGCGTCGATCATGGCTTCCGCCTGTACCAGGCTTCCGTTGTGATTGATGCCGATTTCGGCGATCACAAAAACCTGTGCCCCGGATCCGATGACCTTCGAGCCTGCCAGAATGTCTGTCTCTCTCATTTTTCCGTGCCGCAACCCGCCGGCCTGCCGTTTTGTCCCCGGCTCCGGGTCGTGCCCTCCATCGCCTCGCCTGAATTCAGATCGGTTCCCGCCCAAAGTCTCCTGTTCGGAAACCGGTCCGGCCGCTGCAAACCGGATTTCTGCGCATCCCGGGAACGTCCGGGACGCACGGAGATGCCATCCGAACCGTCGATAAATTGTCGGCGCCGGCCTTTGCCTGTCATAGGTTTGGCACTCGCGCTCCCGGATCGCCCCCCCCGGAAGCGCCTAATGCACCGCATTCGCCTTTCCGGACACTGCATTCAGCGATTCCCGGAAAAAGGGCAGCAATGGCGCGAGCCCGTGTTCCAGCAGGCGGGCCAGGTGCAAAAAGTCTCCACGACTCCGCGCGGCGTGGATGTTTTCCAGGAGCCGGTGCGCTTTCTCCCGGGCCTCGGGGCGTGCCGGCCGGATCTGATAGCCGGCTTCCAGTTTGTCCAGAAGCACGGTGGTCCAGTAAAAGCCCTCACAGAGCTGGTGGAGATCCTCCAGGGCGCCCCTTGTGGGCGACTCGATAAAACTCTCTGCAATACAAGGGCTTACGCGTTCGATGCGATCCAGGCAAGCCAGCGCTTCCGCGATTGCGCCGTTGGCAATCTCGCCGCGGTCTCCCGTGAAGACGTCGATCCTGCCGTTTCCGGGCATCCGCTCCATGGAATTCCGGATCGTCCGGCTCGTCAGGGTTTCGGGCGTCAGCGCCTCGCCGTTTATCAGGACCTCCCGAATAACGGAATCTTCCCCGATGTGGGCCGCCTCGATGTTTTTCAACACCTGATCCAGCGGCATGCCCGCGATTGCGGGCTCGATTTCCCTGTTGTCGATAAAGACCCTCGTCATGCGTCCTCCATTCGCAGCGCCTTCCCGGCGATCACCGCCAGTCATTTCCAATGCAAATTACGAGCCAAGTGGCCGGGCTCGATCCGCACCCCCCTCCTCCCGTCGTATGCCGCAAATTCGGCAATGTGCGCGAGATCACCATTTTCATCTAAGATTCGCCGGGCTTCTGACGATATGCAGATAGAACCGGAATTTTGCCAGATCAGCCGCGCGATTCCCCTCGCCGAGGCATCCAGAGCCGGGATCTGGGAGCGGTACGGCAGTCACGTGAATTCATGGAGGAATTCCAGATGGGGTCTTTCAGCATCCTCAATAACATCGCCAGCCTGAATGCTCAGAATCAACTGAGCATCACCAACCTGAACATCGCGAGGACACTGGCGCGGTTGTCGTCGGGCAAGCGCATCAACAGCGGCGCGGACGACGCCGCCGGCCTGCAGATCGCCGACAACCTGCGCGCCAATGTCTACGCCATGAACCAGTCCATCCGCAACGCGAACGACGGGATCGGAGTGGCTCAGATCGCCGACGGGGCGTTGCAGGAAATCACCAACCTGCTCACGCGCGCCGTCACCCTGGCGGAGGAGGCCGCGACAGAAACCGTGGACGCGAACGGCAAAGCGTCCCTGCAGGCGGAGTTCTCCCAGATCCAGGCCGAAATCGCCCGCATCGCAGCGCAGGCCAATTTCAACGGCCAGCACCTCTTTACCAGCGGTTCGGGCATCGACGGGTCCCTGAGCGTCTTCGTGGGCGACATGACGTCCAACAGCTTCATCGAAGTCGCGATCGCGAGCATCGGCGTATCCGGAGAAACCGTCACGGACCTCGGGGGCGTGGACCTGTCCGGCGTGGACCTGGAGAACGACCCGGTAGCCGCCCTGCCCACGATTCAATCGGCATTGAGGGCCGTGGCCGTTATGCGCGGGACCATCGGCGCCGGGATGAACCGCCTGCAATCCGCCGTCGCCGTCCTCCAGACTCAGGTCCAGAACACCCAATCCGCGGAATCGACCATCCGCGATGCCAACATGGCGGAAGAGATGTCGAACCTGACGAGGCAGCAGATCCTCGCCGAATCCGCGATGGCCGCGCTGGCCCAGGCCAACGCCAACAGTCAGCTGATCTTGAACCTGCTGAAGTCCTAGGGCGTGCTCCAGGGAAAGCCGCGCCTCTCCTCCTGCGCACCGCGAAAGGCAGTCGTCCGTCCCGCTCAGGCCCCGCCCGCGGGCGCGGCGCTGTTTTCCCGCGGTTCGCGCCTGCCCTCCTTCCCCCGAAAGCGGCAAGAATCCGCTATCCCGTCCGAAAGCAGGTGACGATATGTTCCCTGTCCGCGCGCAGCTCGCGGCCCCGTCCGGGATCTGGCATTCAGAGGAGTCCTTGCGTGGCAAATCCGGTCCACCGATACCGCGAAGCCGCAATCAGCACGGCGAATCCCCTGCAGCTGGTCGTCACGCTGTACGACGCCGCGATCGTCTCGCTGCGTGAGGCGCGGGGGCACCTCGAACGGGGGGACATCGGGAACCGGTCCCGTTCCGTCAACAAATGCATCTCCGTCCTGTCGGAGCTGCAGTCGAGTCTCGACCGCGACCGCGGCGGCGAGATCGCCCGCTCGCTCGACCGGCTGTACGACTACATGAGACGGCGCATCTTCGAGGCCCATGCGGCACAGGATCCCAAACCTCTCCTTGAGGTCGAAACGCTGCTGGCGACGCTCCGCTCCGCCTGGGAAGAGCTGGCGCAGCAGGCACGCGACGCGTCGGCGGGCCCGCCGGACGCGGGGATTCCGCGCGCTTCCGCGCGGGAAGAAGCCGTGCGCGGGAAATCTCTCAACGTCTCCATATAGCCCGTGGCGCACTTCGATGCCGCACCCGCGAACGCAGTCCGAACCGCGGCAGGTTTTTGGCCCCCATCAGTCATGAATCCCCCGCTGCGGCGGCGGATATTTTGATTCCAGATTACAGATTACAGATTCCAGATTACAGAAAAATCCGGGAGTCACCGATTTGAGCAGGAGTGAACCGGGTGAGGTGGAAGGATTATTCAGGAACGTCCGGCAATACGACATCCGGAATCTGGAATTTGGAATCTGGAATCGGTTATTCAAACCGTCCGCACCGCTCGCGCCGGATGAAAGCGGTTCGCGTTCAGCCCAGGAGGTCGAACAGGTTGCCCTGCTTGAGCACGGCGCCGCCGGCGGTCATGGCCGCATCCAGGGCCGTCTGGGTCTGCCGCAGCTTCAGGGCGGCTTCCACCGGATCGGCATCCTGAATCAGGCTTCTCTGTGCGGCGATATCGGTCTCCCGGGTGCGGAGACGGGACTGGACGCTCTCCAGCAGGTTCAGGCCGGACCCCACCTGCGCGCGCGCGGCGGAAAGTCCGGTAAGGGCGGGAGCGAACCGGTTCAGAGCCGCCTGCATGCCCGCGAGGTCGCCTTCACCGATGGCGGCCAGCAGGGATTCGATCGCGGCAAACAGCGGCTGGAATACCCCATCTCCGGCGAAGTTCATCTGCGCCTCGGTCCCGGAATCGACCTGGAGCGCGTTCACCGTGCCGTCCCCGCGGTAGGAAACCGAGTCCCCTTCCAGCAGGAAGGGGGCCTCCGTCGTCTGTGATCCGGCGAAGATATGGCGGCCGCGCACCTCGCTGTTGGCCAGCGACACGATCCGGTCCCGCAACGACCGGACCTCCTGCGCCAGCGCGGCCCGCGCGTCCGGATCGAGAGTCTCGGATGCGGCCTGGGTGCCCTTCGAAAAAACGGTCCCGGCAAGGTTGCCTGCTTCGTTGAGGGCCGAATCGGCGACGTGCAGGACCAGGCTTCCGGCATTGGTATTGGAGAGATACTGGTCGATGGCGGCATCCTGGTCTGCCAGGGAAACCAGTGCGGCGCTGCCCGCCGGAGAGTCCTTCAGGCGGTCCAGAAGCCTGCCGGTGGCAAGCTGGTTGCCGTATTTCACCAGGTCCCGGTTCAGCGTTCCGAGATCCGAAAGAAAGCTCCGGTATATTTCCGCCTGCGTGACGCGCATAGGTTAACTCCCCAACAGGTCCAGGATTTCCGAGCTCAGCGCATCCAGCACGCCGGCCAGGCGGGAACTTGCCTGGTATGCCTTCTGATATTGGATGATGTTGACGGCTTCCTCGTCGATGTTGACTCCGGAAAGGGCGGAGCGCTGGTTCCGCAATTGCTCTATCAGTGCCGCCTGGGTCTCCATGTTTTCCCCGGCCGCAGATTCGTCGCTTCCGATACGGTACAGCAGCGCTCCGTAAAACTCGATCGAGGTCTGCGTGGCGTCCACGAACAGTTTTTCTTCCGCGATGGCCGCAAGCAGCCTGGCGTTGCTATTGTCCCCGACGCCCGTTCCGGCGGCGGCAGCCGCGATCCGGGATGCATCGGTGATGGACACGCGCATGGCCCTGGCCGCTCCCTTGACGGATCCCGGCACCACTTCGACGAAGGGGACGAACAGGTCTTCCCCGGGCTCCCCGTCGAGGTCGCAGCCCAGCGCGTGCTGCTCGTTCACGCGGGACGCGATCGCAACGGCCATCGTGTCGAGCGCGGACAGGGTGCCGGCGAGCGTGTGGTCCCGCAGCCGGATCAGTGCCCCGAGCTCGCCCGACTCCACGAGATCGGTGATGTCGCGGCCGCCCAGCTGCACCCGCAGGAATTCTTCCCCCTCGGTCCGCGTCAGGGAAAGCTCCCGGTTCCCGCCTTCGAGCACCAGCAGCCCGCCCTGGCGCGTGGCGACGGTCATTGCCCCGGACTCGGTCTCGAAATAGGAAATGTCCACCAGCCCGGAGAGCGTCTCGAGCAGCTGCCGGCGGCTGTCGCACAGCATGGACTCGCTCCCGGAATGCTCCTGCCGGGCGGCGGCGATCCTTTCGTTCAAGACCGCAATCTGCGCTGTGATGGAGTTGATCGCGTCCACCGTGTGAGCCGTGGAGCCATCCGCGGCCGTCTGCACCTGCTGCACGGCGGTGTAGATCCTGCGGAACTCGCCGGCGAGTTCGTTGGCGCGCGAGAGGACCTGCTGGCGCAGCACCGCGTCCTCCGGCGCGCTGCTCAGCGCGCTGAAGCTGTTGAAAAAATTGGAGAGGGCGGCCCGGAGTCCGTCCGCGCCGCTGGAGCCCAGGATGCCGTCGACCTGCTGCAGCGCCCTGTAGGCCACCGTGTTTTCGCCCAGCGACTGCAGTTCCCTGCTGACGCTGTAGTCCAGGTACCGGTCCCGGGCTGCCTGGATGGAAACGCCCGCGATTCCGTAAAGCGATTCCTGGCCCACCGGATGGAATACGGCCTGCTGGCGCGTGTAATTTGGATCGTTGACGTTCGCAACGTTTCTCTGCGCGATGGCCAGGGCGAACTGCTGCGCCGCGAGCGCCTGCCGCACCGTGTCGAGGCCGCTTAAAATGGACGTCATACCGTTCCTTTCCGGCCGCTCCGTCATCCCCTCCGGGAGAATGTCGGGAATGCCGCGGGAGCCGGCTCCAGGGATCCGCTCGGCCGATACGCCCCCGTGGCGTTGGCCACCAGCGCAACGAGTCCGCGGCTATGGCACGAAGACCGCTCCGCCAGGCGCCTGTTTTTCCGGTTGAGTGACTGCAGCTCGGCGACGAGGCTCCCGAGGAGCGCCGCGCGCGCCCGGACCTCGGCGGCCGTTTCCGTTTCGAGCCGGCCGGCGATCTTCTCCATCGTCACGCCCTCATCCGGAATTCCCAGCCCGCGTCCCGCGTCCCGGCAGACGGAGGCCAGCCGGGTCTGGAGCAGGCGGAGCCGGGCGCCGCACGCCTCCTGCAGCCTGCCGTTTTCCAGCACGCGCCCCGGACCGCCCCGCCGCAGGGCCGCGGCCGCCTGCCGCGCGTGATCCAGGAGTTCGCGGCAGATACGGGTCTCCTCCTGAATGAGTCCCAAAAGGGCCGAAATGCGCTCGTGCATGCCTCAGATCCTGAGATCGATGTGTTTAACGGGCGGCGACCCGGCCGCGTCTTCCGGTTCGTCCGGGGAAGCCGCGTCTGCGGTTTTCCGGGGTGCTTTCGATTTGACGATCCGCTGCCGGCGCGCCTGGTCCCGGTTGAGCCCGTCTTCCTTCGGGATCCTTTCGATCATCGGCGAAACGGTGAGATTTGCGACATCGAAGCCGTCGGGCATGGCCGCCTCCGTCTAGCCGGTCCTAAAGTATCTCGTCCAGCAGGTTGCCCTTGATGATTTTCCCGGCTATCTTTTCCGCTTTCACGCTATAGGTGCCGTTTTCCAGTTCCTTCCGGACCCGTTCGACTTGTTCCTCGCGAACGTCCGGAGTCGCCTGAATGAGCTCGTTGAGATGCGAGATTTCGATGCTCCGGACCGAAAGCTCGAGCCGGTCGGTGTCCGGTTTCGCGTCGCCCGTCTTTTCCGGGCGCTCCGTTTGCTGCGGGGCTTCGATCCGATGCACCCCGTTCTTGCCCGCCATCAAAGGGTTCGTACGGTCAATCTCCATGGTCTCCTCGAGAGATTCCTCTCGCAGTGCTTATCGTCTTGCGGATCATAGCACTTTAAGCCTTTGAGAGGGTACCCGGTTCCCCTTCTGCACCCATGGATCGGCCCGGTCAGACTCCCGGTTTTGAAACCGTGTTTCGCCCGCCGAAAAAGGACAGGCTGAGATTCGCGGCGGGGTCGATGGCGATTCCCTGCCGGAGAACTTCAAAATGCAGGTGGGGTCCCGTGCTCCGCCCGGAACTTCCCACGGTTCCCAGAACGTCCTGGGAGCCGACCAGATCCCCGGCCTTGACTTCGATGGAACCCAGGTGCGCGTATCGGGTCTCGAGTTCCGGCGAGTGCCTCACCACGACGAGGTTGCCGTACCCGCCCCTGGCGCCCGCGAAGACCACCGTCCCTTCGAGCGCCGGCACCACCTTCATCCCCTCCGGAGCGGACAGGTCGAGGCCCCTGTGAAATTGCCGCCGGTGCGAAAAGGGGTCCCGCCTCATACCGAAGGAAGAGCTGACGGGGGCCGACACGGGCAGCTGCATATCGGTGATCTCGTCCTGCGTTCCGCGGCCTTCACCGACTCCGGGGGCCGGCTCCCGGCGGGAAACGCCCGCCGCCGGTTCGCCGGCCCGCGGGCTCGAGTCCGGTTCCTGTTCCGGCTCCGGCCGTTGACTCAGGCTGTCGTATAGAATGTTGGAGATCCCCAGCGTGCCCCTTCTCGCGAGGCTCAGCGAGACTTCCTGGTCGAAGAGTTCGGTGTAAATGGACTTTCCGAAGCCGCCTTCGAGCAGTCCGGATTCCTCGATCGTCTCTCGCATGACCTTCAGCATCTGCGCGATGAAGATGGCCTCGAACTCCTGCGCGACCTTCCTGAGCTCGCTCTTCTGCGCCTCCACGGGCGCCGCGCCGCGGATCGACTGCAGCCTGCTCTCCAGCCGGTTGGCGGGAGAATGCAATTGCCGCACCTGGGCGGGATTCACCGGATAGGGCATTGACAGGTCGTTCATGGGCAATCGCCTCCGTCACCGGACATTGAATCAGATGATTTCCAGCTCCGCATGCAGCGCACCCTGCGCGTGAATCGCCTGAAGGATGGCGATCACGTCGCGCGGCCCGGCCCCGATGGTGTTCAGGGCGCGCACGACCTCCTCGACGCTGGCGCCTTCACGCAGCATCACCGAACGGCTCTTTTCCTCTTCGACCGTAATGGTTCTCTCCGGGACGACGGTGGTCTCTCCCCTCGAAAAAGCCTCCGGCTGGGACACGTTGTAGAGAGTCCCGACCTGCAGCGACAGGTTGCCGTGCAGGATGGACACCTCGGCGATCTTCACGTCCTTTCCCAGGATGATGGTTCCGGTCTTCTCGTTGAAAACGACTCGCGCCGGGTAATCGACCTCCATCGTCGCATTTTCCACGATCGAGATGAATTCGACGACGCGGTCCCTGTAGGCCGCGGGTACCCGGACGGCGATCGTGCGCCCGTCTTTGGCGCTGGCCACCGGCTCGCGCTGCAGGGCGTTGATGGCGCTCGCGGCCCGGCTGGCGGTCGTGAAATCGCTGCGGTTCAGGACCAGGTTCAGGCTGGACTTCCCGGAGAATTCCACGTCGACGTCCTTTTCCACCAGTCCGCCGTTCGGGATTCTTCCGACCGTCGGGTGGTTCGACTGCACCCGGTAGCTGCGGCCGCCGGCGCTGAAGCCGCCCAGGGTCACCTGCCCCTGAGCGGTCACGTATGCCTGGTTGTTCGCCGCCAGCAACGGGGTCATGATGAGGACTCCGCCCTGAAGGCTCTGGGCATCGCCGATGGAACTCACGGTCACATCCACCCGGCTTCCCGGACGGATGAAGGGAGGAAGGTTGGCGGTCACCATCACGGCGGCGATGTTCCGCACGCGCACGCGATCCGTATTGATGGATAGCCCGCTGCGTTCCAGCATATTGGCGAGGGTCTGGGTCGGGAAATAGGTCTGGGTGCGGTCCCCGGTCCCGCTCAGTCCGACCACCAGCCCATACCCGACCAACTGGTTTTCGCGAACCCCCTCGAAAGAAGCGATATCCTTGATCCTGCTTGGCGCCCCGGGCGCAAAGGAAGCCGTTCCGAGGATCCCGAAGGCCAGGCATGCAAAACACAGCCACTTGCGACGCATAATCTCCCCGCTTTAAAAAGGCAGAATGCCGTTCAGAATCCTGTAAAGCCACCCGGGTTTGATGGGCTGGCTCACGACGCCCCTGCCCTGCAGCCGCACCGACATTTGTGCGACGGAAGAGGACAGGACCCTGTTGCCCGGGCTGACGTCCTCAGGGCGAACCACGCCGGTGAGGTAGAGGCTCTGGTTCTCGTTGTTGACGCGGATCTCGCGCATCCCTTCGACCACGAGGTACCCGTTGGGCAGCACATCGGTCACGCGCGCGGTCAGGGTCGTCTGAAGCGTCGTCTGCCGGCTGGTGGAGCCGGTTCCCTCGAAGCCAGAGTTGCTTTTCCCCGACAGCGCGGTCGGCAATTCCTTGACCGCCTTTTCCAGTCCGAAGAGATGATCGAAGCCCGCGGAGGCCGAGGCGGACCTGCTGTTCTTCGCATCCGCCGAGGCGACCGCCTGGGTCGTCTCCAGCACCAGGATCGTGACGACGTCGTCGATATAGCGCGCCTTCGAATCGCGGAAGAGGTTCGAACGGTATCCGCCGCTCGTCCAGAGCGATCCTTCGCCCTGCGGCTCCGCGGATGTGGTCCGGGCGGCGTTCTCGACATAGGCGCGCAAATCGGTGGGATCGCTCACCTGCGCCTGGCGCGTACCGCACCCGGCCGCGGCGAGCGCGCCCAGGAGAATCACGGCCACACACGGCATAGGATATTTCATAGGTACCCTCACTCCCCTTACTGGACCCGTACTTCCGCACGGCCCGAGACCCGGGCCCGGATCACGGCCGAAAAGTCGATGTTGCGAACGCGGATCGAGTCGCCGAGCCGCCCGTCCTGTTCCGCCCGGGCCAGCGTGGTCAGAGCGATCCCGCCCCTTTCCAGGCGGAGCCGGACCGTTTCCCCGTTTCGAACCAGCAGCGGTTCCTCCAGCGCCTCGCACGGCAGCGGATCGCCCGGAAGAAGGGTGCGGCGCGACACTTTTCCCACCGCGTCCTCCACCAGCCGCGCGTACGCCGCGCGCAGGTCGGGGATTTTCAGCACCCGGGTCTCCACGTCCTCGGGCGCGACCGTCGCGCCGCGCCGAATCTTCCGTACGGGCGTCAACACTCGCGCGCGGACGCCGATGTAGGCCGTGATCCAGACCTTTTGCACGCTGCGTCCGGCCTGGAGCATTTCCAGGGACGCGAGGATGCTCTCTTTCCCCAGGACCGCGTCGCCTGCTCCCAGCCGCAGAGTCCCTTCCGGCGGCAGTTCCATCCCCTGGATGTTGTTTACATCGAGAAGGGAGACTTCGGCCCCCTTCCAGGGCGCTTTTTCCGAAAGACAGGACTCGAGGAGGGGCTCGATATCGGCGACGGTGACCCGCGTGCCCCGCACCCGCACCCGGACCGCGGGCGCACCGGCCAGGCTGCCGTGCGGGAGGACGCCCGCCGCCGCGCGAATCGTCTCGCCGACCTGGTGGCGGGTCAGCAGGAGCGTCTCCCCGTATGCCGGGGTGTCGGCCAGCCGTATGCCGCCGAGCGCGTCGAGTTGCCGCGCATCCGGACCCTCCAGTATGGCGACGTCCCGGACGAACACTCCGGGCAGGCCGATGGCCGCCTCTTCCCTGAGCAGGACCCGCAGCCCGTGGGAGGATGCCCCGGCCGCGGTCCCCGCCGGGCACACGGCCGGAAGCAGAAGCGCCAGAATCATGGCCCGAAGCAAGCCGCGAATCCCCCCCTCACCCGCCCGGAAGCGGAAGATGCTGTGATGCGGACTGGACATGCCGAGGGGATAAAACCGGTATTTCCGAATGCTCTCCTGGCAAACGAAGATAGGGGTGAAGCGGCAGCCGGACGCGCCGATTCCCGAGAGAGGGGCCCGCGAATCCGGCATCCTTGTTAAAGGAGATGCGGGAGGGGTGAGGAGAGAATTCGAAGCTCGCTTCATGGACATTTCTTACCTGGCCACGTTGTTTGCCTGCGTAAACATTTCGTCCGCGGTGCGGATCACCTTGGAGTTGGCCTCGTAGGCGCGCTGGCTGACGATCATGGCGATCATCTCCTCGACCACGCTCACGTTGGACTGCTCGACATAACCGGAAAGCAGGGTTCCGAGACCGTCTTCCCCCGCGGTGCCCGTCAGGGGGTCGCCGGAGGACTGCGTAGGCATCAGGAGGCTCCGGCCCACATTTTCCAGGCCGGCCGGATTCTGGAAAAGCGCCAGCTCGATCCGTCCCACCTGCTGCGGTTGCGTCTGATCGGGCAACTGAACCGAAACGGTCCCGTCCGAGCCGATCATGATTCCGGTCTGTTCGGCGGGGATGACGATCTGCGGATCGAGCAGGTCCCCTTCCGAGGTCACGATGTTGCCGTCCCGGTTCAGATGAAAATTCCCGTTCCGGGTGTACGCGGTCTGCCCGTTCGGCAAACGGACCTGGAAGAAGCCCTGGCCCTGGATCACCACATCCAGCGTGTTGCCCGTCGAAACGAAATCCCCCTGGCTGAAGATGATCTCGGTCGCGACGGGCTTGGTGCCGAGGCCGACCTGGAGGCCCACGGGGATCTCGGTCGTCGCGGTGTTGGCCGCGCCCGCCTGGCGCATGTTCTGGTACAGCAGGTCCTGAAACTGCGCGCGGCGGAACTTGAACCCCGTCGTGTTGATGTTGGCGAGGTTATGGGCGATGGTGTCGATATTCAGCTGCTGCGCTTCCATTCCGCTCGCTGCGGTATGCAATGCACGTAACATATTCTCTCCTAGCGGCCAAGTTTTTCGATGGCCTTGGGATTCATCTCGTTCATGACCAGATTGACGGTTTTCTGTATGGCTTCGAAGTGGCGCAGGATCTCGACCATGCGCACCACGGAGGATACGGGATTCACGTTGGATTGCTCCAGGTATCCCGATTTGATTCTGGCGTCCGACTTCCTTTCCATCAGCCCCGCCGACCGGGGGGCGAAGAGCGAATTCCCCTCCTTTTGCAGCTTCGAGAGGTCGTCGAACGCGACGATCTTCAGCCGGCCGACCTGCCGGTTGTCCAGGAACACCTCTCCGCCCTCGCCGATGCGCACCGTTCCGGCCTCGAGGCGGACCGGCTTGCCGGTCTCGCCCATCACCGGGGAACCGTCCGACGCCACGAGCACGGACTGCGCGTTAAGGTTCATGCTCCCGTTGCGCGTGTAGCGCACGCCCCGGGACGTCAGGACGGAAAGGAATCCCGCGCCCTCGATGGCAATGTCCAGATCCCGGCCGGTCGCCTCCAGGGAGCCGGTTTCGGGATTGACGGCGGCGGCGACGCGCACCGACCGGTTGATCGTGCCGCCGAGCCCCTCCTCCTTCTGCATGGCCGCCGTGCCCTGATCCAGGTAGGTGGTGAACGCCTTCTCTTCCTTGAAGGCGGTGGTGTTGAGGTTCGCCAGGTTGTTGGAGAGTATCTCCAGCGCGTCCGATTGCGCCTTCAGTCCCGAATACGCCGTGTAGATCCCGCTGTTCATGGTTGAATCCTCCGCCTCTCCCGCCGCACGATTGCGGGAGGTTCCAAAATGCAAAGGCAATATCCGTGCCAGAAGGCCGTATCCGCAAACCGCCCCATTGCCTGCCTTCCGGAGCCCGTGGACCCGCGCCGCGGCAATTCCTGCCTACCGTACCGGGCAAAAACGGCCCTGGGCGCGACCGGCAACTGCGCCGGTCCCGCTTCTTTCGCCGCCTCCCGCGGCGGACCGAATGCAGACGGAGCGGAAAGGAATCCCGGTCCCGGCCCGCTCACCCGGCGACGGATGTCCATGAGCGGATCGTGCCGTTCAGGCATGTTTTCTCACCCGCCCGCTTCCCGGGGCCGGGCGGCCATTTTCCGCGGCCATGTATTTCTGAAGGTTGAGAATCGTCTCGGTCTCGCCTATCGGCGCCCCGAGGCGCTTCACGATTTCCTCCGGCGCCATCCCCTGGCGGGCCAGGGCGAGCACCTGGTGCCTTCTTTCCAGAGGCAGCCGCGCGTCCTGGGACGGCATGCTCAGCTCCATGATCCGCTCTTCCAGCCCCCCGATGGCGGCGGTATATTTTTGAAGCATCTTCATCTGTGCCTCGGCCATCTGCGACAGCGCTTCGGACATCTGGCGCATGTCGCGCTCCAGCGTCTGCATGCGCCCGGCGAGCCTGCTGTTCACTTTCCAGCAGGAAACGCCGACGACCAGGGCCAACCCAACGACCAGAACGATAATCCCCATGATGCCCTCCCTGCGCGGCGCCCGCCGCGGACGGAACGCCGGCCGTGCCGGCGCGCCCCGCCGGCGGAAGCGCGCTCGGTTCTACCCGAGCGACCGGATGCGGTCCGCCGTGCTCTCCACTTCGAGAATCCGGACGCCGTAGTTGCCGTCCACCATGACCACCTCGCCTTTGGCGATCGGCTTGTGATTGACGATGACCGACACGGGATCGTTCACCGACTTGTCCAGCTCGATGACGGAGCCGACGCCGAGCTTCAGCACGTCTTTCAGCTGCATCTCAGAATTGCCGAAGGAGACGTTGACGGGCAGCTCGACGTCCAGCAGCAGGTCCATGTTCCAGTTCCCCCCGGGCCGGGGCGCGGTGGAAGCCGGCCTTTCGCGAACCGCGGATTGTCTTGCTTCTCTGTGCTCCATAAAATTCCCTGCCCTTTCCTGGCGCGGCGGAGGCCCGCCGCGGAATGCCGCCCGCGCGCTACCCCGAGCAGGCGGCCGTAATCTCAAACGCCTTTTTCCCGCACCGCTGGACGATCCTTCCCGAAAACTTTGGCACGCCGCCCACGCAGAGGGTGACCGGATCGTGCGCCCGCTCGTTGAACTCGATGATATCGCCCGCGGCGATCCGGAGCACTTCGTCCACCTGCAGTTTCGCCCTTCGGATCTCGCCGCTGAGGGTCACCGGCACGGGCTTGATCAGCTCGAAGATCCGCTGGGCCTCGCCGCCCGCGTTCTTCTGCCGGCGCGAGTTCCACTGCTGGTCGAACTTGCCGCGCAGCGTCTTGAGCATGCGGGAAGGGAGGCACAGGTTCATCCTCCCGGAGTTGTCCCCGATTCTCAGTTCGAGATGCACGGCGATGACGGTCTCCCCGGGAGAGACGATCGGAAACATCTGCGCCTTGGTCCCCTTGCCCTCGAGAAACAGGTCGAGCTCCATGACGGGGTGCCAGGCGCCGCAGAGGTCCCGCATCGCCAGTTTCAGCACTCCTTCCACGATGTTCAGCTCGATTTCGGTCAGGTTCCGGTTTTCCTGCAGCGGGTTGCCCGGGCCGCCCAGGATCATGTCGATCATGGGGAACACCAGCGACGGATTCAGTTCCAGCGCGATGTTGCCGTCCAGGGGCCGCATGCCGATGCTGGCGAACAGCGTGGGGTCCGGCAGGCCCTTGATGAATGTCGCGTAGGATACCTGCTCGAGGGACACAAGGCTGACGTCCACGAAGGCGCGCAGATAGGCCGAAAGCGACGACGCGAAGCTGCGGCCGAAATATTCATGCAACAGGTGGACGGAACGCAACTGGTCCTGCGAGATGCGGTCGGCGCAGTGGAAGTCGTAGGACGCGATCCTGCGCCCCGCAAGGTTTCTCTCCGCCCGCGCCCCCAGGCCCAGCTCGTCGGCGGACATGGCCGAGAAGAGGGCGTCGATTTCTTCCTGCGACAGTATCTTATCCATAGGTTTGGCCCGCGCCTCAATCCTGCCCGTTGACTTTGCGAAGCTTGGTCCGCAGCCGCAGCATCGCCTTGGTGTGCAGCTGCGACACGCGCGATTCGTTCACGCCGAGGACTTTCCCGATTTCCTTCATCGTCAGCTCGTCGTAGTAATACAGCGACACGACGAGGCGCTCCTTCTTCGGGAGCGTGTCGATGGCGGTGCTCAGGATGCCCTGGATTTCCGATTTGTGAAAAACGAAGAACGGGTCCAGCTGCGGGGCGTCGGGGACGTACTTGACGAGCGGCTCGCTGTTTTTGTCGTCGTCCTGCCCGGACAGTTCCTGGAAGCTCCCCAGGTTCAGTCCCTTGATCTGGTCCACCAGCTCGTAGAACTCCTCGAGGGAGATCTCCATCGCCTCGCACACTTCCTTGTCGCTGGCGGGACGCCCCAGGCGCTGTTCCAGTTCGCGGTAGACGCGTTCCAGGTCCTTGCTCTTCTTGCGCAGGGACCGCGGGGCCCAATCCAGGTTGCGCAGGCTGTCCAGGATGGCGCCCTTGATCCGCAGTTCCGCGTAGGTCTTGAACTTCACGCCGCGGTTCGGGTCGAATTTCTCGATGGCGTCCAGCAGCCCCAGGATGCCCGCGCTGACGAGGTCGTTCAACTCGACGTGCGAGGGCAGTTTCGTGGAAATCCTCTGTGCGATGTACTTGATCTGCGGCAGGTGCTCCAGGATCAGCTGGTCCCTTTCCGGACTGGAGGGGACGGAGGGTTCGAACGGTTTCGCTTGGCTCAACAATTCCTGCATCATGGCTATCCTCTTGCTGCGGCCGCCGAGGGGACTCGATCGGCCCAGCCGGCTATTCGGTCTGCGGTCCAATGTCTCCCGTAAGAGGATCGGGAAACGGAATTCCTATTCGAGTCGGTGCTGGATGGGATGCATGTTTCCTGTGGCCCGCTTCCCCCGGAGGAAAGCGGACCGCGCGCACGCGGGCGAACCCGGTGCCGGAAGGCCCCTGCGGGCGGAAGCGGGCCGGAACGCGTCCGGTTTCCGTATCGTGCTTTTTCGATCCGCTCACGGGCTTATCTCCTGAAAAACTTGCGCTGCTCTCTAGTTCACCCAGTCGTTGAGAAGCTTTTCCCACACGAGCCCGTCCGCGGGCCGTGCGGCGATTTCCTGGCGCGCCATGCGGCGGGCCAGGTTCCGGAAGCTGCGGCTCGCCATGGCGTTCGGGAAACGGTGTGTCACCAGCGTCTGGCTGCGCACCGCCTGCGAGACGTGGGAATCGCGTTCGATGTGCCCCAGATACTCCACCTCGCGGTTGAGGAAGCGCTTCACCACCGAGTTGATCTGGCAGAAGACTTCCTGCGCGTCCTCCGCCCGGTCTACCGAGTTGATGAGGACCTGGACGTTCTTTCCGGAGTCCTCGGCCAGGATGATTTTGATCACCGCGTAGGCGTCCACGATGGCCGTCGGCTCCGGGGCGCTCACGACGATGACCTCCTGGGCGGACATCAGGAAATGGACCACGTTGCGCGAAATCCCCGCGGCGGTGTCGATGATGAAATAGTCGGTGTCCGCTTCCAGGTTGGCGAAGCTTTCGACCAGGTGGTTTCTCTGTGCCAGCGTCAGCTCCGCCATGCGCTGCAGGCCCGAGCTCGCGGGGATGATGCGGATGCCCTGCGGCCCCTGCACCATGATTTCCGTGAGCGACTTGTTGCCGAACAGCACATGGCCCAGGTGGTACCGCGGGGTCAGGCCCAGCAGCACGTCCAGGTTGGCCAGGCCGAAATCCGCGTCCAGCACGACCACCTTCTTGCCCAGTTCCGAGAGGCAGACGGAAAGGTTGGCCACCACGTTGGTCTTGCCGACGCCGCCCTTGCCGCTGGTCACGGCCACGATTTTGGGCCCCTGGCTTCCGGTCCGGGCGATCGGGCCCTTCGCGTCCGCGGCGTGCGCGCCGCGCGTCTTGGATTCTGGATTGCCCACGGCGTTATGGAGTCGATACGAGGGAGTCATAAGCTATTCCTTGAATGCGATGTCATTCCTGTGAAGAACCAGATCCAGGAGATGTCCCCGGGGAACGGAATGGAGGTCATCGGGGACCCGCTGCCCGTCGGTGTAATAGGAAAACCTTTTCCGGCTCCGGACGAGCTCGTTCAGGATCGGCCCGGGGGTCGACGTCTCGTCCAGTTTCGTGAAGAGCACGTGGTCCGGGCGGCAGAATTCGAACTGGTCCGCGATCCGGCGCATGTCCTCCGGCTTGGTCGACGCGCTCAGGAGGAGATGCCGCTCGATGTGATCGGATTCCCTGAGAAAATCCGCCAGGCGCTGCATGGCGCCGATGTCCTTCGGGCCCCGTCCGGCCGTATCGAGGAGGATGTAGTCCCGCTGGCTGTTTTCACGGATCGCTTCCTCCAGGCCGGCGACATCCGCCGCGAAGCGAAACGGGAGGCCCATCAGGCCGGCGTAGGAACGCAACTGCTCGATGGAGCCGATCCGGTATCCGTCGAGCGTCATGAGCAGGACTTTCTTTTTGTTCTGCAGGGCCAGGCGGGCGGCCAGCTTGGCGATCGAGGTGGTCTTCCCGACGCCCGCCGGCCCGACGAAGGCGACGATTCTCTTCTCCGGGAGCCCGTCGGGCCCGGCGGGCGCCGGCAGGCGGTTTGCGACGGCCCGGCACAGCGCGCGGACCAGGGCCGCCCGGCTGCGCCGCTGGCCGGCCGAGAGAGACTCCAGAGCCTCGGACAGCAGCCCGGATGCGAGCGGCGCGTCCACGCCGGATTCAACCATCTCGCGGTGCACCCCCGAAGCGGCGCGTCCCTTGAAGGGGCTTTCCTTTTCCGGTGCATTTTCGCATCCGGACTCATCCGCGGAAACCGGCTCCCTGCCCGCGCGGCCCGTTCGCTGCGCCGGCGCACCGGGCGCCTGCTTCGCCAGAGTCCAGGGGGAATAGGTTTCGGCGAGTCCGCTTCCCCGGGAGACGCAGTGCCCATCGGCCGGCGCCATGGGAAACCGCCCCATTTCCGTCCCGCCGTCCGCGCCCGGGGCGAAAACGTCCCCACCGGTCTCCGGATCGCTGGCGGCAACCACCTCGAATCCCGAGGATTTGCCCCAGGCGCCGGACCGGCAGGCAATTTCCTTGGTCGACAGGAGCACGGCCTCGGGTCCCAGGCTGGCCTTGATCTCGCGCAGCGCTTCCGCCATGGTTTTGGCGTAGAACGTCTTGATTCTCATCCTAGGTCACCATCCCTAAAGAAAGAACGCGCACACTCGGCGGGACCTCGCTGTGGGAGAGGACGGCCACGTTGGGAAGAAACCGCTCCAGCAGCTGCCGCACGTACATCCGGATATTGGGCGAGCACAGAATCACGGGATTCCCGGATGCGCCGGCCGTTTCCACGGCCTGCCGGAAGCGCGCCATGATGTCCCGCGCCTGGCGCGGCTCGAGCGCCAGGTAGGATCCCTGGTCCGAATGCACGACGCCGTCGCCGATGTTTTTCTCGAGATCCGGGCTGACGGTGAAGACCGGCAGGTCTCCGTCATCGGTCTGGTACTGCCTGCAGATGGATCGCGCCAGCGCCTGGCGGCAGTATTCGGTCAGGGCCGCGACGTTCTTGGTATAGCCGCCGAAATCCGCCAGCGTTTCCAGCACCGTGACCGCGTCGCGGATGCTGACGCGCTCTTTGAGCAGGTTCTGCAGCACCTTCTGGACCTCGCCGACGGACAGCACCTTCGGGACGAGTTCCTCCACCACCTTGGGGTGGGTCTTGGCGACGGCATCCAGCAGGCTCTTGGTCTCCTGGCGCCCGAGGAGCTCGTACGCCTGCGACTTGATGATTTCGGTCAGGTGCGTGGCCAGCACGGTCGCGGGATCCACCAGGGTGTAGCCGGCCAGCTGCGCCCTTTCACGGTCCTGGGATTTGATCCAGCGCGCCTGCAATCCGAAGGCCGGTTCCACCGTCGGCACGCCCTGGATCTCTTCGCGCGCCGTTCCCGGGTTGATGGCCAGCAGGTGGTCCTGGACCAGCTCTCCCCGGGCGATCTCGACGCCCTTGAGCAGGATCGAGTATTGCCTCGGGTTCAGCTGCAGGTTGTCGGTGATATGCACCGGGGGGACGATCAGTCCCAGTTCCAGCGCGATCTGCCGCCGGATCGACTTGATGCGGTCGAGGAAGTCGCCCCCCTGGCTCGCGTCGACGTAGCGGATCAGCCCGTACCCCATCTCGATGCCGAGCAGGTCAATTTTCAGCAGCCCTTCCACTCTGTCCCGGGGCTTGTCCGCTTCGGCCTTTTCCGCCCTGATTTTTTCGAGGGCGAGCCGTTCGGTCCGCTGCTCACCGAACCTGCGGTATGCCAGGAACCCGGTCGTGGACCCGAGGATAAAGAAGGGCACGAACGGCAGGCCCGGAACCAGGCCGAGGAAGAACAGGAACCCCGAGCCGATGGCGAGCGGCATCGGGTTCACGAACAGCTGCCGCGCCACGTCCGCCCCGAGGTTGGATTCCGACGCGGCGCGCGTGGTGATGATGCCGCCGGCCACGGAGATCAGCAGAGAGGGGATCGCGGTGACCAGGCCGTCGCCGATGGTCAGGATGGTGAAACGCCGGGCGGCGTCCGCCAGCTCCATGTCGAACTGGATCACCCCGATCAGAAAACCGCCGATGATGTTGATCGCGAGGATGATGATGCTGGCGATCGCGTCGCGCGAGGTGAACCGGATCGCGCCGTCCATCGCCCCGTAGAATTCGGCTTCGCTGGAAACCTGCTCCCTGCGCTGCCGGGCCTCCGTCTCGTTGATGATGCCCGCGTTCAGGTCCGCATCGATGCTCATCTGCTTTCCGGGCATCGCGTCCAGGGTGAAACGCGCGGTGACTTCCGAGATGCGCACGGCACCGTGGTTGATGACGATATATTGGATGGCTATCAGGACGAGAAAAACGACGATGCCGACCACGTAGTTCCCGCCGACTACGAACTGGCCGAAAGACTGGATGACTTTCCCCGCCGCGTCGTCCCCCGCCGGGCCCTGGAGTAGGATCAGCCGCGTCGTGGCCACGTTCAGAGACAACCGGAACAGCGTGATGAGGAGAAGGAGTGATGGGAATACAGAGAAATGGACTGGCTGCAGAATGTACATCGAAACCAGCATTATGACGATAGAAAGCGTTATATTCAGGCTTATGAGGAGATCCATGATCATGGTCGGCATCGGCAGAACCATGACCAGCAGGATTCCCATCACTCCTATGGGGATAGCCAGGTGCAGTTTACCGAGGATGCTTGACGGGTGGGTTAATGCGGATTTGTCTGCAACGCTCATTTCTTTCCTGGATCTCCTGCCAGCGTTTCTATCGCTCGGACTACCCAGGGAGCAATTTGCATGCCACTCGCAAAACCGTCAGCGCGCATTGGCGGTTTTCGCCGGCGCCGGGAAGGCGCCGTTACCGGTAGAACGCGCTCTTAGCCTTGTAAACATAGGCCAATATCTCGGCCACGGCCTTGTACAGGCCGGCCGGAATGGAATCGCCGATCTTGACGGTTTTGTAGAGACTCTGCGCGAGAGGCTTGTTTTCCACCAGGGGAATGTCATGTTCTTGTGCCAGTTCCCGTATCTTCAGCGCCAAAAATCCGACACCCTTGGCCACCACCTTCGGGGCGTCCATGGTCTCCATTTTGTAGGACAGGGCCACGGAATAGTGCGTCGGGTTGGTGATGATCACGTCCGCCGTCGGCACATCCGCCATCATGCGCTTCCGTGCCATCTCCCGCTGGATCCTGCGGATGCGGCTCTTGATGAGCGGATCGCCTTCGGTCTCCTTGAATTCCTCCCGGATCTCCTGCTTGCTCATTTTCAGCTGTTCGGTGAAGCGGTATCGCTGAAACAGATAGTCGGCAATCGCCAGGAGGACGAGCAGCACCGCAACCCGGACGAAGATTTCGTAGCCGATGAAGGCGGTCCAGTGAAACAGCTTCCGGACATCCATGAGCACGAGTCTCGGATACAGCGCCAGATGCGACTCGAACACCCGATAGCTGATATAGCCGATGACGGCGGCCAGAATCAGGCTCTTGGCCAGTTCCACGAGCCCGTTCTTTGAGCATATTTTCCCTAATCCATTCTTGGGATTGAGTTTTTCGAATTTCACGCCCAGGGCGTGAGTCGAAAACACCAGGCCTCCCTGCATGACGTTGGCCGCAACCGAAAACAGCAGAATGGTCAGCAGAACCGGGATCACGACCGAAGCGACCCGCATCCCGGTGCTGCCGGCGATGTCCGAGAGATACCCGACGGTGATTTCGGAAGGCACGTTGAAATTGAGCAGGTACTTCAGTTCATGCTCGAGGGTCTGCAGAACCTTCGGCCCGAAAAACGCAAACAGCAGGATTCCCCCCAGAAACGCGGCGGCGGAGGGAACTTCCTTGCTGCGCGCGATCTGGCCTTTTTCGCGGGCTTTTCTCAGCCTCCGCTGTGTGGGTTTTTCGGTCTTGTTTTCGCGCCCGCCGGCCATGCGTCAAACCCTTAACTCATTGCTTGCACAAGAGAAAACAGTGTCCTCTGGAGCCCGGAATAAACGGTTTCCAGGTAACGGGGAAGGAAATACAGCGAAAAACTCACGCAGCCCAGTCCGACCAGGATCTTCAGCGGCATGCCCACCAGGATCACCTGGATTTGAGGGGCCGCGCGCCCGAGGATTCCAAGCACCAAATCCATGATGACCGTCACGATGATGACGGGGCCCGCGATGCGCAACCCGATCACCAGGATCTGCGACGTCAATTCCAGCAGCTGCGCCATCAGGTGCGCCTGGATCCGGACGCCGCCGACCGGCAGGGTCCCGAAACTCTGGGTGACGGCCAGCAGGAACCAGTGATGCCCGTTGATCAGCAAAAAGAAAAGCAGGCCGACGTAGTTGTGGATGAACGAAAAGGCCGACGCTTCCACGTTCGTCTGCGGGTCGATCTGGTTGACCAGGGAAAATCCCAGCTGGAAGGAAATCACCTGGCCCGCAAACTGCATCCCGGCGAACACGCAGGACGCGGCGAATCCGAGCACCACGCCGCTGAGGATTTCGCCGGCCGCGATGACGGCCATGCCGGCCAGGTCCATGTTTTCCGGCAAAGCGCCGAGCGGCAGGGACGGGGCCAGCGCGAAGGACGCGACGAGGGCGAATGCGGCGCGGACCGGAACCGGAACCGAGGCGTTCCCGAAAAACGGCGCGAGGATCATGATCCCGGCGAGCCGCAGCAGGACGATGAGAAACCGCACGATTTCGGGAGTCGGAATAAGCAATGGATCCATTTTGTTCTCGAGTTCGCCGAGGCGCCGGACGTTTCAGCGCCCGCCGCCCGCGTGGCTGCGGCGGGCAAGCCGCACTCCCCTGGCCGCGCCGCCGCGGCGGCTCCGCGGGCGTGCAGCCGAAGCGGCATCCCGCTAGTGCGCAAACCGTTCGAGGTGGCCAAACAGCTGCGACGTAAAAGCCAGCAGAATCTTCATGATCCAGGGAAATGCCACGAGAAAAGCCACGAAAACGGCGATGACCCGTGGAACGAACGAAAGCGTCATGTCCTGGATGGATGTCACGACCTGTGCAATGCTGACAACGACGCCGACCACCAGCGAAACCAGAAGCATGGGTCCGCTGACCATCATCGTGACTTCGAACGTGTCCCGGGCCAGTTTGAGTATCGCGTCCTGATTCATCCCGCGGGTCTCCAGACTAATAGAAACTTTTCACCAGCGAGCCGATCACGAGGTTCCACCCGTCCACCATGACAAATAGCAGGATCTTGAAGGGAGTGGAAATCATCACGGGGGGCAGCTGCATCATCCCCAGTGAAAGCAGGATGGAGGCCACGACCATGTCGATGACCAGGAAAGGCACATAGAGAATGAAGCCGATCTGGAAGGCGGTCTTGAGTTCCGAAATCATGAAGCTGGGGATCACGATGCGCATCGGGATTTCCTGGCGGCTGCGGGGCTTCGGCTCCCTGGCGATGTTCAGAAAAAGCGCCAGGTCCTTTTCGCGCGTATAGCGCAGCATGAATTGCCGCAGCGGGACGCCGGCCTGGTCCAGCGCCTGCATTTCGGTGATCTTGCCCTGCATCATCGGCTGAAGCGCCTGCTGGTTGATGCGGTCGCCCACGGGCTGCATGATGAAATATGTCAGGAAAAGGGCCAGCCCGATCAGCACCTGATTGGGCGGCATGGTCTGCGTGCCCAGCGCCTGCCGGAGAAAATGCGCAACGATGATCAGGCGCGTGAACGAGGTGACCGAAACGAGAATCGCGGGAATGACCGTAAGAACCGTCATCAACACCAGGATCTGGATCGGGGTCGTCAGCCCCCCCTTGTTCGCCCCGCCGCCGATGCGTATCTCCACCCCCGAGAAATCCTTTTCGGCCGACAGCGCCGTGTGCGCCGGCCCCAGCACGAGGAGCAGTGTGAAAAGCACGAGGCACCCCATGGCGCGCCGCCGCGAGCGCCCCGATGATGTCCGGCCGGATTTTCTACCCGCAAGGTTGGGGATCTTCACCGTTCCAGGGCCTCTCGCAGTTGGCGCATTTTGGTCCGAATGTCTTCGGGCAGGGGATTCAGCGGCCGCGGGGGGCGGCGCCTTTTCTCCACCTCGAACAGGCTCCGGAAAGGAATCGCAACTTCCTTTTTTGATGCTGATTTATCAGGTACGGCTAAAGCATCGGATTCGGGTTCCGGAGATGCCGTGTCGGGCAGGGACATCAGCAGGTTGATCTGGCCGGAAGTGTTCCCCACAAGAAATCGGCTCTTTCCGATCTCGATCACGGAAATGGAGCGCTTGTCCCCCATTGGAAGGGTCTCTATCACCCTCAGAGTTCTATCCGCCGGCAGCCTGGAAAAGAAGCGCGGGGCGAATTTTCTGGCGGCAAAATAGCCCCCCGCCATCAGAAAAACCACGATTCCCAACCCACCGAGGGTGCGGAATACGGGGAAGTCGACCTCCGCACCGGCGTCAGGCGCTTTGTCCGCCGGGAAGGGCTGCGGCCGGGGCTGAAGTATCGCCGGGGTTTCGGCTGCCGCGTCGACCGGACCGCCGGAAGGCGGAGCGGGATTCGCGCCATAAACGGCTGCGGCAAATAATGTTGCCAGCGCAGCGCAAAGTAGCGGCCGTTTCATTGCTGCATCTCCTTATGCAAGGCTGTTGAGGTCGGTCAGCCGGATTCCCATGGATCCTTCGAGTTCCACGATTTCGCCGAAGGCGACGACTCGCTCGTTGACCAGCACGTCGACGTTTTCCCCTGCAGACTTCGGCAGTTCCACAACGGAATTCGTCTGGAGCTGCAGGATATCGCGGACCTTCATGTTGCGCCGGCCGAGCTGGATCGTGACTTTCATCGGCACATCGAGAAAATGGCGGACCTGATCCATCGTTTTTTCGTGTGCGGACTTCTCGTTTGCGTTCTGGGATTCGGACATAATCGGCACCCGTCGGGTAATCAGAGTTGTACGACAAAATCCACTATATACACTTCCAGGATCTTCGTGTTCGATACGGCGTTGACCCGCTGCCGGATCTCCTCCCGAAGCTTCTCCTTGCCCTGAATCGTCAATATCTGGTCGGAAGTCTTTGAGCTGAGCAGGGTGATGATGGAATCGCGCATCGCCGCGACCGCAATGGCGGTCTCTTCGTCATCGCCCATCTTTTTGGCAAGACCCAGCTGAAATGTGCTTTTAACGAAGCGGCTGTCCACCGAATCGGCGAGGTTCACCAGGAATGGATCCAGGCGCAGGGTCGCTTTCACCCGCTCGCCCGGCGGCCGGCTGTCGTTTGCACCGGCCGTCCCGTTTCCCGGGAAATGCGGCATGGCAAGATACGCCGCGCATCCCGCCAAAACCGCGAAGACCACGATGCCAGTCAGGATCCAGCGCCTGCCGGGAGAACGCCGCGGCTTGCTTTCCGCCTCGCGTTCGACCGCCGGCCTGCTTTCCGCCTTCTGCCCGGTCCCCGTCATCGACCCTTTCAGTATGTCATCCGCCATTATCGAAGCGCCCTCCATTGCCGGGTTCTGTCCCGGCAATCCATTCAATGCAACTCATATGCCAACCTTCAGCTCCTTTTTCTCAGCCGGCGCCCACCCCGTCCCCAGCCCTGAACCCGATAATGAACTCCATCCAGCAAATCCGGGACCGGCGGGACAGGCACCATACATTCGGTCCTTCAGTCGTCCGGGACAAAACGGAATTACATCCTATGGCTATTAGATTCAACAATTTAAGGAATTCATACTGCCCCGCGCCAAATTGAGCGGCCGGGCAGAGGCACGCCGGTGGGACCTCGAATCAGAGGGAAACAGAACGGCGCCGGTGATGGAATCGGCAGCGCCGGCTCAAGCCGGCCGATATGGTGCCGGAAGACGGATGTGTCAAACGCGCGGAGACGGGTTGACAAATTCCTGACTCCTGGAACCGGGAAGGTTGAATCTTCCGTCAGGCCGGGTGGACAGGGGCGTCGAGCCGGCTGCTGGCCGGTACACATCCGCCAATGGTCGGCGGCTGTTGCCCGAAAAAGGCTGGGACGATGCGGGAGGAAGAGGGGCGGGGGGCGCGGGTATGCACCGCGCCCGGATGCGCGGCGCGGGGACAGGGCGTAGCTTGTCCCCGCGATCCCGTTACCGTTTCATGTTCAGCGAATCCTGATACAGCTCGTCGGTGGTCGAGATCACGCGCGAATTCGCCTGGTATGCGCGCTGCGCAACGATCAGGTTGATGAATTCCTGCGCCATGTCGACGTTGGACTGTTCCAGCGAGGAGCCCGTAATCGTTCCGCGCCCGCCGGTGCCCGCCGCGCCTATGGAGGGCTCGCCAGCGTTCGGGAAGGCGACGAAGGTGCCGCCCATGTATTTCCGGAGCCCGTCCTCGTTCGGGAAGCTGGCCAGCGCCAGCTGCGCCAGCGGGATCGCTTTGCCGTTTTCGGCCAGCCCGATGATGATGCCGCCGGTATCGATGCTGATGCCGCGCAGCGCGCTTGCCGCGTACCCGTCCTGCGTCGTCGCGGAAACCGCCGATTCGCTGGCGTAGTTCGTGATCAGGGAAGCGCCGGCCTCGTTGCCGAGGCTCAGCTCGATGCTCATGTCCGCGGCGCCGCTGGAAAGACCCGACAGGCTCAGGGTGGGATTCGCGGCTGGCAGAGTCAAACGCCCGGTCTCGTCGAAGGACAGGTTGCCGGACCCGACGGTGACGGCGGGATCCCCGGCGGCGCCTCCGGCATCTTCGGCCGGAATGGTCGCCGTCCAACTCCAGGCGCCCGTGCCCGTCCTGGTGAACTGCATGCTGACGGTGTGGGACTGGCCGAGGCTGTCATAAATCTGCACGGCCGTTTCGAACGTGTCGCCATCGGCGGCCTGGGCATCGAGGTTTGCCGCGATGCTCATGGTGGTCGTGGCGTTGGCCGGGATCAGCTGCCCTTTGCTGATCGAGATTTCGGTGAGCGCTCCCGCATTCGGGATCTCCCCGTCGACGGCCATGTACCCCATCACCCGGAATCCGTCGGAGCTGACCAGCTTCCCTTCCCGGTCGAATTCGAATTGCCCTGAGCGGGTAAAGCCGATGTCCCCGTTGGTGGAAACGACGAAATACCCGTTGCCGTTGATGGCGGCATCGGTGGAATCGCCCGTATAGTTTATGGCCCCCTGCGAACAATTGCGGGTGACGCCGCTCACCGTGCTGCCCAACCCGACCGATATCGGGTTTCCCGACGGGCTGGTTCCCGACACACCCGCCAGCAATTCCGAAAAGGTGGCCCGGCCGGATTTGAATGCGGTCGTGTTCATGTTGGCGAGGTTGTCCCCGATGGTGTTGATCGCCGTGCTGTTGTTGCTGAGTCCGGTCAATGCGGTGTAAAAGGATGTTAACTGCATCGTTTTTCTCCTGGTCCGGAAAATCCGGAGTTTATTGTTTTATTCCTTGGAAAGCCTAGTCCGACTGGCCCGCGAGTTTGGTCACTGCCGTATTGATGGAGATCAGCTGCTCCAGTGAACTGAATGTCGCCAACTGCGTCAGGAACTGGTCGTTGTCGACCGGATCCATCGGGTTCTGGTTCTTCAGCTGGGCGACCAGGAGCTCCAGGAATTCGCTTTTGCTGACATCGGCGGATACCGCCGCGGCCTGGCCTGCGGCGCCTGCCGCCGTCGGGTCCGCCTGTGTCGCATTCACGCCGCCTACTGTGCTCATTTTTCCCTCCTCCGTCCCTGTCGGTTGTTTGCACGAAGCGTGCCAAACCGGGCCCCAACCTCCGGCCCCATCCATGCCCTTGTTTTTAAACGCTTTATTCCGATATCCACGATGAAGCCTTGCCGCCGCCGGCGGCGGAAAAAATTGCCCATGGGCAAATTATGCAACCGTGTGAAACCTCCCGTGCGGGTTCCGGTCAAGCCAGCGATCCGGCTCGAGGACCGGCTCCTCGAAGGAGTTCGCATCCACGGAAATGCGCGACCCGGGAGGCGACCCGGTGTCCCCGCCTTCCCGGCCGGAACCCGGGTGGCCGAAATGCGGGCCGTAATCCGCGGGCGAACGGCCATCGGCGGCATCCTGGAAGACGATATGAATCCGGTCGACTTTCAGTCCCTGCGCCTCGAGGTTTTGCTGCAGCCCCTGGAGGTTGCTCTCGAGGTAGCGCTTCACGGCCCCCGATTCCGCGCTGATCCGGGCGGCAAGCCCGTTGACCGTTGTCTCCGCCAGAATTTCGAGCCGCCCCAGGTGATCCGGGTTCAGCCGGATGCGGATTTCCCCCCTCCCCTCCCTCACGAGGATGCGGATCTGATCGGCCAGATGCAGCACGAATTCCGCCGTGCGGGACGGCGATGCCGGAGCGGCCGCGGCATCGAAGGAGAGGATCCCTCCACCGCCCGCGGGCCTCGAGGCGAGGCCCGGCGCCGCATTCTCCGCCGCCTGTTCCGACGCGGGGATGCGATCCTGAGCGCGCACGGCGGCGTCCCGGTCCCACCCGGCGCGCGGATTCGCACCCGGAGAGGGTTTCGCCGCGGCGTCCTGCGGTTCGGGGGATGCGCCCGTGTTCCGCATGCCTTCAAACAAACCGCGCCCGGGCGCGGTTTCCGGTGCGTGCGCCGTCGCCGGCGGATTGCCGGAATTTTGGTGGCGCGCGACTGCATCCGCACCGTCGGAATCCGCTTTGCGGCCGACGGAGCCGGCATAGGCCGCGGCATCGCGAACCGGTGCGGACGCGTCTCGCGCGGAGGGGATCCGGTCCGGACGCCCGATTTGGGCCGCGGCCCGCACGGCGGGCTCCATGGCCTCAGGATCCGCCCGTTCCTTCGGAGACGTTCCCGGGGTCGCCGGCTTTTCCAGATCTGTGCGGGCCTCCGCTTGTTTCACTTCGGACCGCTGCAGGGCGCAACCGGCAGCGGCCGGGTTGTCTCCCGGTCGAGGCACCGTCCCGTTGGATTCGGTCTCCGCCAAAACCGCGCTTCCTCCGGCGACTGCGGCAGGCTGAGTCTGCAGAGGAGCGTACCCCGGGCTGCTTGCCGCAAACACGGATGCCTGCCCCGATCCCGGTTTTTGCGGCGTCGCGGATTCCGCGCCGTCGCCGTTATCCCGCGTCGGCGCCACCGCAGATGCATCCTGTTGCGCCGCGGCGTCCTCCCGGCCTGCCGTCGCCGCGGCTGCAGGAGCGATAGCTCGCGCCGCCGGCCGGTCTTCGGCGGCGGAAGGCGGCGAGGATCCCGGCCCGGACCCGGCCGGAGCTCCCGTGCGGACAGGGGCGTCCTCTCCGTGCAGCATCGGCCCGATCTGATTCAGGAACGCCTCTCCCGTCCCGGTTTCGCAACCGTCGCGGCACCGTGCGCCTCTGCCGCCCTCCGGCGGGATCAAGTCTGCTGCAGCGTCTATTTTCATGCTGGGGACACCCGTTTTCTCCGCCGAGACCCTCACGGCCGGACGGCATTCCGTGCGCGGAGACGTTGCCCGGCAATATCCCGCGCCCCGTCCTGCCGCGCATAGCGCGTGACGGAGAGTTCGTCGATCGTTTTCTGTTCCTTCTTTCGCTCTTCCGCGAGAAATTCCTTTTCCTTCCGGGACTTCATGGAAGCGAGGATTTTTCTCTTTTTGGCCGCCTCGATCACCACTTCCTTCTGCACTCGGATCTGCGACTGCAGCCGGGCCAGGCGGGCGGTGCATTCGCCTATCCCGCACGACAGCCGGCGCAGATAGTTCCGGTACCAGTTCCGCTCGTCCTCGATCGACCCGCCGGCGAGTTTCTCCGTCATCTCGCAGAGCGTTTCCCGGTATTGGTTCTCGAGGCCGAGGCGCGCCGCCGTCTCGTTCCGGTGCAGGAAGCAGAGCCGCGACAGCGTCTCGCGTTCCCGGTCTTCGGTCTGTTCCCTGAAGCGGAGCAGCGGCTCCAGGTCGTATTTGAATTTCGGCACTTCAACTATCCTTCGCCATCTCCTCGACGCCCGCGAACGCGCCGGAGAAGCCGACGCTCTCGTTGCAGGGCTGCGCCAGGAATGACTGGATCGCATCGAACTTTTTCAGGGCCAGGTCGATCTGCGGGTTGCTGCCTTTGGCGTACGCGCCGATGTTGAGCAAATCTTCCGCCTTGCGGTGAGTGGCCATCCACTCGCGGATTCTGCCGGCCTTCTGGAGATACGCCTGGGGCACCAGATCGGGCATGAGACGGCTGACGCTGGCCAGGATATCGATGCTCGGGTAATGGTTCCGCCAGGCAAGCTCGCGGCTCAAAACGATGTGGCCGTCGAGAAGCGAGCGCACGGCGTCGGCAACGGGTTCGGTCATGTCGTCGCCTTCGACCAGGACCGTGTAGAATCCGGTGATGCTTCCGCCCGATACGAAGTTGCCGACGCGTTCCACGAGGCGCGGCAGCAGCGAGAAAACGGAAGGGGTGTATCCCTTGGAGGACGGGGGCTCTCCGGCGGCGAGCCCGACCTCGCGCTGCGCCATGGCGAAGCGCGTGAGGGAATCCATCACCAGCAGCACATGCCGCCTCCGGTCGCGGAAATACTCGGCGATGGCCGTAGCCACCAGGGCCGCGCGGATGCGCAGCAGCGGGGGCTGCTCCGAGGTGGACACGACGACCACGGAGCGCCGCAGCCCTTCCTCGCCCAGGTCCTTCTCTATGAAGCCGCGCACTTCGCGGCCCCGCTCGCCGACGAGGCTGATGACGTTGACATCCGCCGACGTGTATCGCGCCATCATGCCCAGCAGCGTGCTCTTGCCGACGCCGCTTCCGCCGAAGATGCCGATGCGCTGCCCTTTCCCGCACGTCAGGATCCCGTCGATCGCGCGAATCCCGGTCCCGAGGATTTCATCGATGTTTTTCCGGTCCAGCGGATTGGTGTCCGGCGGCTCGAGCGGATAGGCCTCCGCCGCGTCGATCGGCCCCTTGCCGTCGATCGGCTCGCCGAGCGCGTTGATCACCCGCCCGAGCAGCGCGGGGCCGACGGAAACCGACGCCCGTCTCCTGCGGCATATCACCCGGTCTCCCAGCTGCACCCCGTGCACCTTGGTCAGGGGCATCGAGATGACGTAGCGGTCCCGGAAGCCGACGACCTCCGCGGGAATGGGATTTCCGGATCCCCCCGAGCCGGAGATCTCGCACAGCTCCCCGACCGACACCGCGGGACCCAGAGACTCCACGGTCATTCCGACGGCCCGTTGGACCGACCCGATCGTCTTGACCGGGTCCAGGCCGCGGAGTCTCTGAAAATACCGGTCCAGATTGAATTCCACGCTTGCCATGGGATCACGCGCCCTCGAAAAATGCCCGTTCCACTTCGCGGAACTGCTCCTCGATGCGCGCATCGATGTCGCCGCAGTCCGTCCGGATCAGGCATCCGCCCCGTTCGACGGTCCGGTCGGCTACCAGCGCGACATCCCGGCCTTCCGACTGCGAAAGTTCCGCGCTCCCGGGAAGCAGGGTCCGGTAATCGTCGGGGTGAACGCGCAGGGTAACCGGCGATTTGTCCGCCGCACGGCCGAGCGCCACGTGGACCAGCGTCTGCACGATTTCCGGGTCCAGCCGGACTTCGCGGCGCACGATTTTTTCCGCGATGGCGATGGCGAGCCGGACGACTTCCCGCTCCGCCTGCGCATACAGCGAAGCGCGGAGCCCCTCGAGTTCGCGCACCGACGCGGCATACCGCCGCACCACGGGCTCCAGGGCGCGTTCCGCCTCTTCGATCCCCGCTTTTTCCCCCTGACGCAACCCCTTTTCATACGCCGCCTTTTCCAGGGCGGCGAGATCCACCGGGTCGTCCGAAGCCTCCGGCGCGGAAGCCTCCGCGCCCGACGCCGACACCGGAAGGGAGGGGAAATCCGGCCACTCCGGGATTTCCCCCGTCTCGTTTACGGCCGAGACGTTCTCGGAGAACGAAAATGGTTTTGCGGCGGACGCGCGCGCGGTCCCCTTCTTGATGATCCTGGTCGCCATGAATGTGCGCTCCGGCGGCCGCCGGCCGGCGCGAACCCACGCGCGTCGGCGCACCGCGTTCTATCGGGCTCAATTGATGTATTCGTCCCCGCCGCCCTTGAGTTTGAGCACGCCGCTCTCGTCGAGCTTGCGGATGACGCTGACAATCTGCTGCTGCGCCGCCTCGACGTCCTTGACCTTCACCGGGCCGAGCACGTCCATGTCCTCGCGCATCATCTCCACCGCGCGGCTCGACATGTTCCGGAAGAACTGGTTGCGCAACTCCTCGCTGGTGCCCTTGAGCGCTATCGTGAGCGCCTTCTTGTCCACCCGCTGCAGGATTTCGCGCATGCCCAGGTCGTCGATCAGCAACACGTCTTCGAAGACAAACATGAGGTTCCGGATGCTGAGGGCCAGGTCCGGGTTTTCCTCTTCCACCTTCTCGAGGACGTCAGCGGCCGCCTTGGTCTCCAGGCGGTTGATCAGTTCGGCCACGGCCCGGATGCCGCCGTACGATTCGCGGCTGAAATCGCCGAGCGACCGCAGCTTCTGCTCCAGGATCGAGGTGATTTTGCTGATCACGTCGGGGGAAATCTGTTCCAGGTTCGCCATGCGCATCACGACCTCGGCCCGCTGCCCCGCCGGCAGCGAGTTCAGCAGCGCGGCCGCCTGCGAGGAATTCAGATGCGCCAGGACGAGGGCGATGGTCTGCGGCTGTTCCGACTGGATGAATTTGGACAGCTGCACCGGGTCGGCCTTCTGGAGGTTGTCGAACCCGACGAGGGTGCTCTGCAGCGAGATGTTGAGGTAGTCGAGCAGTTTCTTGGACGACTCCATGCCGAAGGCTTTCACGAGCAGGCGCTTGGCGAACTCCGGCCCGCCGCGGGCCAAAAACGTCTCGGCGAGCGTCAACCGGTAGAAATCCTCCACGATGGAATCGGCGACGTCGGGATTGATCTCCCCGAGCCGCGAGATCTCCCGGCTGATCTCCTGGATCTCGTCTTCCTGCATGAAGCGGAAGATGCCGGCACTGGCCTCGTCCCCGAGCAGGACCATCAGAATCGCCGCCTTCCTGGAACCCGCGATTTGCGCCTGAACCACGATTACATCCTCTCCCGCAGCATGGTGCGAATTAGCTGAGACATCAGTTCCGGATCCTTCTTCGCCTTGTCCGCCAGTTTTTTCTTCATCACCGCGAATTTGCGCCCCCCCAGGTCCGCGATCTGGGCTTCCTTGATCAGTTCCCTCTCGATCTGCTCGTCGCTGACGGTTTCCAGCGGCAGAGAGGCCTCGGCGGCGCGCGGTTCGGCCGCCGGCAGGCCCGGCGCCGAGGCCGCCACGGGAGCCGCAAGCTCCTCCTTGCGTTCCGGCCCCGGAAGGCCCCGTCCCGCGTGGTCCGGGGCGGCAAGCACGGCGCTTCCCGCCGCGCCCGGTCCGATCGCGGCATAGGAAAACGCTTCGATCGCCTTCTGGCGCACGGGCCGCAGGAGGACGAAGTACACGATCAGGAACAGGACCAGGAGAGATCCGTATTTCATGGCCGGCATCAGCACCACCTGGCGCTTGAGATACCACGGCGCCTCGGGCGCGGGCGTCTCGGGCCGCGATTCGGCGTAGAAGGGGACGTTTTCGATGCTGACCACGTCGCCGCGCGCCGCGTCATAGCCGATGGCCGCCAGCACCAGCTGCCGGTAGGCATCGATCTCCTGCGGCGTCCGGGGCACCCGCCGCGATGCGGCCGTCCCGTCGCCTGCCCTGTCGTAGACCGTTTTGTGATCCAGGATGACGGCCACCGAGACCCTGCGCACCATGCCCTTCGGCTGGATCGTGTGGCGGACCAGTTTGTTCACCTCGTAGTTGGTGACCTCGCTCTGCCGCACCCGTTCCGTGGCCGTTCCGCCCGCGGAAACAGGGCTCATCCCCAGGTTGGACTGCGTCCCGGGAACGCCCGATGCGCCGCCTGCAATCCCGGACCGCTCTTCGCTCCTCTGCTGGCTCAGGATCACGGGCGGGTTCGGGTTGTAGGTCTCCTCCGTCTGTTCGGTGGTGTTGAAGTCCAGCGCAATCGAGGCGTTTGCGTGCACCTTGCCCTTGCCCACCAGCGGTTCGAGAATGGAAACCACCTTGCCGGACATCTCCTTTTCCAGCTGCTCCCGGATGCCGGTTTCCATTTCCGCACGCGCCGTATCGCCGGATTCCGCCGATTGCGCCAGGACGGCCCCTCCGCCATCCACGATGGAAACGTTGTGCTTGTGCAGGCCGGGCACCGCGCCGGCTACGACTCCCTTGATCCCGGACACGCTCGCCTTGGAGAGTTCCGCCCCGTTTTTCAGCGTGAGGACGACGCTGGCCTTGGCTTCCTCCTGCCCCTCCTCAAAAATGGACTTCTTCGGCAGCACGATGTGGACGCGGGCCTCGGCGATCTCGGAAAGGCTCGTGATGGTGCGGGCCAGCTCGCCTTCCAGGGCGCGCTGCAGGTTGACCTGTTCGGTAAAATCCGTCATCCCGAACTGGTTCTTGTCGAAGATCTCGTACCCGATCCGGCCGCTGCGCGCGAGCCCGGACCCGGAGATGTCCAGCCGCAGCTTGTCGATCTCGCTTTTCGGCGCGGCCACCAGGATGGAGGTTCCCTGCACCCTGTAATCCATCTTCTCTTCTTCGAGTTTGGCGGCGATCGCGCGCGCATCTTCCGCATTCAGGTCCCGATAGAGCGCCTGGTACTCCACGCGGTTCATGAAATACACCACGGAACCGACCAGGGCGAGGCCGAGAAGGCCGAAAACGAGGATGGACACGCGCTGCGCCCACAGAAGGCGCGACCAGATCTCGAGAAGCTGCTGTACGAAGTGGGGACGATTCCCGGACATTTTCAGAACTCCACTGGGGCGCGGACTGGACGCGCCGCCCTTTCAGCGGACGGTCAGACCTGCATCCGCATGATTTCCTGATACGCCTGAACGATCTTGTTGCGCACCTGCATCATCATCTGAAACGAGAGATCCGCCTTCTGCATCGCGATCACGGTGGTGTGCAGATCCTGCGACTCCCCGGACATGAATTTCTGTATCTGCTGGTCCGACTGCTTCTGAAGCTCGTTGGCGGTGGATATGGCGTCCTTCAGTATTTCGCCGAAACCGGAGCCGCTCTTTTCGCCGGCCCCGCTCCGCGGCGTCCGGATTTCGGGGACCTGAAGGTTGGGATGGATCGGGCCGATGTTTATGGGTTCCATTCGAATTCCTCTAGCGGAGTATTTCCAGGGTTTTCTGCTGCATCTCCTTGGCCATGTTGACGGCCTGGAGGTTCGCCTCGTAGGAGCGGGTGGCCGACAGCACGTTCACCATCTCCTCCATCGGGTTCACGTTCGGGTAATAGACATAGCCGTCCTTGTCGGCGTGGGGGTGGTTCGGCTCGTGCTTCTTCACCGGGTCGCCGCGGTCCGTGACCAGGCCCGAGATTTCGACCCCCTGAACCGCGTCCTCCAGCGCCGCGCCGAAAGTCGCCTCGGGGCTTGCGGCCGTGAAAACCACGTCCTTCCTGCGATACGGCTCCGCCCCCGCCGGCTGCGTGGTGCCGGCGTTGACCAGGTTGCCGACCAGTACTTCCAGCCTCCTGCGCTGCGCCGTGAGCCCGGATGCGCCGACTTCAATTGCCGTCATGAGACTCATCAGACTCTCCCTTCGTTGATGCTGCTGGCGATGGTGCGGAACTTGCCCCGTACCAGCTGGGTGATCAAGGAGTAGGCAAACGAGGTTTCGCTCAGCTTGAGCATTTCCCTGTCGAGATCGACGTTGTTAAGGTCCGCCCGGGAACTAAGGCCCTGCACCTCGAAAGCCGCGGCGCCGGGAATCGGCTGGATCAGGCCCGGGTGATGCTCCGGACGGGTGGTGTGCAGTCCGGAGGACCGGTCCGCGAGCAGCTCCTGCATGGTGGCATGGAACGAAACGTCGCGGGTCTTGTACCCGGGAGTGTCAATATTTGCCAGGTTGGAAGCGACAATTTGCTGACGCTGCGACAACCGCGACAGGTAGGATTCCATGGCGTCCAGCGTCTGATTACTGATAAAATCGAGTTTCATGCGCCTTTTCCCGGGCTCATCCCGTCACGGGGGGCCCTACCTCAAAGCAAAATGCGTGCCATTTCGTTCGAACCGGCCGAATAGGAAACAGCCGTGGCCCTGCAAGAGGCTTCGCCCGAAGGTTTTACCCGTCGATATGCGTCGCGGCGCGGCGAAGACCCTTTCATCCGTTTGACCCGGGCCTTTCACAGGGAAGCCTGCGGCTGGGCAGATTTTGCCTGCCTGTCCTGCAGGCCGAATTCATTCAGCTTGTTGCGCAGCGTCCGCAGGCTGATCCCGAGACACCTGGCCGCACGCGTCCGGTTGCCTCCGGTGTCCTCCAGCGTCCGCGATATCAGCTGCCGTTCCATCTCGCGCATCGTGATCCCGGCGGAAACGCCGGGCTCGATCCTTCCGGCGGAGGGAGAGACGGGCGCCGTCCCCCCGGGCGATTCCGGAAAGAGAAGGTCTCCGGGCAGAATTGCGCTGTGCGTGCTGAGGGCGACGGCCCGCTGGATCGCATTTTCCAGTTCGCGCACGTTTCCGGGCCAGTCATGACGAAGGATTTTTCCGAGGGAGTCCGCGCTCACGCGGACATCCGGCCGCCCGAGGTCCCTGCCGTAGTGCCGGCAGAAGAAATCCACGAGGAGGGGGATGTCCCCTCGCCTGTCGCGGAGCGGTGGGATCGTCAGCCGCACGACATTCAGCCGGTAGAAGAGGTCCTCCCGGAATTCCCCGCTCCGGACAAGCGACAACAGGTCCTTGTTCGTCGTCGCGATGACGCGGACGTCGATTTCCACCGGATCCTTCCCGCCGATCCGGTCCACCTCGTTTTCCTGCAGGACACGCAGGAGCTTGGCCTGGAGGATCGGGGCCATTTCGCCGATCTCGTCCAGCAGCAGGGTCCCGTGGTCGGCCAGCTCGAATTTCCCTGGCTTGGACTGGACGGCCCCGGTGAAGGCCCCCTTTTCGAACCCGAACAGCTCGCTCTCGAGCAGGTTCTCGGGGAGCGCGGCGCAATTGACCGCCACGAAGGGGCGTGCCCCGCGGGGACTCCGCGAATGAATCATGCGCGCCAGGAGTTCCTTGCCGGTGCCGCTCTCCGCCTCGATCAGCACGGTGGCGCTGGTGGCGGCCGCCTGCGCCGCCTGTTCGAGCGTACGCGAGAATGCGGCGTCCTGCGTGAGGATCGGGTGCGCGGATTTCGCATTTTTTCGCGGCGCGGCGTCCAGCGCCCTGCGCACCACGCGCTCCAGCGATTCGGAAGAGAAGGGTTTCAGGAGGTAGTCGAAGGCGCCGTCCCGCATGGCCTCCACGGCGTTCTGAACCGTGCCGTAGGCGGTGAGCAGGACCACGGGCGTCTGCGGCGACAGGACTCTGACCTTGTGCAGGAGTTCCATGCCGCTCACCTCGGGCATGCGCATGTCCGTGATGACCAGCCGGTAGTATCTTTCTTTCAGGCGGCGGAGCGCCTCCAGCCCGTTGGCGGCCGTCGTCACGGAATACCCGATGCGCCGGAGCGTTTCGTCGATCGCAATCAGCATCTGCGGTTCATCGTCCACAACGAGAAGATCTTCTGCCATGGGCTATTCCTTTCCTGCGCGGCACGGGAACTGGATGGTGAAGGTCGTTCCCCGATTGAGTTCGCTCGCCACGCCGATGCGGCCGGAGTGTTTCTCGACGATCTGGTGGACCACCGACAGTCCCAGGCCCGTGCCTCTTTTGTCCGTGGTGAAAAACGGGTCGAAAATGCGGCTCAGGTTCTCCTCGGGGATCCCGATGCCGGTGTCCCGCACCTGGAGTTCCAATCCCCGGCTTCCGGCGGCGCGATCCACGGTCCGCGTCCGGATCGTCAAGGCTCCCTGCGAGGGCATCGCCTTCATGGCGTTGAACAGGAGATTCAGCATCATCTGCCGGAGAAGCAGTGCGTCGCCCCGGATCACCGGATCCTTCGCATCCAGCCTCGCCTGCACGTCCATTTCGCGCTGGCTCGTGAGCGGCTCCGAAAATCCCAGGACCTCGCGGATAATGTCGTGCAAGTCGACGTCGGCAAAAGCGGGCAGGATCGGATTTGCGAACTGAAGCATGTTCGACACGATGGTATTGAGAGAACGAATGCCGATTCGGATGCTCTCCGCCCAACGCTTCGAGCCGCCGGTCAGGTCCCTGACCAGCAACGACGCGAAGAGCTCTATGCTGCCCAGCGGATTTCTGATCTCATGGGCCAGTTCGACAGCCATTTCCCCCATGGCCGACAGCCTCTCGACGCGTTTGTTTTTCTCCTGGAGAGCCTTGACTTCCGTGACATCGCGGATGATGTGCAGGGTGCCTAACGGAATTCCGGCCGCATCGGACAGAGGAGCCCATGAGGTGGCGAGTATTCTTTTTTTATCGCCACTTACAATAGATATTTCACCTTCGACATTAGTATCCGAAACACCTGCCGAGGCGGTCAGGCGCTCGCGCATCCCTGCAGTAAGGGTGGATCCAGCGGGCGTGCCTAAGCTGCAGGAAACGGCGGGCGTTTGTCCGAGCAGTTCATAGGCCGCGGGATTGCAGAGAGCGGCATTTCCGCCGGAATCGATGACCAGGACGCCGCAGGGGAGCCTTTCGAGAATCGTCTTCAGATAGTTCTGCGCCTCCTCCTTTTCCCGGAGGCTGTGCTCGAGCTCGAGGTTCTTGGCTTCCAGTTCCTCGGTGAGCTTCCTGGCCCGCTCCTCGAGCTGGCTGAAAGCCGTTTCCAGGGAGCTGGAGGCCTGCGTGAACATCTCGAAGGCCCGCAGGAGCAGCCGTGCTTCTCCCGCATCCTGCGGCTCTTCGCCGCGACAGGGTTCGATGACCGGACTCCTATCGAAAACGCCTATGTTTTCCGTTCCCTGCCCCATTGGCTCTCCTGCTGCCGCCGTTTCCAGCCATTCCGATCCTAAGCCGCGGGAACTCCATCGCTGGAATCCCCATTGGGCAAAAGGCAATCCCCATGCCACCCGGAGCGAAGCATCGATGTCGGAAAATCAATTCATTTGTTTGCAGCTAAATAAGGCAATATGTCGGTTGCCGGACAGCAGTCTTCGTCTGGGGCCGCAGGCGGAAAAAAGTCAATTTGTTGACATATAATTTATCCGGGTTTTGACGGGTAACGTTTCCAGCGGGTTTGCTCTGTGGAAATTTTCCCGCGGCTGCCCCCATCCCTTTTAAAGCGTGTGAGCTGAGGAGAATTTGGTTGACATCTATGAATAATGTGAGATATATAAAATTTCCGAATTCGCTGTATTCTATTAGATTCTGTATCGTTCAACATTTTCATTCGAGAGAGAAATGGAGCAAAAACGGGGCGTAAGGATCCTTGTCGTGGATGATGAGGATTACATGCGGGAAGTCGTGCACACGGCGCTCGAGAGCGCCGGTTTCGATGTGGACGAGGCGGCGGACGGGAAAACGGCGATTGCGATGCTGCGGCAGCATCCCTACAACGTGATCATCACGGACCTTCGCATGCCCGGCCTGCGGGGGGAAGCCATCCTGGAAGAGGCGCTTTCTCTCTTTCCGGAAACGATCGTCATTATCATGACCGGCGACGGAAGCATCCGTTCCGCGGTCGAAGCCACCCGGAAAGGGGCCTACGACTACCTCGAGAAGCCTTTCCAGCTCGAAGAGCTGGTCATGCGGGTCGAAAAGGGCATCGAGAGCCAGCAGATCAAATCGGAAAACCGGCTGCTGCGGGGCGAGCTTCAGAACAAATATCACTATTCGAGCCTGAAGGGGAGCAGCGTCCCGATGCAGCAGATCTACCGGCTGATCCAGGCGGTCGCCGGAAAGAACAGCACCGTCCTCATCCACGGAGAGACGGGGACCGGCAAGGAGCTCATCGCGCGGGCCATCCACTATGGCGGCCCCCGGAAGGATCATCCGCTGGTTTCGGTGAACTGCGGCGCGATCCCCTCCAACCTCCTGGAGGACGAGCTCTTCGGCCACGTGAAGGGCGCCTTCACCAACGCGCACCAGCACCGCATCGGAAGGTTCGAGCAGGCGAACCACGGGACGCTGTTCCTCGACGAGATCTCGAACATGCCGACGGATCTGCAGGTGAAGCTGCTGCGCGTGCTCCAGGAACGCGAATTCGAAAGGGTGGGCAGCGCGACGACAATCCGGGTGGACGTGCGCATCGTCGCCGCGACAAACGCCGACCTTCTCGAATCGGTTGCGAAAGGGAATTTCCGCGAAGACCTGTACTACCGGCTCAACGTCATCCCCATCCGGGTCCCCGCGCTCAGGCAGCGGCGCGAGGACATCCCCGAGCTGGTGACGCATTTCACGAAAAAATATTGTTCGGAGCAGCAGCTGACGCTCAAACGGGTCTCCAGCAACGCGATGAAGTTTCTCATGGCCTACGACTGGCCCGGCAACATCCGCCAGCTGCAGAACGCCGTGGAAATGGCCGTGGCGCTTTCCGGCGACCGCAGCGTGCTGGACGCCGAGGACTTCCCCGTCGTGTCCGGCATTTCGGACGCGGCCGCCCCGGCTCCCGATATCGAAATCCCCGACGACGGCATCCACTTCAACACGATGATTTCCGATCTGGAGAAGCGCCTGATCCTGCAGAGCCTCCAGGCCTCCGGCGGCAACAAGAAAAAGGCCGCCTCCCTGCTGCATCTCAAGCGGACGACGTTCGTCGAAAAACTGCGGCGTATGGGGATGGATAGCCCCGACGATGCCGAAATGGATTCCTGATTCCAGAATCGGATTGTCCGATCCCCGATAATCTGCGAGAATCTCAGGATTCAAGGAGGTGCGCTTGCCCAGGAAAAAGCTTTGGGGAGGCCGGTTCGGCTCGGAGGAAGATCCGCTTTTTGCGCAATTCAACGACTCGCTGCCGTTCGACTGTCGGCTTCTGGAGGCCGACATCGAGGGGAGCGCGGCCTATGCGCGGGCGCTCGAACGCGCGGGGGTTTTCACGCGCGCGGAGCGGGTCCGGGTCCAGAACGGCCTTCGCCGCGTGCTCGAGGAAAGCCGCAAAGACCCAGGCGCCGTCGCCCGGAGCCAGGCGGAGGACGTGCACACCTATGTGGAGAACGCCCTGAAGGAAATCGTGGGCGCCCTGGCCCTCAAGCTCCACACCGGCAGGAGCAGGAACGACCAGGTGGCCACCGACCTGCGGCTTTTCCTGATGCGGGAAGAGCGGCAGATCGACGCGGACCTGGGAAGCCTTCTCGACACCCTGGCGGGCCTCGCCGAAAAGCACCTGGACGTCATCCTGCCCGGCTACACGCACATGCAGCGCGCGCAGCCGGTCCTCTTTTCGCATTACCTGCTCGCCTACGGCGAGATGCTGCTGCGCGACCGCCAGCGCCTGCGCGAGGCCCTGTCCCGCTCCGCATTCTGCCCGCTGGGCTCCGGGGCGCTGTCGGGCACGGTCTACGCCGTCGACCGCGACGCGCTCGCCCGGGACCTGGGGTTCACGGCGGCCGCCGGCAACAGCATGGATGCGGTTTCGGACCGCGACTTCGTGCTCGATTTTCTCTATTTTGCCGGCACGCTCCTCATGCACTTCAGCCGCCTCGCGGAAGACCTGATTCTCTACAACACATCGGAGTTCGCCTTCGTGGAGATGGACGACAGCGTCGCCTCGGGCAGCAGCCTGATGCCGCAGAAGAAGAATCCGGACGCGCTGGAATTGCTGCGCGGCAAAACGGGCCGGGTATACGGCCACCTGATGGCCCTGTGGACGGTGCTCAAGGGACTGCCGATGACGTACAACAAGGACCTTCAGGAGGACAAGGAGGGGCTTTTCGACGCCGTGACCACGGTCCGGGATTGCGTGCGCATGGCCGGCACCGTACTCCGGAAGCTCCGGATCCGCCCGGCCGCCATGCGCGAAGCGACGGTGCGGGGTTTTCTCAACGCCACGGAGCTGGCCGACTATCTCGTCGCCCGGAAGATGCCGTTCCGGGAGGCGCATGCGCTGGCGGGCAGGATCGTCGCGCGCGCGTCGGAAATCGGGGCGACGCTCGACGCGCTCCCCCTTCGGGAGTATCAG
>CAZTHE010000018.1:0-836 GCA_964613495.1 uncultured Acidobacteriota bacterium | reverse complement strand
CCGATGTCTATGAGCGGCTGAGAATCGAGCAGGCCGTGGCCCGCCGGCGCGAGCGCGGCGGCACGAGCCGCGCCGCGGTCCGGCAGTCCCTGCGGTCCTTCCGCAGGAGGATCGTGGCCCGCTGATCCGCTGTCAGTCTTCGAGATAGGTATAGCTGTCCAGGGCGGCCTGGTAGGACTCGCAGAAGGATTCCCGCTCTTCCGCGGTGATCCTGGACTGCGCCTCGGCGTCCTGCGCGACCGCGCGCAGCCGTTCCATGAGATCCTGGGGAGCGTAGCCGGCGGAAGCCAGCACCTGCCCGAGCGATTCGCCCCGGATCACCTTGTCGATGTGGGGGCGTCCCGCATCGTCCACGAGGAAATGCGCTTCGTTCACGCTGCCGAGCAGGTTGTGGTCCATGCCCAGAGACTCCTGGTAGGCGCCGACCAGGAAAATGGCGAGATAGTAGGGATCCGAATTGACGGTGTGCAGCTCGAGCGCCTGCTTGACGTCGCGCAGGTCGACGAATTTGTCGATCTGCCCGTCCGAATCGCACGTGATGTCGCACAGGGTGGCCCGTTCGGTCGGCTCCTCGGTGAGACGCGTGATCGGGATGATGGGGAACAGCTGATCGAGGGCCCAGCTGTCCGGGGCGGACTGGAAAACGGAAAAGTTGCAGATGTATTTGCTGGCCAGGATGTTTTCCAGATCGATAAACTCCTCGGGCCTCTCCTTCATCGACCGGGAATACTTGATGGACTTCCGGCAGATCTCCCAGAAGAGCCACTCGCCCTGGGCGCGGTTCTGCAGGTTGAGGTAGCCGAGGTTGAACAGCGACTGGAGCTCCTCCCGGTGCT
>CAZTHE010000017.1:50287-52693 GCA_964613495.1 uncultured Acidobacteriota bacterium | reverse complement strand
TTGGTTGCAACTAACACATTACCACCAGAGGGGCGCCCTTTTATTATGCGTGGCAGATCCAAAGCGCCCCCGGCGCGCCGCCGGGCATACGCGCCGAAGGTGCGGCACAGCATCCGGGATACGCGCCGAAGGCGCGCGACAGCACAGCCCGGGGTGGAGGCCGCCATAGCGGCCGGAACCCCGGGTCAATCGACAATAAGGACGCGAGTCCTGAAGGGACGACGCAGCTGTGTCGTCCTTACAGGACTCGCCTCATTTCCTATTCCATACCCAGGGTTCCGTCGCCCGCTTTGCGGGCTCCGTCACCCTGGGCTTTGCTGCATCGTGCCTTCGGCACGTTACGCCCGCGTATCCCCGATTGATGCCCTTCGGCACGCTACGCCCGCGTATCCCCGGATTGGCGCTTTCCCTGCATCGTGCCTTCGGCACGTTACGCCCGCGTATCCCCGATTGATGCCCTTCGGCACGCTACGCCCGCGTATCCCCGGATTGGCGCTTTCCCGGCGCGGTGCCTTCGGCACGCTACGGCCGCGTATTTCCGATTGGCGCTTTGCCGCCGCGTGGCTGCGGCACTCCACGCTTACCGCGAACGGCCGGTTGAAGCCGGCCTGAAAATCGGCCACGAATGCCACGAATTCCCTTCGTGAAATTCGTGGCAGGTCGGGTAGCCCTTTCCCAATGCGGGGCCAGTCCGTATAATGGTTATTGGAACCAGGACAGAGGACGCGGGGCCATGTTCGAAAAATACACGGAAAAGGCGCGCAGGGTCATCTTCTTCGCGCGGTACGAGGCCAGCCAGTTCGGCAGCCCGTCGATCGAGACGGAGCACCTGCTGCTCGGCCTGATCCGCGAGGACCGGAACCTCACGGCCCGCTTCATCCCCCGGGCGAACGCCACCATCCAGGACATCCGGAGGGAAATCGAGGGCCGCAGCCTGATCCGCGACAAGGTGTCGACGTCGGTGGACTTGCCCTTCTCCGAGGAGTGCAAGCGCGCCCTGAACAGCGCGGCCGAGGAGTCGGAGCGCCTCGCGCACAAGCACATCGGCACCGAGCACATCCTGCTGGGCCTCCTGCGCGAGGAGAAATCCGTCGCGGCCGAGATCCTGCGGGAACACGGCTTCCGCGCCCGGACGGTCCGCGAGGAGCTGAGCCGCGGGTCCGCGGACAAGGGCGCCGCCGGCCATGCCAAGGAGGGGATGAGCCTCGCCGAGTTTTCGAGGGACCTGACCGAGGCGGCCAACATCGACGCGCTGGACCCGCTCGTCGGCCGGGACGCGGAAATCGAGCGCATGATCCAGATCCTCTGCCGCCGGACCAAGAACAACCCGGTCCTCATCGGCGAGCCCGGCGTCGGCAAGACGGCGATCGTGGAAGGGCTCGCCCAGCGGATCGTGGCGGGCCGCGTGCCGCCGCCGCTCGAGGACAAGCGGATCCTCGCGCTGGACATCTCGCTCATCGTCGCGGGGACGAAGTACCGGGGCCAGTTCGAGGAGCGGCTCAAGACGATCATGAAGGAGCTCGTGGAGAACCGCGACGTGATCGTCTTCGTCGACGAGCTGCACACCCTGGTGGGCGCCGGATCGGCCGAAGGGTCGCTCGATGCCGCCAACATCCTGAAGCCCGCCCTGTCGCGCGGCGAGATCCAGTGCATCGGGTCCACGACGCCCCACGAATACCGGCGCTCCATCGAGAAGGACCGATCCCTGGAACGGCGCTTCCAGTCGATCAAGGTCGCCCCGCCGACCGAGGACGAAACCATCGTCATCCTCAACGGCATCAAGGAAAAGTACGAGAGTTTCCACCAGGTGGAATACGCCGGCGAGGCGCTCCAGGCCGCCGTGTACCTGTCCAACCGGTACATCTCCGACCGGTTCCTGCCCGACAAGGCGATCGACCTCATGGACGAAGCGGGCGCCCGGGTCAAGCTGCGGAAACTGTCGGCGGCCGAAGGTCCCGACACCGCCGAGCACAGCGAGCGAAGCGAGCCCGCCGAAACGGATCCCCGAAGCCTCGACTCGATCGAGGCGCGGATCGAAAACGCCGTTTCCGGGCGCGAATTCGAGCTGGCGGCGCGTTACCGCCTCGAGGAGGAGCTGGCGCAGGAAAAAGTGCGCGTCGTCCGCGAGCGCTGGAAACTGGAGGCGGCGGCGCCCCTCAGGGTCACGCGCGAGGACATCGAGGAAGTGATCGCCCGTTGGACGGGCATTCCGGTCACGTCCATCCACGAAGAGGAAATGACCAAGCTCCTCCGCATGGAAGAGGAGCTGCACAAGCGCATCGTCAGCCAGGACAAGGCCGTCCGGGCGCTGAGCAAGGCGATCCGCAGGTCGAGGGCGGGCCTGAAGTCGCCCAAGCGTCCCGTCGGGTCGTTCCTCTTCCTGGGTCCCACGGGGGTAGGGAAGAC
>CAZTHE010000017.1:41888-50277 GCA_964613495.1 uncultured Acidobacteriota bacterium | reverse complement strand
GAGCGAAACCGCCATGATCCGGCTGGACATGTCGGAGTACATGGAGAAGCACTCCGTCTCCAAGCTGATCGGCTCCCCGCCGGGGTATGTCGGCTACGAAGAGGGCGGGCACCTGACCGAGCGGGTGAAGCGCAACCCCTATTCGGTGCTGCTGCTGGACGAAATCGAAAAGGCCCACCCGGACGTCTACAACATCCTCCTGCAGGTCTTCGAGGACGGGCAGTTGACCGACTCGCTGGGCAGCACGATCGACTTCAAGAACACGATCATCATCATGACGTCGAACATCGGCGCCCGCTTCCTCGAAAAGCGCGGCCTGATGGGGTTCCAGACGGGTTCCGAAGCGGACACGAAGCGGACCGAGGCGCTGATCCACAGCGAAGTCAAACGGGTCTTCAATCCCGAGTTCCTCAACAGGCTCGATGAAACCATCATTTTCGAATCGCTCGGCGAGCAGGCCCTCGTCCGGATCGTCGGCCTGCTCATCGGCCAGGTGAACGAGGTCATGAAACAGAAGAAGATCTCGGTCGCGCTGCGGCCCGACGCGCAGAAATGGATCGTGGACCAGACCTGCCGGGACCGCTCGTACGGGGCCCGCCCCCTGCGCCGGGCGATCCAGAAATATGTCGAGGACCCCTTGTCGGAGGCGCTCATCCAGAACCGCATTCGCCCGGATTCGCAGGTGGAAATCTTCCTCCGCGACGGGATCCTGCATTATGCCCTCCGCGGAGATCCGGAAGAGTCCGGGACAAAGCTCGGCTAGGCGGCGCCCTGTCCCCTCCGGAGAAAAAAGTTGAACCCGCCGCCCCCGCCGGAGTCTATAGGGTGGGGGAAAATGGCAAAAAATCCGTGAAATCGGTGAAATCCGCGGCTCCCGCCATTCCCGCGAACGGCCGGTTGGTCAGAGCCTGGGAGAAGGACACGGATTGCACGGATGGGGAGGGCAACAATTTAAAAATCAGTGTAATCCGTGTTAATCCGTGGCTGATTACTGATGCTGGATTTCGCGGCCCTTTTTATCTAAGATACTGCTTTGATTCTTAATACGCGTCCGCTGGCGGGAGGATGGATGGCTATTTCGGCAAGGATGGGGGCCTGTTTCCTCGGGCTCCTTTTGGCAAGCTCCGCGGTCTTCGCGCAGGGCCCCGGCGAAGTTACCATTGAACGAATCGACATCCGGGGCAACCGGCGCATCCCCGAAGAAACGGTCCGGTTTTACATCCAGTCCAGGCCCGGCGACACCTACAGCCCGGAACGGCTGGAATCCGACCTGCGCGCGGTATACAAGGGCGGCTTTTTCGAAAACATCGAAATCCAGGAACGCGACGGCGACGCCGGCAAGATCATCACGTTCATCGTCAAGGAGAAGCCGCTGATCCGGCAGATCGAGTACGTCGGCAACAAGTCCTTCACGGAATCGAACATCCTCGACGAATTCAAGGAAAGGAAAGTCGGCCTCACCATCGACAGCCAGTTCGACCCGTCGAAGATCGAGGCGGCGAAGCGGGCGCTGAAGGGGCTGCTGCTGCAGAACGGCCGGCCGCTGGGTACCGTCCGCTCGGAAATCGACAACCTCCCCCCGTCCAGCGTCCGGGTGCGTTTTATCGTGGAAGAGGGGCCGAAGGTCCGCATCGGAAAGATCCGTTTCGTCGGCGACAAGGTCTTCAGCGACGATCAGCTCCGGGGCACCTTCGAGCTCAACAAGGAACGCAACCTGTACACGATGTTCAAGGGCACCGACAAGTATCACAAGGAAAAGCTCGACTACGACATCGAGATGAACCTGAAGGCCTTCTACAAGGAGCACGGCTATCTGAACGTCCAGGTGGGAGAGCCGGTCACCCGCATATTCGAGGGGCCGCGCGGCTCCATCCCCTTTCTGCGGAAGACGAAGCAGCAGTTCTACATCGAGATCCCGATCGATGCGGGCGAGCAGTACCGCCTCGGCAAGCTGGAGCTGAAGAACTGCGATCCCTTCAAGTGCGAGCCTTTCGTCCAGATGTTCGGCGTCAGATCGGGCGACGTCATGAACCAGACCCGGATCCGGGACACGCTCGACCAGGTCAAGAAATTCTACACCGGCTACGGGTACCTGAACTGGACCTACCTGTCGGAGATGAAGGCCGACCCGAAGACCAAGACCGTCGACCTGATGTTCGACTTCCAGTCCGACAAGCAGTTCTTCGTGCGGTTCATCCAGTTCATCGGGAACACCAAGACGCGGGACAAGGTGATCCGGCGGGAGCTCGCGCTGGAGGAAGGCAAGATCTTCAGCAGCCAGGCGCTGGAGCATTCCGTGCTGCGGGTCAACCAGCTCGGCTTCTTCGAAAAGATCGAGGAGAAGGACTACGAGGTCAAGCCGGACGACAAGACCGGGCTCGTGGACGTGGACATCACGGTCAAGGAAAAGAGCCAGCGGTCCATCGGCTTCCAGGGGGGCGTCAGCGGGATATCGGGGAGCTTTCTCGGCATCAACTACTCGGACAACAATTTCATGGGCCGGGGCGAGTCGATCCAGGTGAGCATCACGGGCGGCACCCGGACCACCGATTACATGCTCGCGTTTACCGAGCCGTACCTTCTCGACTCCAAATGGAGCCTGGGCGCGCAGGTGTACAACCGGCGCTTCCGCTACGACACGTACATCACCTACGGGCTGGTCGACCAGTCGGGCAACGCGTCGGAACTGTTCACGCAGAAGACCATCGGGACCACGGTATCGCTGGGCCGGCGCATCGGCCGGTCGATGTGGAACTTCGGCACCAGCTACACCTACCAGAACATCGGCGTGGACAACATCGCCGAGGGGTACGAGTACTATGCCCTCGGCCAGTTCAGCTGGTACAGCCCGGCCGGGAGCACCGACCCGACGCTGAAGGGCATCGTCCGCAGCGAGATCACCCCGAGCGTCAGCTACAATACGACAGACTCGTACTTTTTCGCCACGCGCGGCAGCGCCCTGCAGCTTTCCACGTCGATCTCCGGCCTGGGGGGCGATTTCAAGATGATCCGGCCGGTGGTGGAGTACCGGCGCTTTTTCCCCGACCGCTGGCTGAGCGGCGGCCGCAACGTCTTCGCCTTCAACTTCCAGGGACAGTTCGTCAAGGGATACAGCGGCTCCTTCGTGCCGTTCTTCGACCGGTTCTTCATCGGGGGGGAAAACACGATCCGGGGGTTCGACATACGCTCCATCAGCCCGCTGGCCATCAGCTATTCGCCGCAGTACGACCAGCTGGGAAACCCGATCATCGACCCGAAGACGGGCCTGCCCAGGATCAACGAATCGCTCGTTTCCGTCGGCGGGGACACGGTGGGGGTCTTCAATTTCGAGTACCGCATCCCCGTCGCCGGGCCGCTGTCTTTCTCGGGATTCTACGACATCGGCTTCAACCGGGTGAGCTGGGACATCCCCAGGGGAACCCTCGCGGCGGGCAGCATCGACGTCATCGGCTCCACCAACAACAAGCTGCGTGCTTCCACGGGATTGGAGATCCAGTTCGTCCTGCCGGTCGTCAGCGCCCCGTTCCGCCTGATCTTCGCCTACAACCCGCAGCGCCTGACCGACACGATCACGGTGAACAACCTGATGTACCGGCTGCGCGAGCCCAGGAGCGACATCAAGTTCACGGTCGGACGCAGTTTCTGATTCCTCTTTGCGGTTACGGGAATCTGTAGTAGATTTCGATGCTTTAGGCCCTGCTTCCCGAAGACCCCGGGGCATTTCGAACAGTCCGGCGCGGCCGGATTTCAAAGGAGAACAGAACCGATGAACCGAGTAATGCTTTTTGTCCTTATCGCCTTGTTTTGCGTGCCCGTGATCGTCCTCGCACAGGCTCCCGCGCAAACACCGGCCGCGGCGGCGCCCGCCGCAGCCATTCAGCCGGTCAAGATCGCGTGGATCAATCCCGAACAGGTCATTTTCACCTGCGACGAGGGGAAGATCCGGTTCGGGGAAATCCAGAAATACGTGGAGGACAAGAACACCGAACTGGACGGCAAGCGGAAAGAGCTGGAAAAGCTCCGCAACAACCTGAGCGTTCAGGGGTCCAAGCTGACCGACGAGGCGCGCGACGAACTGGCGAGGCAGATCGACGAAAAGCAGACCGCGATACAGCGCTTCCAGGAAGACACGCAGAAGCAGATCGAGGCCCGGAGGAACAGCGCGACCAACTATGTGGGGAAGCGGATGCAGGCAGCGATCGAGAAGGTCGCCAAGGACAAGGGGCTCGATGCCATCCTGTACCTGTCCCAGGACCGGGACGCGTGGGTGGACACGAAGCTGATCCTCTCCGAAGAAGTCGTCAAGATTTACAACCAGCTGCACCCGGTTGCAGGCGCGGCCAAGGCGGCGCCTGCCGCCGCGGCCCCGAAGCAGTAGGACCGGCGGGATCCGGGCGGACGGGCGTTCCCGTCCGCCCCCCGCTTCCGGAAGAGCCATGGAAAGCAGCTTTTCGACGCAGACCATCCACGAGATCCTGAAAGTCCTGCCTCAGCGCTACCCGTTCCTCCTCGTCGACCGGATCCTGGAAACCGACGGCGCCACCCGCATGGTGGGGCTGAAGAACGTCACCATCAACGAGCCCTTCTTCCAGGGCCATTTCCCGGACCACCCGGTCATGCCCGGCGTGCTGCTGGTCGAGGCGCTCGCGCAGGTGGGCGTCGTCCTGCTGCTCGCCGGGGACCGGGACCGGGACGCCAAGCTGGTCTATTTCTCCGCCATCGACAAATGCCGGTTCCGCCAGCCCGTCATCCCGGGCGACCAGCTCCGGATCGAGGTGACCGTCCTCAAACAGCGCGACCGCTACTACAAGATGCGGGGCGAAGCGTTCGTCGGCGGGAGCATCGCGGTGGAAGCGGAACTGTCCTGCTCCGTAGTGGACCGTTCGTCAACGAACCCTTGAGCGGGGCCCCCGCCCCCGTAAGGCTGCGGGGATCCCTGCGCTCTGCCCGGAAATCATGCCCATACACCCGACAGCCATCATCGACGCCTCCAGCCAGATCTCGCTGGAAGCCCACATCGGCCCCTACTGCATCATCGGCCCCCAGACCCAGATAGGGGCCGGCACGCGGCTCGAGTCGCACGTCTCCGTCCAGGGGTGGACGTCCATCGGCGAACGGTGCCGCTTTTCCGGCCACAGTTCCGTCGGGACCGATCCCCAGGACCTGAAGTACCGGGGAGAACCCACCTATCTGAAGATCGGGGACGACAACGTCTTCCGCGAGTTCGTCACCGTCAACCGCGGCACCGCCGGCGGCCGGGGCGTCACGACGATCGGCAGCGGCAACTTCTTCATGGCGTACAGCCACGTCGCCCACGACTGCCTGGTGGGAGATTGCGTCATCATGGCGAATGCGGCGACCCTGGCGGGCCACGTCACGGTCGGAGACCATGCCACCGTCGGCGCGTTTTCCGCCGTGCACCAGTTCTGCCGCGTCGGTCCCCACGCGTTCATCGGGGGGTTCTCGGTCGTCACGCGCGACGCCCTTCCCTACATCAAGACCGTCGGCGACCGGAACCAGGCCAAGATCTACGGCATCAACACCATCGGGCTCGAGCGGAAGGGCTTCTCGAAGGAGTGCATCGCGGAACTAAAACGGGCCTACCGCGTCCTGTTCCGCTCCGGCATGAACACGGGCGACGCGCTCGGGCGCCTCAGGGAAAACGGGTGGGACGCCCCGGAAGTGGGGTTACTCGTGGAATTCATGGAGCAATCGGAGCGCGGTTTTATTCGCTGATGAACCTTTGGGAAGAGGGAAGGCCGGCCGGAAGCCGGGAGATGGCCACGGATTAACACGGATTGCACGGATTTTAAAAATGCCTTTTCTCAATGAAATCCGTGAAATCCGTGGCTGAATTTGCTCGAAATGCGCAGCCGTAATCTCGGATCGCTATGAGAGACAAATATGGATTGATCGCAGGCAACGGCCGCTTCCCTTTCCTGGTGCTGCAATCCGCCCGGGAGCAGGGCGTCGACGTCGTCGTCGCCGCGATCAAGGAGGAAACGTTCCCGGAAATCGAGCAGTGCGGCTATCCCGTCCACTGGCTCGGTCTCGGGGAACTGGGGAAACTGGTCCGGCTCTTCCGGGAATCCGGCGTCGGCCGGGCCATCATGGCCGGGCAGGTGAAGCACGTGCAGATCTTCGGGTCCGCGTTCCCCGACCTGACGATGATCCGCATGCTCGCCGGGCTGAAGCAGAAGAACACCGACGCCCTCATCGGCGGCGTGGCGCGCGTCCTGGAAGAATCCGGCATCGTTCTGGAGGACAGCAGTTCCCTGCTCAAACCGCACCTGGCGCCCCCGGGGACGCTGACGCGGCGCGGTCTGAGCGCGTCCGAGCAGGCCGACGTGGACTACGGGCGGCCGATCGCGCGGCGGATCGCGGCGATGGACATCGGGCAGACCATCGTGGTGCGCGACCGCGCGGTCCTGGCGGTCGAGGCGATGGAAGGGACCGACGCCGTCATCCGGCGCGCGGGGGAACTGGGCAACCGGAAAGACCTGACGGTCATCAAGGTGAGCAAGCCGCGGCAGGACATGCGCTTCGATATCCCCGTCGTCGGGATCACGACGCTGGAAAACATGATCGCGTCGGGCGCCACCGCGCTGGTGCTCGACGCCGGGCGCACGCTGCTGTTCGACAAGCCGGAAGCCGTGGCCGCGGCGGACCGCAACGGCATCGCCATCGTCGCGCTGCCGCCGCACGACGGGACGTAACCCGCCTCCCGCGCGATGTTCCGCGGCGAGCGATGTTTAACCTCCGATTCCGGATATAACCATCCGGCTTCGGACAAGGATCCGGGATCTGGGATCTGGAATCTGAAATTCAGCGGAGCTGCCACATGCATACAGTTCGAGTGGGAGTCGTGGGAGTCGGGGCGCTGGGCCAGCACCATGCGCGGGTCTACGCGTCGCTGCCCGGAGCGGAGCTGGCCGGCGTGGCCGACACCGCGCCCGGCCGGGCGGCGCAGATCGCCGCCAACCTGGGGACGGACGCCTACACCGGCTACGCCGACCTGTTCGGCAAAGTGGACGCCGTCAGCATCGCGACCCCGACGACGACGCACGCCCCGATCGGCGAGGAATTCCTGAAACGCGGCGTGCACGTGCTGGTCGAAAAACCGGTCGCGCACACCCTGGAGGACGCCGACCGGCTGATCGCGGCGGCCGCGGCCAACGGCCGCGTGCTGCAGGTCGGGCACCTGGAGCGGTTCAACCCGGCCGTGCAGCGGCTGCGGGAAATCGTCCACCGGCCGCGGTTTTTCGAGGCGCACCGGATGGGCCTGTTTTCGCCGCGCAGCCTCGACATCGACGTCATCCTGGACCTGATGATCCACGACCTGGACATCATCTGCCTGCTGGTGCCGTCTCCGGTCACGAGCGTGCACGCCGTCGGCATCGCCATCCTGACCAACCGCATCGACATCGCCAACGCCCGGCTCCACTTCGAGGACGGCTGCGTGGCCAACGTCACGGCCAGCCGCGTGTCCATGGAAAAGGTGCGCAAGCTGCGGCTGTTCCAGAAGCGGGAATACCTCTCGCTGGATTACACGCGGCAGGACATCGCCCTGTTCCGCCTGGACCACAAGGCCCCCGGGATGCCCGAAATCGTCAGCCGGAAACTGACGCCGGAGAAGCAGGAACCCCTGAAGCTGGAGCTGGAATCGTTCCTGCAGGCGGTGCGCGCCGAGGGCCCCGTCGAATGCACCGGCGCCGAGGGGCGCAAGGCGCTCGGACTGGCGCTCGAGGTGCTCGGCCAGGCGGAGAAGGCGCAGGCGCTTGAAATTGACAGGGAATGACCCGCTTACTTATACTTTGAAAAAGGCTTTGGGCGGAGTTGGTTGATGTTTGAGTATGCCATTTCCCGGAATCAGAGGCACCGGCCGACACGGCGCGTCCTGATGGCGTTCGTCGCGAGCCTCTCAATTCACGTGGCCATGCTGATCACGATCCTCGAGTTCCCGCAGCTGCTCGAGGGCGGGATGCTTCACCGGTTCCGCGTGATCGCCCTCATCACCGACAGCCTGACCGCCCGGAAGGACGCGGAAGAGGAAAAGGAGTGGCGGACGGTGGCGGTCCTCGAGCCGCAGGGCCGCATGCAGGCCCCTTCGGCGGAGCAGCTCAAGGCGCTGCTGTACGACTGGAGCAGAAAGAACCCGGTCCAGACCATGCCCCCGGTGCGCATCCGCTGGGGAGAGGATGAAAAAACGGCGGCGAAGAAGGACGCGCCGCCTCCCCCGAGAATCACGGCGGACGCGAAGCCGGCGCCGGAATCCGAACCGCCGAAGCCCGCCGGCGCGGGGGCCGGGGACGCCCAGGCCTCGGCCGGCGGGAGCGCGCCCCCCGCCGTCCGCGCCGAGCCCGCGGGAGTCCGCAGGGACACCGTGAAC
>CAZTHE010000017.1:14601-41878 GCA_964613495.1 uncultured Acidobacteriota bacterium | reverse complement strand
GCCCGGCGATCGAGGGCGTCGAGGTCCAGCACCACCGCGCTGACCGTCCCGGAGATGTCGAAGGTGCGCAGCACGAGGGGGTGGATCTCTCCGGCCCATGCGATCACGTCGCCGCCGGCCAGGACCGACACGGCCGCCGCGGCGCCCCGGTCCATCCCGGAGGGAGTCAAAACGCCGCCCGCCCCGGCGCCGGACTACCGGGTGTTCGACAGCGAGCAGAAGGCGATCGCCAGCGACGGGAGCGGCTTTTTCGGCACCGAGGGTTTTCCCCTCGGGGAATACGCCAACATCATCAAGGAACGCATCAAGGGAAAATGGAACATCCCCTCCCACCTGCAGAGTTTCCAGGGCCACACGACCGTCGTCTTCTATATAGACAGGAACGGCCGGTACGGGAACGCCAAGATCGTCAAGTCGTCGGGCAGCAACTCGTTCGACATCGCCGCCCTGATGGCCGTGATCGAGTCCGACCCGTTCCCTCCCCTGCCGAAAGGTTTCCCCGGGAAGCACATCGGCGCCAAGTTTGTCCTTTCCTGGAACGAGCCGTAGCGTGGTGCGGCACGAATCCCTTAATATTTCCGGAACTAGCGGGCGCCTCATGAAGCCAGGGGAAGAGGAAAAATTGGCCACGAATTTCACGAATATCACGGATCCGGCATGCGGCTTTATGGGCGGCAGCGCTTCGCGCTGCCCTGGCGACGGCCCGATCCGCAGGCGAGAGCCGCGCTCTCGCCTGCGGATCGGGCCGTCACCAGGAGCCGGAGGCTCGCCCATAAAGCCATTTCGTGAAATTAGTGTTCATTCGTGGCCAAATTCCGGTCCGCGAAATGCAGGCAGATCTCGGACGCGCGCGATTCTGTTCAGGCTCGGGCCGCAGGTGCTGAGCTTCGCACTGGTTTTGGCGCTGCTTTTCCTGACTGCGTGCGGCAAAAAAAGCGTGCAGGTGCGGACGCCGCGCCCGGCGCCCGTTCCCGCGGCGAAGCCGGAGACGGCCAAAAGGCCGCCGGAGACGCGGCCCCGGGAGACTCCGCCGGCCACCCCGCCGGCAGCGCCTGAGGCGGCAGCGCCTCCCGCCGCGGCCGCGGCGCCTTCCCCGTCGGAACTCCCGTACGGGCCGCCGATACGCATCGGCCTGACCACGGCGGCAAAGGAGATCCGCATCGCGGCCGCCGGAGACTACACCGTAACGCAGAAAGTGGCCGAGGCGGCCGGACAGCTCGTCCGGGGGGAAATACGGATCCGCGTGGAGCAGCCGGGGGACGCGGTTCCGGCCGTTACCCGCATCCAGGTGGCGTCCTTCGCCAACGCCGCGGCCGCGGAAGGCCTGAGGGCGAAACTGGCCGCGGCTTTCGCGCACCCGGTCGTGGTGCGCGAAAATGCCGAGACCGGGACGAACCAGGTGCGCATCGGCGAATTCGCCTCGAAGGAGGCGGCGCAGCCGCTCGTCGCCGAACTGGCCGCGTCCGGATACCCGGACGCCTTCCCGGTCGTCGACAGCGCCGCGGCCGCCGGCCGCGCCGCGGCCGGCGCCGGCAGGGCCACGCTCGCGCTGCGCGGCGCGAACGGCCTGTTTCTCCTGAGCCCGTCCGGTTTCCTGGTTCAGCCGGTCTCCGCGGCGAGCGTGTTGAGCCTGGACGGAAAGCCCTACCGCGGAATCCTCGACGTCGTCCCGAACGGGAGCGGAACCATGACGGTCGTGAACCAGCTGGGCATGGAGGAATACCTCCAGGGCGTGATCCCGGCGGAGATGCACCCGTCGCGCTACCCGGAATTCGCGGGCCTGGCGGCGCTTACGATCGCCGCGCGGACTTACGCGCTCAAGAACATGGGGCGGTTCCGCGCCGACGGGTTCGACCTGACGGCGGACACGCGGACGCAGGTGTACGGCGGCATCGAGGTGGAGCAGGATGCGACGACCGAGGCCGTGCGCCGGACGTCGGGCATGGCCGTCTATTACCGGGACAAGCTGATCGACGCCCTCTACATGTCCACCTGCGGCGGCAGGACGGAGGATTTCGCCCTCGTCTACGACGCGCCCGACGTCCCGTACCTGAAGAGCGTGTTCTGCGCCGTCGAGAGCGGGCCGGAAAAGGGCGCGACCGTCCTCGAGGGGAAACACGAGCTGGCGCAGCCGGTGTTCGCCGACGACGGCAGCGTCGCGAACCGCAATATCGAGCTGTCGCGCGTCCTGGGAATACTGGGCGGAGAGGCGCTTTCGGCCGAATACCTCGCCGCCGGCGCCTCCCGGGACGAGGTCGTGGAATGGGTGCGGAAGGCGCGCGCGCTGGCCGTCAGGAATCCCGGGCGCGAACCGACGGCAGGAAGCGACATCGGGACGCGATCGGGCTTTTTCGTCTATGCGGCGGAAGCGCTGTTCGGGAGCGCCGAAATCCGCCGGACCGTGTCGACGCGCGACGCCGCCTATTCGATGGACAATCTCAGGGACGGGGGCGCCCTTCCGGAAGCGGCGCGCTATGCGCTGGCCTATGTCTCGCGGAAAGGCCTCTGGCGCCCGGGCCCCGACAACGCCGTGCGCCCGGACGAGCCGATCCGGCGCGGCGACGCGCTGTTTCTGCTGGTGCGATGGGCCGAGGCGCTCCGCCCGGACCTGCTCGGCCGGGGCACCTTCGTCACCGCCGGATCCGGCGATTCCGGCGGCGACGCGGATCCCGTGCTGCGGGTGCAGCGGGGAAAACAGACGCGGGACGTGCGCCTCTCGGCCGCGCCGCGCCTCTTCCGCGTGGATTCCGGAGGCGCCATCCCGGTCGGCAGCGCGAAAATCATAGGAAACGAGAAGATCGCCTTCTGCGCCGGCCCTTCCGGCACGGTCGATTTTCTCGAAATCGAGCTCAACCCCGGCGGCGCGTCCAGCGACCGGTACTCGCCCGTGGCGGAATGGGATGCGACCTTCACCCGCGCGGCCATGGCGGAGAAACTGCGCGGTCTGGCGGGCAATATCGGGCAGTTCCAGGACATGGAGCCGTCCGCCATCGGGAATTCGGGCCGGGCGGTGCAAGTCCTGATCCGGGGGACGCGCGGATCGGTGAAAGTCAACGGCTATAAGGTCCGCAACGCGCTGGGGCTGAGGGACACGCTCTACACCATCCACCGCGAGTACAACGCCGACGGAAGCGTGGCGGGATTCACCTTCCACGGGCGCGGCTGGGGCCACGGCGTCGGCCTCTGCCAGGTCGGCGCCTTCGGCATGGCGCGCTCCGGCCACACGTACGAGGAAATCCTGAAGACCTACTACCAGGGCGTCGAGATCAAGAAAGCGTACTGAGACGGGGCAGCCACGGATTTCACGGATTACACAGATTTTTACTTCGTGGAATTCGTGGCACTTTGCAGGCTCCCCCAGGGGGAGGCTGGGGTTTGGCCCCCGGGCGCCAGCTCGATCTTGCCCTGCGCCGCCCAGGCGCGGGCGGTTTCCGAAAGGCGGGTATTCCCGCTGTTCAGGAAAGCCTGCGCCATCGCCGCGGTGCCCCTCGTGCGCAGGATGCCCGCCAGGGTGTCGACGGTCTCGTCGCGGCCGATGCCGATGAGGGCGTAAACGGCGTTTTCCGCGCGGGCCGCGTCGCCGCTTTCCGCGTCCGCAATCAGCACCTTCCGGACGGAGTCCCAGTTTGCGGCCAGGGCGCCCTTGTCGCGCGCCGCGACGTCATAGCGAACCTTCTCCTCCGCGGAGGAAGCTTCCCATCCCAGTGTCTTCAGTATCTCGGCGACACGGGGCCCGCGGATCCAGTCCGGGAGCGCCGCCACGAGTTGGGGGACGGCCGCGCCGCCGATCCCCGTCAGGGCGTTGGCCGCCCCGTTCCACAGGTAGATATCCTCCTCGCCCAGCATCTTGAGGAGAGGGGCCACGGCCTCCGGCCGGCCCAGCATGCCGAGGGCTGATGCGGCGGAGCGCCGCACGAGGGAGTCGGGATCCTCCAGGCATTTCACGAGGGGATCCAGCGCGGCCGGATTCCCGAGGAGTCCCAGGGCCTCGATGGCGGAGCGCCGCACCCTTTGGTGCTCGTCCCCGAGCGCCCCGAGGAGAGGCTCGAGCGCCCGCGCGTCCTTGAGATCGCCCAGTGCGAGAGCAGAGAAGCTCCGCAGCAGGTAGTCCGGGTCTCTCAGGCCCTGGATCAGCGGCTCCACGGCCGCGCCGTTGCCCGATTTCCCCAACTCCATCGCGGCGCTGTGCCTTTCATAGGACTCCCCTGCGTGGAACGTCTCGAGGAGCTTTTCGAACGATCGATCCTGCGCGGCGGCGGCCGCCGGGAAAAAGCCGAAGGCCGCCGCCAGAATCAGCGCCGTCATGAATTTAGGGGTCCGTTTTCCTGGCAATCCTGTGATTTCGTTCATGAGTCCTCCGGAACGCGTCAATTCCCGAATAAGGCTTCCCCCTTTATTTAAGATCATACGGCCGGATATCGCAAGCATTGCCGTGTCCCGGCCGGCCACGGATTTCACGGATGACACAGATTTTAAAGATGCTTTTTTTCTCCGTGCCATCCGTGTAATCCGTGGCTCCGCCCTGTCCGTGCTGCTAAAATAAACGATTGCGGATCCAAGGTTCCTTCCTGGAATCCCGCATCTGGAATCCGGAATCTGAAATCTGGAATTCATATTCATGCATCGTCTTCGTTCGCAGATCCTGGGAATCGTGGTGCTGGCCCTGGCGTTTCTGCTGATCGCCTGCATACGGTATTACTTCAAACTCGGGTAGAGGCATGACGAACGACCATAGCGCCATCGCCATCGTCGGCCCCACGGCGTCGGGGAAAAGCCGGCTGGCCGCGGCGCTCGCCCTGCGCTTCGGCGGCGAGGTCGTCGGCTGCGACGCGTTCCAGGTCTACCGGCACATGGACATCGGCACGGCCAAGGTTTCGATGGCCGAACGGCAGGCGGTGCCGCACCACATGCTGGACCTCGTCGACCCGGACCGCGATTTCTCAGCGGGAGACTACCAGCGGCTGGCGCGGGACGCGATCCGCGGCGTCACGGCGCGCGGCCGGCTGCCGGTGGTCGCCGGCGGCACCGGGTTCTACCTCCGGGCGCTCATCGACGGCCTTTTCGAGGGCCCGGGACGCTCGGACGAGCTGCGGGCGCGCATGCGCCGCGTCGTCGGGCGCAAGGGGCCGCGCGTGCTGCACCGGGCGCTCGGCCGCGTCGACCCCGACTCGGCCGCGAGGATCGCGGAGATGGACACGGACCGCATCATCCGGGCCTACGAGATTTATTGCGTCAGCGGCAGGACCATGACCTGGTGGCAGCGGCAGCGGCGGGACGCGTTTCGGGGCTACCGGTGGCTCAAGATCGGGATCGAGCTTCCCCGCGAACGGCTGTACGAACGGATCGACCGGCGCGTGGAGGAGATGTTCCGCGGCGGGCTGATCGAAGAGGCGCGGGGGCTGATCGAGCGGTTCTCCGGGACGTCCCAGGCGTTCAAGGCGATCGGCTACCGGCAAGCGGCCGCGTGCCTGCAAGGGGTCCTGACGGAGGCCGAGGCGGTCGAGGAAACGAAGAGAGAAAGCCGGCGCTATGCGAAGCGGCAGCTGACCTGGTTCCGGTCGGACGATTCCATCCGGTGGCTGGACGGGCGGCTGCGGCCGGAAGAGATTCTGGATCAGGCCGCCGATCTCGTGTCGGGTTTTCTCCTTGCCGCATCCGAAGGATGCGCCGCGTCGGAAGGAAAGGGTTGAGCGCTGCCGTCATTCCCTGACCGGAAAACCCTCGAATCTCCTGCCCCGGAGCCGGCCCGAATCGGGCAGCGCTCTGCTCATACCGGGGCACGTTTCATGCCAGTGCCGGCGCCTCGCTTAAATCACTGACGGCAGAAGGCTTGGATAAACCCGGCCCGGCCCCGCGTTCAGGGCGGCGCCCGAAATGTCGTTTTTTAACCATTTATTGCGCGGCTTTTTGTGCCTTTCGGTCTCTGCGGGCTACCTGCGGCGCGCAAAAAACCCTATAATACGGCCATGGAATTCGAACCTGTAATCGGACTCGAGGTACACGCGCAGCTGCTCACAGAGAGCAAGCTCTTCTGTTCCTGCAGCACCCAATTCGGATCCCCGTCGAACTCGAACACCTGCCCGGTGTGTCTCGGTTTGCCAGGGGCGCTCCCGGTTTTGAACCGCGACGCCGTGGCCATGGCGGTGAAGGCGGCGATGGCGCTCGGGTGCCGCATCAACCCGGTCTCCATTTTCGCCCGGAAGAATTATTTCTACCCGGACCTGCCGAAGGGCTACCAGATCTCCCAGTTCGACCGCCCGGTCGGGGAAGCGGGCCGCGTCGTGGTGTTTACGGGCGAACGGGCCGACGGCGGCAAGGTCGTCAACCGCAGGCCGAAGGAGTTCGGGATCACGCGCCTGCACATGGAGGACGACGCGGGCAAATCGGTCCACGAAGGGATGCCGGGCACGGAAGAAAAATCCTACGTGAACCTGAACCGCACGGGGGTCCCCCTGGTGGAGATCGTCAGCGAACCCGACTTCCGCAGCAGCCAGGAAGCCTACGACTACATGACGCACCTGCGCAAGACGCTGCTGTACCTCGGCGTCTGCGACGGCAACATGGAGGAAGGCAGCCTGCGCTGCGACGCCAACGTCTCCGTCCGGCCGAAGGGCTCGGAGACGCTCGGGACCAGGGTGGAGATCAAGAACCTGAACTCCTTCCGGTTCCTTCAGAAGGCCCTGGATTACGAAATCGAGCGGCAGAGCGGCGTCCTGGCCGAAGGGGGCACGATCGTCCAGGAGACCCGCCTCTGGAACGACGCCGAAGGCCGCACCTTCCCGATGCGGTCCAAGGAAGAGGCCCACGACTACCGCTATTTCCCCGAACCCGACCTGCTGCCGCTCAAGCTGGACCCGGCGTGGATCGAGGGCGTGCGGCAGGGACTCCCCGAGCTGCCCGGACCCCGCATGCAGCGCTTCGTGGACGACTACGGCCTTTCGGTCGACGACGCCCTGCAGCTCGCGGCGACGCCGGCTGCGGCCGACTATTTCGAGGCGTGCGCCCGGGAGTCGAAGAACCCGCGCGCGTCGGCCAACTGGATCATGGGCGACCTCGCCTTCGTCCTAAAAAATTCCGGGAAGAGCATCGAGGAAAGCCCGGTCGCGCCCGCCGGCCTGGCCGCGCTGATTCGGACCGTCGACTCCGGGGAGATCTCCGGCAAGATCGCCAAGACCGTCTTCGAGGAGATGGCCCGGAGCGGCGAGGCGCCGGAGCGCGTCATCGCCAGGCTCGGGCTGGCGCAGGTGAGCGACGAGGCCAGCCTGGCCGCCGTGATCGACAGGATCATGGAGTCGAACCGGAAGCAGGTGGCGGAATACCGTTCGGGGAAAACGAAGGTGATGAGCTTCTTCGTCGGCCAGGTCATGCGCGAGACGCGCGGCCAGGCGAACCCGCAGGTGGTCAACGAACTGCTGCAGAAGAAACTCGCGGCCGATTGAGAGCGGATTCCGGATTCCAGATTCCAGATTCCAGATGACGGGGAGTCCGGGGTTGCGGTTTTGCGGTGAGGGATCGAACAGAACGGCGCCGGATGGTCGACGGGGATTGACCTCGGATGCGAACTCTTTGAAATCCGGATTCCCGCATCTGAAATCTGAAATCTGAAATCTGAAATCTGGAATCTGGAATCTGGAATCAAACTTACATGAGCAACTCCAGGACGCGAAGAGCCGCCGCGGCGGCGCGGCAGGAGAGGATCGAGGCGAAAGAGGCCTCGGTCGTCCGCCCGGCGGAAGGGCGGCCGCGTTTCGTGGCGGACGTCATGCTGGGCAGGCTGGCCAAGTGGCTGCGGATCGCGGGCTTCGACGCGGCGTACTCCAACACGTTCTCCGACGACGCGCTGCTCGAGATTTCCAACCGCGAAGGGCGGGTGCTGCTGTCGCGCGACACGCGGCTGCTCATCCGGGACCCGGCCAGGGAGTTCCTGTTCATCCGCAGCCCGGACCTCGAGGCGCAGCTCGGGCAGGTGTTCGACGCGCTGCGGATCGAGTCGCTGGACGCGGTGCTCACCCGGTGCCTGTCCTGCAACGAGGCGCTGGTGGAGGCCCCGCGCGAGTCCGTGCGCGGCCGAGTGCCCGATTTCGTCTACCGCACGCAGCCGTGCTTCCGGGTCTGCCCCGGCTGCAGGAAGATCTTCTGGGCCGGGACGCACCGCGAGGCCGTCGTGCGCAAACTGGAAACACTGTTGCCCTGAAAAAGGAGAGTCCCGTGAATGGCGGAAAGTGCGTTTGGCTCTTCGCCGCGTGTTTGATCCTCCTGCCGTTTGCGGCGCGGAGAGCACCGGCGCAAACGCCCGGGTCGTCGCCGGGCAGCGCGGCGGCGGTGGGCCAGCCGCTGACCGACATCGTCGAATGCGGCGAAGGGTACACGTCGCACGAGCTCTACGACATGACGCTGACCGTGCTGGACTTCGTCCGCGGGGAGGACGCATGGAAGAGGCTCGCGGCGGCCGGCCCCTCCAATCGGCCCGCCGCGGCCGGCAGCGAGTACCTGCTGGCGCGCATCCGGTTCGAGTACCGGGCGCGGACCCTGCCGGGGCTGTGCGTGCACCGGTTGACGCCGGACAAGTTCACCCTCTATTCGGCCGAAGGCGAGGATTATCCGGCCGCGCAGGCGGCGCCGCCCGCGCCGGAGTTGCGCGCCGAGATGAAATCGGGAGACGCCTTCGAAGGGTGGATTGTCTTCATGGTGGCGCGCCAGGACCGTGCCCCGCTGATGTCCTATACCGCGGGATCGGGCGGCGCCGTCCGGCACGGCGTGCCGAAGTGGTTCGTGCTGAAGTGATTGTTCTGTAATCTGGAATCTGTAATCTGGAATCAACTCCCATGCTCACGCTAACCCAGAAAGAACAGGTCCTGACTTTCATCCGTTCGCTGCCGGCCCCCAACTTCACCTTCCGCGACGTCGTGCGGCTGCTCGACCTGGACAGCGACGACCGGCGGAGCCTGCAGCGTTTCCTCGACGAACTCGACGCCGAAGGCCTCATCCGGCGCATCAAGCGGGGCCAATACGCGCTGGCGGCGCGCGAGAACCTGGTGTCGGGAGTCCTGAGCTGCCACCGGGACGGGTACGGGTTCCTGATCCCGGACGACCGGACGCAGTGCAAAGAGGACGTCTTCATCCCGGCCCGGAACATGGAACTCGCGCTGCACGAGGACCGCGTCCTGGTGAAAGTCGCCCGGAGGAAAATCCCGCCGGTGCGGCGCCGCGGCCGCCGCCGCGCGCCGCGGCTGCAGCGCACGGAGCGGACGGAAGGCACCGTCGTCCGGGTGCTGGAGCGCAAGCGCGCCACCATCGTCGGGCGGTTCTACGCGCATCCGCGGTATCCGTACGTCGTGCCTCTGGACAGCCGCCTCATCCACGACATACGGATTCCCTACGAGTCGAGCAAAGAGGCCAGGGACGGCCAGATCGTCACGGTGGCCGTCACGCGCCCCCCCGAACGCCATCAGGAGGCCCGGGGGAAGGTGGTCGAGATCCTCGGGTTCGGCGGGGACCCGGGGATCGAGTACAGGATCGTGGAGCACAAGTATGGCCTCCCGGCGGTGTTCTCCGCCGAGGCGCAAAGCGAGGCGGACGCGATGCCGGACGCCGTTTCGGACTCGGACTGCGCCGGGCGCGAGGACTTCCGGGGCACGGCCGCGGTCACGATCGACGGGGAGACGGCGCGCGACTTCGACGACGCCGTGAGCCTCGAGACGCTCCCGTCGGGCAATTTCCTCCTGGGCGTCCACATCGCGGACGTGTCGCACTACGTGCGCGAAGGCTCCGCCGTGGACGCCGACGCGCGCGCCCGGGGCACGTCGGTGTATTTCCCGGACCGGGCCATCCCCATGCTGCCGCCGAGGCTTTCGAGCGGCATCTGCAGCCTCAGGCCGGGCGCCGACCGGCTCGTGCTCTCGGCGCTCGTCGAGATCGACCCGAAGGGGAAGGTCCTGGGGAAGCGCTTCGCGCGGGGCGTCGTTCGCAGCCGGGAGCGGATGACCTACACGTCGGTCGCGAAGATCCTCGAGGAGCGCGACCCGGGGGAACGGGCCCGCTACGCGGCCCTGGTCCCGGCATTCGAACGGATGGAGGCGCTTTGCCGCATCCTGTCGAAAAAGAGGCACCGCCGCGGCGCCGTCGATTTCGACCTGCCGGACGCCGCGATGCAGTTCGACGAGGGCGGCAACGTGTCGGGGGTGGCGCAGGCGGAGCGCACGATCGCGCACCGCATCATCGAGGAATTCATGCTGCTGGCCAACGAGTGCGTCGCCCGGGAACTCGCCGCGTCGGGCGGCCCGGCGCTGTACCGCGTGCACGAGGAGCCGGACCCGGAAAAGGCGGAGGAATTCGCCGCCCTCGCCCTGAACCTGGGGTTCCGCCTGGAACAGGCCGGGGACGAATGGCACCCGAAGGATTTCCAGAAATTCGTCGAGCGGCTCGAGGGGAAGCCGGAGCAGCGTTTCGTCGTCTACCTCATGCTGCGGTCGTTCATGCAGGCGCACTATTCGGAGCAAAACCGGGGACACTTCGGGCTGGCGTCGCCGGCGTATACGCACTTCACCTCGCCGATCCGCAGGTACCCGGACCTCGTGGTGCACCGCCTGCTCAAGGAATGCATGGCGAAGGAGCCTTCGGCGGCGTGGCGCGAGAGCATGCGCGCGAGGCTCCCCGAAATCGCGGCGCACGCGTCGGCGCGCGAGCGCGCGGCGGACGACGCCGAACGCGAGATCGAGAAGATCAAGAAGGCCCAGTTCATGGCGGACAAGGTCGGGGAGGAATTCGACGCGGTCGTTTTCTCGGCGACGCGCCAGGGGTTCTTCGTCGAGCTCCTGGAACACTACGTCGAGGGATTCGTCCCGCTGGGCACGCTGATCGACGACGAGTACGAGTACAAGGAGGCGACGCGGGCCTTCGTCGGGCGCAGGAGGAGGCGGCGTTATCAGCTGGGGACGCGGGTGCGAGTGCGGCTCGACCGCGCGGACACGGAGACCGCGCGGCTCGATTTCTCGGTCGTCCCCGGCCAGCCACGGATTAACACGGATTTCACAGATTAGACGGATGATAAAAATGTTTTTTTCTCAGTGAAATCCGTGAAATCCGTGGCTGCTCCCGGCTTTAGCGGGCGCGGACGGCGGCGGCGAGGCCTTCCAGCAGCGCGCGCTCCTCGGCGGGAAAGACGGTGCGCAGGTCGATCAGCACGCGGTCTTCCTCCACGCGGACGACGATGGAAGGGTCCTGCAGACGCAGTCGCGAGCCGATGGCGCCGGGGCCCGGCGAGTCGCACTCCAGCGCGACCAGGGTCGTGGGAAGGGGGTATTCGGGGCACGACCCCCCCCCGACCAGCGAATGGCCTTCGCGCAACCCGACGCGGACCGACGCCGGCACTTCCCGGCGCAGCTTCCGCGCAAATCCCTGCGCGCGCCTCTTCGCCTCTTCGCGCGTCACCGAGATCATGCGCAGCACGGGGATTTCCCTTGCGGCGCGGCCCGCCCGGTAGCTCAGCAGCGTCGCCTCCAGGGCGCCGTAGATCAGCTTCTCGACCCGGTAGGTGCGCATCATCGGGTTCCTGCGGATGGGATCGACGAGCGCCCTGGCTCCCGCGATAACGCCGGCCTGGGGCCCGCCGAGCAGCTTGTCGCCGCTGAAACAGACCAGCGAGGCCCCGGCCGCCAGGCTTTCGCCGGCCAGCGGCTCTTCGGAGAGCCCGTAGGGCCGCAGGTCCGCCAGGCAGCCGCTGCCGATGTCCTCCACCAGCGGGATATTGACCGAGCGCGCCAGCGCGACGAGTTCGTCCAGGCCGGGCTTTTCGGTAAAGCCCAGCATGCGGAAGTTGCTCGTGTGCACGCGCAGCAGCATGGCCGTGTCCGGCCCGATGGCGGCCTGGTAGTCCGAGAGGCGGGTCTTGTTCGTCGTTCCCACCTCGCGCAGCGTCGCGCCGCTCTGCGCCATGATGTCCGGGATGCGGAACGACCCGCCGATTTCCACCAGTTCGCCCCGCGACACGACGACTTCCCTGCCGCGGGCCAGCGTGTTGAGGATCAGGAACACGGCGGCGGCGTTGTTGTTGACCACCGTCGCCGCCTCGCACCCCAGCAACTCCGTCAGCAGGGGCTCGATCAGCTTGTCCCGGTGCGACCTGCGCCCCTCGGAAATTTCGTATTCCAGATTTGTATACCCGGCGGAAAATGCCGATATGGTCTTTTGGGCGGCCTCGGAGAGCGGGGCCCGTCCGAGGTTGGTGTGGAGGATCACGCCGGTGGCGTTGATCACCGCGCGCAGGCTCGGCTGCAGGCGGCGCCGCAGGGTTTCCAGCAGCGCCTGCTCCAGCCGCTCCGGGCTCAGGCCGGCCTCGGCGCCGGGATCGCCGGAACGGATCGCGGCCCGCAGGCCGCGGAGCAGGTTCTGGATTTCGGCGACGACGAACTCGCGGCTCGTGCGGTCGGCCCACGACGCGACGGCGGGCCGCAGCAGCAGCTGATCCACCGCCGGGATCCTGCTGAGAATGCGCTGCAGATTGGCTTTGTCCATCGGAGCATTTCAGCATAGCCCGGCAGGACTGTCAATCCGTGAATCCCGGGCGGGTTCACGGGCGCCGGAGGCGCTTGAGACGGTTCCGGCGCCGTCCCAGATGCGGGGTCGGGGAGGAAAACAAACGTGTACGAAGAAGACCTGGACAGCCTGGACGACGCGCTCCGGCGCCTGAAGATCGAGTACCGCATCTTCCTGTCGGGCAACCGGAAGAAGGCGCCCGACGACCTGCGGGTCCGCGTGGAACGGCTGGTCAAGAAACTGTCGGAATGCGGCGACCTCAACTTCTCGCAGCGCTTCCGGTTCAATACGCTGGTCACCCGCTTCTATGTCTACCGGGACCTGTGGCGGCGCGAAGTCCAGAGCCTGGAGATGGGGGCCGCCTCGGCGGGCACACCGGCCCCCAAGGCGCCCGCCGAGGCGCCGAAGAAGTCGGTGCCGGCGGAGGCCCTGCGGGTATCGATCACCGATCCCGACGCCGAAGAGGCGAAGGTGCGGCAGCTCTATGACGTGCTGATGCGCATCCGGAAGAAGGACGCCGGGGAGACACCGATATCCTATCGGCAGTTTTCGAAGTATATTGCAACGCAGACGTTCGGCCTCCGCAGAAAATACGGCTGCGCGAAGGTCGCCTTCACGATCGCGACAGACGAGGACTCGCTTCGATTTACCGCTTCTGCGGACAATAGCTAGCCGACGACCTGCTTCTCCTGCTCCGCACGCACGACATTCTCAGCCTGCGGCCCGCGCGGGCCCGACTTGACGTCGAACTCGACCTGCTCGCCCTCGCGCAGCGTCCGGTACCCCTTCTCCTGGATGGAGCTGTAGTGCACGAAGACGTCGGCGCCCGCCGGCTGGGAGATGAACCCGTATCCCTTGGTGTTGTTGAACCACTTCACTGTGCCCGTCACTCTGCTCATTTGAAATTCCCTCGAAACGCAATGGCCTTCATCCGGCGCCCTGCCGCGGTGGCATCCGTTTCCCCCGGCGCGAGGGCTCCGTCCCTCGAAATCAAATTCTCTAAGGCCATTGAAATTTCCAAATAGCGTAAACGAAAGGACTTTTGGTTGTCAAGAAATATTTTGTTTTTGCCCGACGACGGCCGCTGGTTTTGGGGCCCTCATCGCGTATACTATCTTTTTTTCAGGACCCGACATTCCAGGAGGTGGCCCATGAGGCGGATCGATCGAGCACTATTGAGCGTTTCGGACAAGACAGGTTTGGCGGAGCTGTCCCGGGCCCTGCACGAAATGGGCGTCCGGCTGATTTCGACGGGCGGCACCGCGAAGTTCATACGGGACCAGGGCATCCCCGTCCTCGACGTCTCGGACTACACCGGCTTCCCCGAGATCCTGGACGGCCGCGTCAAGACGCTCCACCCGAAGATCCACGGGGGGCTGCTGGGGATCCGGGACAAGGCGTCGCACGCCGCGCAGATGAAGGAGCAGGACATCCAGTCGATCGACCTGGTGGTCGTCAACCTTTACCCCTTCCGCGAGACGGCCGCGAGGGAAGGGGCGGCGTACGAGGAGGTGATCGAGCAGATCGACATCGGCGGCCCCAGCATGATCCGCTCCGCGGCCAAGAACCACGCCGGCGTGGCCGTGGTCACCGATCCGCGCGACTACGGTTGGATCCTGGAGGAGCTGAGGACGCACGCGTGCGCGCTCGGCGACACGACGCGCTTCCTGCTGGCCCAGAAGGCGTTCGCCGCCACGGCGTCCTACGACGGCGCCATCGCCGCCTGGTTCTCCGAGCGGGTTTGGTCGGCGACCGGGGCGAAGAAGCGGGACGGGGCGCTGCCCGAATCGGAAGTGCTGGCGCTCGAAAAGGTCTCCGACCTGCGCTACGGGGAAAACCCGCACCAGCGGGCCGCGCTGTACCGGGCTGCGTCCGGGCCGGCCTTCGGTGTGGCGGGGGCCGAGGTGCTGCACGGCAAGGAGTTGAGCTACAACAACCTGCTCGACTCCGACAGCGCGTGGAACCTGGTGCTCGAGTTCGACCGGCCGGCGGCGGCCGTGATCAAGCACACCAATCCCTGCGGCGTCGCCCAGTCGGACAGGCTGGCGGACGCCTACGCGCTGGCGCGCGACAGCGACCCGGTGTCGGCCTTCGGGTCGGTCGTCGCGCTGAACCGGGCCGTCGACGCGGACACGGCCGGCGAGATTCACAAGACGTTCGTAGAGGTGGTCCTGGCCCCGGACTACTCGGACGAAGCCCTGGGCGTCCTCAGGCAGAAGAAAAACATCCGGCTGCTCAGGGTCCCGTCGAAGGAACCGGTCCTGCTGCAGCACCGCCAGATCGGCGGCGGATTCCTGGCCCAGGACCGGGACACGCACTACCTGCGCCCCGAAGACCTCAAGACCGTCACGCGCCGCGCGCCGACGGCGCAAGAGATGGAGGCGCTGCTGTTCGGCTGGAGGGTCGTCAAGCACGTGAAGTCCAACGCCATCGTCTTCACCGACGCGGTGCGGATGCTGGGCATCGGCTGCGGACAGACGAGCCGCGTGGACGCCGTCAAATGGGGCGGCACGAAGGCGACGCTGCCCCTCCAGGGGTGCGCCCTGGCGTCCGACGCGTTCTTCCCGTTCGCCGACGGCCTGCTGGTCGCGGCGGGATTCGGGGTGCGATCCGTCATCCAGCCGGGAGGATCGGTGCGCGACGCGGAAGTCATCGACGCGGCCAACGACCTGGACATCGCGATGGTCTTCACCGGCATCCGGCATTTCAAGCACTGAAACGAATCGATGAATACGGGAATGAGTGCGGAAGGCGCGCCGCGGCGCTTCTTCGCCGGGACCGCATCGCGGATGGCGGAAGTGTATCGGCGGTACGAGAAATTCGCCGCGGTCCCCATCTTCGCCGCCGGCTTCCTGTGGGATTCGCTGACGCTGACGCGCATCGACAACCCGGTCGACAACATCCTGCTCGTCGGGTACCTGGCCCTGCTCGGGCTCATGATAGTCTTCACCCTCCGCGCCCAGGGCGGCTGCATGCCGCCGCGGTGGACGCGCAGGCTGGCCCCGCATTTCCCCTGGGCCATCCAGTTCTGCTTCGGGGCCCTCTTTTCCGGCTACGTGGTGTACTACTTCAAGAGCGCCTCCTTCACGCGCACGCAGTTCTTCTTCCTGGCCCTGGTCCTCCTGCTGGTGGCCAACGAGTTTCTGCAGGACCGTCTCGAGAATGCGGCGCTTCTCGCCGCGTTCTACAGCTTCTGCTTCCTCTCTTTTCTCGCCTTCTTCCTTCCCGTCCTGATGGCGGCGGTGAACGAGTGGATCTTTCTGCTCGCCGGGCTGATCAGCCTGGGCGCAAGCCTGGGCGTCTTCTTTCTGGGGTTCCGGCATCACCCGGGCGGGTGGGAACGCCCGATGCGGCGCACGGCTCTCTGGATGGGATCGGTGGTCCTGACCGTCACGGTGCTGTATTTCGCCAACCTGATCCCGCCGGTGCCGCTGGCGCTGAAGAACGCGGGCATCTATCACCGGGTCTCCAGGACGCCGGAGGGATACCTCGTGCACTATGTCGCCCCGCCGCGCTGGCGGTTCTGGGTGGACGGGGAGTCCCCCTTCTACCTTTCGCCGGGCGACAGCGTCTACTGCTATACGGCCGTCTTCGCTCCCGGGAGACTGCGCGTCCCCGTGCGCCACGTCTGGAGCCGCAGGACGGCGGACGGGTGGGTCGAAACCGATCCCATCGCGTTCGACATCCGCGGCGGGCGCGAGGGGGGCTACCGCGGATACACGGCGAAGCGCAATGTCACGCCGGGGAAATGGCGGGTGGAACTCGAAACCGTGCGCGGCCAGACCCTCGGCCGGGTCACGTTCGACGTCGTGGCCGCCCCGGATCCGCCGCCGCCGCTCACCGCGCGCCTGCTGCGCTAGCCCGCACGATTCACGAGGCTTCTGCCGCGGCGGGTTTCACGCGCCCGGATGGAAAGGCCGCGGAGAGTCCGACAACGTCTCCCCCGTGAAATGCGTGGCTCTTTCCAGGTTGTTTTATGGCACAATTCCAATTTCGACGCCCGGCGATGAACTACTACAACTATTTCACCGAAATCGAGGAACACTTCGTGATGCGGCGGGGGAAGCACCTGCTCATCTCGCCCATGGACTGGGGACTGATCGCCGCGTGGCGCGACGCCGGGGTGCCGCTGCACGTGGCGCTGCGCGGGATCGACGCCGCCATGGACGGCTTTCAATCCCGGCAGAACCGCGCCAACGCCAGGGTCAACAGCCTCTGCTACTGCCACGACAGCGTCATGGCGGAATTCGCCCGCCACCTCGAGTCGCGGGTCGGGGCGCACCCGGAGGACGAGGAAAAAGCGGCCGCCGGCGGCGAAACGGCGCCGCCGGCTTCCCAGGGGCCGGACCCGGCGGAAATCGCCGCGTTCATTTCCGCGAGAATTAGTGAAATAAAAGCCGCAGTCGCGAAACAATACGCAGCGGAGGAGCCGGAGGGGCTGCGGCGCATCCTGGAGCGGCTCGAGGAGATCCGGGGCGGCGTGCAGGGGGGCAGCCGGGCGGACGCGGAAACCCTGGAGAGGGACTTCGCCATCGCGGACCGGCTGCTCGTGGAAGAGCTGCGTTGCGCCGTAACGCCCGAAGAGCTCGCCGAGTGGGAAAAGGAAGCCAAAAAGGAGCTCAAGGTCTATAAAAAGAGGCTGCCCCGGGAGACGTACGACAAGATTCACGGCAATTTCATGGGCGAGAGGATTCACAGGAGGTTCGGCATCGGGGAGTTCAGCCTCTTCCGGCTGTAACCGGCGGGCCGATTCGGATCATGCAAAAAGCGGACAGGATGCACGGAACGTTCGAAGTCACGATCGAAAAGCTCGTGTACGGCGGGATGGGATTCGCCCGGCGGGAGGGGAAGGTGGTGTTCGTCCCGTTTTCGGTGCCGGGGGACCGGGTGCGCGTGCGCCCCGTGGAAGAGAAAAAGACCTTCGTCCGCGCCGACATCGTGCGGCTCCTCCAGGCGGGGGAAGGGCGCAGGGATCCCGCGTGTCCCCATTTCGGGAGATGCGGCGGATGCCACTGGCAGCAGCTGGACTACCCGCTGCAGGTCGAAGCGAAGAGGCGGATCCTCGAGGAGGTGCTCCGCCACCGTTTCCCGGAAACCGGGGCGCTGCCCGTCGTCATGCACCCGTGCCCGCAGCCGCTGGCGTACCGGTCGCGCGCGCGCGTGCGGCTCGTCGGCGCGGGCCCGAAGGCCGCCGTCGGCTTCTACCGCCACAAATCGCACGCGATCGAGGACATCGAATCCTGTCCCCTGCTGCGCCCCTCGCTCAACGAAGCGCTGGGCGTCCTGCGGCAGTACAGGATCAAGGCCGACACCGACGCGGCGCCGCAGGAGATGGACATCGCGTGTTCGGAGGAGGAAGGCACCTGGGCGACCGAGCGCGCCGGCGCCTCCCCGGCGCAACCGGGCGTCCCGCTGCCGGGCACCCGTCCGCCCGAGGACGTGATCCTGCGAAGGAGCGTCAACGGCTTTTCGTATGCCGTCACGGCCCGCAGTTTCTTTCAGGCCAACGACTTCATGGTCGGGGAGCTGGCCGCCCTCGTCGAAGAACTGTCCGCCGGCGGGGGAAGCGGCCCCGCGATCGATCTGTTCGCCGGGGTCGGGCTGTTCTCCCTGCCGCTGGCCCGCGGGCATGAGACCGTCGATGCCGTCGAGATGTCCGCGCCGTCCAGCCGGCTGTGCGCCATCAACGCGGCCGGCGCCGGCCTGAGGAACATCCGGACGGTCTGCGACTCCGCCGCCGCGTGGCTGGAATCCGAAGCCCCGAAGGCCGCGCGTCCCCCGGACCTCGTCGTGCTCGATCCGCCCCGTTCGGGAGCCGGGACGGCGGCGATAGAACGGATCCGCCAAAGCGCCCCGGGGACGGTCGTGTACGTGTCGTGCGATCCTCAGACTCTTTGCAGGGATCTTTCCGTCCTGGTCCCCCGCGGCTACGCCATCGATTTCGTGCGGGGCCTGGACATGTTTCCCCAGACGTTTCACTTCGAAACCGTCGTGCGGCTGAAGCGGAGCTGACGGCCGCTTCCCGGCGGCAGACCCGGCGCGCCGCGGACCCTCCGCGGCAGGCCGGAACCGTGGAGGCACGCGAGCGCCGCCCCGCCGCCGGTACCGTTTCTTCCGGCTATGCGCACGAGTCCGCAGAAGGGTCTCTCCCCTTTCCTCCTCCGCCAGATGAACCGGCCCGCCGCCGTCGCCGCGCTTGCCTTCGCGGCGGGAATCGCGGTGTCCGGCTTCTGCAGGCACTATTCGTTCGGTTTGCTCGCCGCCGCGGCCGCCCTTCTGCTGTGGGCCGCCGCCCTGGCGCTCCGCAGCGGCCGGGCCGGGTGTGCGCTCGCGGCCGCTCTCGGGGCCGTATTCCTGACCGGCGGCCTCATGGCGCTCGCGCACCGCGACGGCATTCCGGACACCGACGTGCGCCGGCGGGTCGAGCGGCGCGAATTCCCTCTCGGCGAACCCGTGCCGTTTGACGGGTGCGTGGTCGACGAGGGCATCCGGCGCGGCGACGAGATTTCCGCGACCGTGGCGTTCCTCTCATTCCGCCGCGGGGAGCGCCGGCTGGAGTGCCGGGGCGGCGGCACGCTGCGGATCGCCACGCCGGCGCGCGCGACTGCGGCGGGGGTCCCCGGGCTGCTCGGCCGCGGGGACCGGATACGCGCCTGGGCCGTCTGGCAGAAGCCCCGCAACTACGAAAATCCCGGGTCCGCGGACAGGGCCGGCGCCCTTGCCCGGCGCGGGATCGCCGTGACCGGCAAGGTGAAGTCCGTCCGGCTCCTCGAGAGGATTCCCGGCGGCTGTGCGGACCCGTGGACCCGGATGGCGGGCACGGCCGGCGCGCACGTGCGGCGCTCTTTCGAGCGTCTGAGGGCGCAGGGGAAGGACCAGCAGTCGGCCATCCTGGCGAGCCTCGTCGTCGGGGACTACTCCGGCCTCGGCAACGCCACCCGCGAGGTTTTTCAGAACACGGGCACCTACCACGTGCTGGTCGTGTCGGGCCTGCACGTCGCCTGGCTGGCGGCGGTGCTGCTGCAGCTGTGCCGGTTCGTGCGCATCCCGGAGCGCGTGCGCTACCCGCTGGCCGCCGTCCTGATCCTGTTCTACACCTGCGTCGTCGGCTTCCAGGCCAGCATCACCCGGTGCCTCTGGATGTTCCTCCTCTACCTGGCCGGACGGAGTCTCTTCCGGCGCGCGGACCCGGTCAACATCCTGCTCGCCGCGGCGCTGCTGCTCCTGGCGGCCCGGCCCGTCTGGCTGATGGACACCGGGTTCCAGCTGTCGTTCCTGGCGGTGATGGCGATCGCGTTGACCGCGCTCCCGGCCGTGCGCCGGTATCTGAACCCGGTCTGGGACCCGCTGGCGCACGCGGGGCGCGAGCGTCTGTTTCTCCGGCCCGGCCGGTGGCACCGGCTCGGGCGGCGGCTGCGCACGGAATGCGAGATGCTGGTCGAAGCGATCGCGGAGCGGAGGCCGCCGCGGCTCGCCCGGCTGCTCCTGTGGGGCTGCCGCGGGACCGGGCGCGCGGGATTCGCCGTGACCGCCATGATCCTGACGACGCTTTCGGTGCAGCTCTGGATGGAGCCCCTGCTCGCGATGAATTTCAACCGGATCGGGTGGATCGCGCCCCTGGCGAACCTGGTCATCGTTCCGCTCTCCTCGGCCGTCCTGGCCGCGGGGATCGCCGCGGCGCTGGCGGCGCACGTCCCGGTGGCGGCCGGGGCGCTGCTCGCGCTGGCCGGGCAGGGCGCATCGCTCCTGCTGGCCTGCGCGGCGTGGTTCGCTTCATTCGGCGCCGGCTGGCAGCGCTGCCCGACTCCCGGCGCCGGCTGGGTGCTGGCGGGCATCCTGCTGCTGTGCCTCTGGGGCCTGTGCGGCTGGCGCAGGTCCTGGATTCCCTGCGCGTATGTCGCGGCGCTGCTCGCCTGCCTGTCCTGCAACGCCCGGAGTCCGGCGGAGCGCCTGTTCCAGGAGTGCCGGGAGGCGTTTGGCGGCGGCGAGGAGGGAGTGTGGACGCGCGGCGCGCCGCCGCTCCGCCTGACGTTCCTGGACGTGGGCGAAGGGGACGCCGTCGTCATCGCCTTTCCGGACCGGCGGGTCTGGCTCCTGGACGCCGGCGGCCTCGCGCTGAATCCTTCGCGAGAGGAGGATGCCTATGCGTTCGACATCGGGGAGGCCGTCGTCAGCCGGTATCTCTGGCACGAGTGGACCCCGCGGCTGGACCGCGTGATCCTGTCGCACGCCGACCAGGACCATGCCGGGGGCCTGCGGGCCGTGCTCAGGAACTTCCCGGTATCCGAATTCCGCCACGCGCAACATGATCCCGACGCGGCCCTGCGGAGGATCCTGAGGATTGCCGGGGACAGGAAGGTTCCGGAGGGGCTGCTGTTTGCCGGGATGGAAGACTCCGTCGGCCCGGTCTCGGTCCGCGTGCTGCATCCGCCGGCGGATGCGGTGTTCCGGTCATCGAACGAGACTTCCGTCGTGCTGCGCCTGGCCTGCGGCCGCTTCGCCGCCCTGCTCACGGGCGACCTGGAAAAGGCGGGCGAGGCCGCGCTCCTCGCGCGGACGGAGGAAATGAGCGGCCCGCTGCTGAAGGTCGCGCACCACGGCAGCCGGTTCGCGACATCCGAGGCGCTGCTCGGGCGGGTGCGGCCCCGGTGGGCCGTGGTCTCGGTCGGGCGCAACAACCCGTTCCGCCACCCCGCGCGCGAGGTGATGGACCGGTTGCGGCGGCACGGGGTGCGGCCTCTTCTCACCATGGACGAGGGCGCCATCACCTTCGAAACCGACGGGCGGAGGTACCGCATCCGCAGCCATGTACGGGGGATTCTCGAAACGGGCATGCTCCCGACGCGATGAAAAAACGCCACGGATTGGTTGAAGGGTTGAAGGGTTGAATGTCGAACGCCGTGAAAAAGCGGATTGCACGAATTTCACGGATTTAAAAAATAGTGTTTCTCCGTGAAATCCGTGAAATCCGTGGCTAAACAGGCAACGGGAAACGGGCAACGGTCCTATGCCGGGTGGTACGACATGATGGCGCGCATGTAGAGAGCGCGCTCGAACGCACCCGGGTCGGCGCAGTATTTCTGGCTCATGGTCCCCTGCAGCTGCCGCACCGACTGGTAGTCGTGTTCGACGAGCCATTCGCTCATGGCCGTCTCGATTTCACGGATGACGCCGATCCCCTTGCGCATCAGGACCGAGCAGAGCATGGTCACGTCCGCGCCGACCATGAGCATCTTGATCGCGTCTTCGGCCGTGTGGATGCCGCCGGTCGCCGCCATGTCGGCCTTGATGCGCCCGTAGAGGATGGCGATCCAGCGCAGCGGCAGGCGCATCGCGTGCGAGGTGCTCAGGTGCAGATTCGGCTGAACCTCGAGCATGTCGAGGTTCACGTCGGGCTGGTAGAAACGGTTGAACAGCACGAGCGCGTTGGCCCCGGCCTGGTCGAGCCGCTTGGCCATGTAGGCCATGTTGCTGAAGAAGGGGCTCAGCTTGACCGCGACGGGGATGCTGGCCGCCGACTTGACGGCCTTGACGATATCGATGTAGTTCTGCTCGATCTCGGCGGAGGCCCGGTCCAGTTCGGTCGGGATGGTGTAGATATTCAGTTCGAGCGCGTCGGCGCCGGCCTGTTGAATCTTCTTCGCGTAGTCGATCCAGCCGCCGATGGCGGCGCCGTTCAGGCTGGCGATGACGGGGATGGCGACGGCTTCCTTCGCCCGGCGGATCTTTCCGAGGTATTCCTCCGGGCCGGTGACGAATTCGGCCGGTTTCGGGAAAAACGTGAGGGCTTCCGGGAAGCTGTCGGTGCCGTACATCAGGTGGTACTGCACCATGTCCTGTTCGCTGCGGACCTGCTCTTCGAACAGCGAATGCAGGACGACGGCGGCCGCGCCCGCATCCTCCATGCGTTTGACGTTATCGACTTCATCCGACAGGGGGGACGCCGACGGCACCAGCGGGGTGCGCAGGTTCAATCCCAGGTATCTCGTGGTCAAGTCCATACGATCTCTCCGATACGATTGCAGTTCCATGCCGGCCGCGGCGCAGCGGCGCAGCGGCGCACCGCCGCGCCCGCGATCCGGGAATCCGGTCCGGCATTCACTATAGCTCAATTTCCGCCCGAACGACACGATCCTCCGCCGAATATTTGTGCCGGAAGCCGAGTTTTTCGCAAACGCGCAGCATATCGGTGTTCTCGGGCAGGATGTCGCCGAAGATCCGCAGGAGACCCTCGTCGCGCCCGATGTCCACCAGGCGCTTCAGCAGCTCGGCGCCCAACCCGCGGCGGTGCCATTTGTCGCTGACCAGCACGGCGAACTCGCCTTCCTTCGCGCTCCGGACCTTGACCAGGCGCGCGGTGCCGAGGATCTCGGCTTCCTCCAACTGCGCCTCCGCGCCGGACTGCGATTCCGTGCGCAGTACGACCAGGGCCACCTCGCGCTCGTAATCGATGAAGCAGCTGCGCGTCAGCTGGTCGTGCGAGATGCGCTGCGTCAGCTGCATCGGGTGGAAGTACCGGAAATAGACGCTCCGCTCCGACAGCGTGGCGTGGAACCGGACCATCAGGGGTTCGTCTTCGGGCCGGATCGGCCGGATGATCACCGGGGTGCCGTCCGGCATGGTCCACGGCCGCACGTAGTGGGTCGGGTAGGGGCGGATGGCCAGCCTGGGGATCGCGTCCTCGCGGACTTCGGGGCCGTGCAGGTAGATTCGGGCGTCGAGCGCCAGCACCCGGTCCGGGGTCACCAGCAGCGGGTTGACGTCGACTTCCCGTATCCAGCGCTGTTCGGCGACGAGCAGGCTGAAGTTGACCAGGATCTGCTCGAGGACGCCGAGGTCGAAGCTCCGGCGCATCTTTTTCAGGGCGGCGTACACGTTCGTCTGCTCCATGAGCCGCCGCGCCAGCGTCATGTTCAGCGGCGGGAGCGACAGGGCGCGGTCCCGGTAGAAATCCATGAGCCGGCCGCCGGACCCGAACAGCAGGACGGGGCCGAACTGCGGCTCCAGCGTGCAGCCGAGGATCAGGTCGTACCCGTCGAAAGGCACCATCGGCTGGACGGTGACTCCCTGGAAGCCGGCTTCCCCGTTCGCACCCGTGACGGCCTCGCGTATTTCGCGGTAGGCCGCGCGAACCGAGCCGGCGTTGGCGAGGTTGAGCCGCACGCCGCCCGCCTCGGCCTTGTGCGCCACGGTCCCGGACGATACCTTCAGGACGACGGGATAGCCGACGCTTTCGGCCGCCTCCACGGCCTCCTCCCCGGTGGACGCCAACCGGGTTTCCACCGTGGGGATGCCGTACGCCTCCAGGATCTGCTTGGATTCGAATTCGGTCAGCAGGCCGCGGCCGGCCGCTCGGAACCCGGCGATCCGTTCGGCGACCCGCTCGCGGTCGCGCGCCGAATCGGGCGTCGGGGGAAGCGTGGGGGTCTCGTACAGGCCGCGCAGGTTGTAGGTGTAGCGCCACATGTAATGGAAGGCGCGCACGGCGGTGTCGGGGTACGGGAAGGTCGGGATGTTGCTGCGGTTGAGGATGGTCTCGCCCGGGGCCACCTCGGCGCCGCCCATCCAGCTCGCCAGGATCGGCTTCCCGTCCAGCCGCGCCAGGGGCTTCAGCTGCTCCGCGGTCCGGATCGGGTCGGTGTTGGCCTGGGGCGCGAGGATCACGAGGACCCCGTCGTTGTTCGGGTCCTTGGCCACGATTTCGACGGACCGGGCGTAGCGGTCCGGGGAGGCGTCGCCGAGGATGTCGACGGGATTCCCGTGGCTCCAGTGGCGGGGCAGGAGCTGGTTGAGCGCGTCCATGGATTCCGGGGAGAGCGTCGCCAGCTCCCCGCCGGTGCCGATGAGGGCGTCGGTCGCGAGCACGCCCGGCCCGCCGGCGTTGGAGATGATGGCCAGGCGCGGCCCCATGGGTTTCGGCTGCTTCGCCAGCACCTCGGCCATGTAGAACAGGTCCGAAATATTGCTGACGCGCAGCACGCCGCTGCGCCGGAAGACGGCGTCCAGCACATCGTCGGATTCGGTGAGCGCGCCCGTGTGCGAAGCGGCGGCGCGGGCCGCGGCTTCCGTGCGTCCGGCCTTGATCACGATGATGGGCTTGGTGAGGGCCACTTCCCGGGCGGCGGACAGGAAAGCGCGGGCGTCGCCGATGGATTCCATGTACATCACGATGCTGCGGGTCCGCGGGTCGTCGCCCAGGTAGTCGATCAGGTCCCCCCAGCCGACGTCGGCCATCGACCCGAGCGAGATGAAGCAGCTGAACCCCACCATCTCGCGGAGGCTCCAGTCGAGCACCGCGGTGCACAGGGCGCCGCTCTGGCTGAGGAAGGCCACGTTGCCGGGCTTCGCCATGCCGACCGCGAAGGTGGCGTTCAGGCCGGTCAGCGGGCTCATGACGCCCAGGCAGTTGGGGCCGATGATGCGCATGTTGCCGCGCCGGGCCTTTTCCAGGGCCTCTTCCTCGAGGACGAGCCCGTCGGGCCCCGTCTCGCGGAATCCGGCGGAGGCGATGATGGCGCCCTGGACCCCGGCGTCCACGCATTCCGATATCAGCCGCGGGACCGTGTCGGGAGGCGTCGCGATGACGGCCAGTTCCACCTTTGCGGGAACGGACGCGACGCTCGGGTAGGCCGTGATCCCCAGGACGCTCGAATGTTCCGGGTTGACGGGGAACACCGTCCCCCCGAAGGGATTGGTCACCAGGTTCCACAGGACCGTGCGCCCCACGCTGCCGGCGCTCTCGGTGGCGCCCACCACGGCGACGGTCTTCGGCGAGAAGAAAACGCCGATCGGCTGGTTCCGCCGCCGCAGCATGCTGCCGGCCGCATCGATGCGCGGCGGCACGGGGTGCACGATTCCGGATGCGGCTTCATTTTTCAAGGTTCGTCTCCGCACGGGCGGTTCCCGAATCGCGGGAACGGAAGGTCTGCCCTGACCCGCTTCGCCCCCTATGTTACCAGCCGCGCTCCATTTGATCCAGAGTCCGCCGCGAAACTGAGACCGAGGAGGCCACGAATTGCACGGATCCGTAATTTGCGTTTATGGGCGGGCCTTCGGCCCATAAACGCATTTCGCGAAATTCGTGTCAATTCGTGGCTGGATTCAAAAGTCCAGCGAAATCAGGTGCCTTTTACCTATTTCCGGATCACGCGCCCCGAATTTACAGGTTGATTCTGCCGCGGTCCTCGGTAAGAATAACGCGCATGGATGCTGCTATCATAGGTCGAATCGTTCAGGAAACCTCGTTGCCGGAAAATTCCGTCGCGGCCGTCATCGCGCTCTTCGAAAAAGGCGCCACCGGTCCGTTCATCGTCCGTTACCGCAAAGAGGCGACGGGCGGGCTGGACGAGCCCAGGGTCCGGGCCATCCAGGAGCGGATGACCCATTACCGGGAGGTTCTGGACCAGAGGGTCGCGCTGCTCAAACTGCTCACCGAGCAGGGGAAGCTGACCGACGAACTGCGCGCCGTCATCGAGGCCTGCTTTTCCAGGACCGAGCTGGATGATTTGCACCACCAGTACCGGCCCCGCAAGAAGACGCGGGCGGCGGAAGCGATGGAAAAGGGACTCGAGCCCCTGGCGGAGTATTTCTGCAACCAGGAACCCGACGCGTGGGGCCTGGAAGAGCACGTGAACGTGGCGGTCGACCCGGCCAAGGGCGTGACGACCCAGGAGGAGGCGCTGCAGGGCGCCATCGACATCCTGGCAGAATGGATCTGGAGCAACTTCGAATACCGCAAAACGCTTCGGGAAATGCTCTGGAACGAGGGATCTCTCGTTTCGAAAGTGGTGCCGGCGAAGGTCGGCCAGAAAACCAAATACACGATGTATTACGAGCGCAAGGAGCCGGTGACGGCGATCCCGTCGCACCGGGTGCTCGCGATCCGCCGCGGGTGCAAGGAAGGCATCCTCATCTCCTCCATCGAAGGCGACAACAACAAGGCGCTGGAATTCCTGTTGAACGCCGTCATCAAGGACAAGGATTCCATCTTCGCCCCCATCCTGGAAATCGCCGTCCGGGAGAGTTACAGCCGCATCCTCCGTCCGTTGATCGAGACGGAGGTCCGCACGCAGCTGAAGGAGCGCGCCGACCGCGAGGCGATACGCGTATTCCAGGAAAACCTGGCGAACCTGCTGCTGTCGCCCCCGGCCGGCCCCATCGTCGTCCTGGGCATCGACTGGGGCAAAGGCGACGACTGCAGTGTCGCCGTCGTGAACGAAAAAGGCGCATTTCTCGAAGGGGCGAAGATCCGCTTCAAACCGGCGCCCGTAAAGCCTGCGGCGAAACCGCAGCACCCGGCCGAGGAAAAGGCTCCGGAAGCGGTTCCGGAAGAAACGACGCCGGCCGGGCCGGGAATTCCCGCCGCAAGCCCGGCGGAGGCCGGGACGGAAGGCGACGCGGCTCCGGTTGCCCGGGAAACGGTCCCTGAAGCGCCGGCCGAAATCTTCGAGCCGACCGAAAACCCGGTGTCCGAGCCTGTGAGCGCGGATCCGCCGAAGCCGGAGTTGGCAGTCACGGAAGCGTTTGCCCCATCGCAGGCCCCGGTAATCGAGCCGGCGCCCGAACCTATAGCTCCGGCGAAGGCGGAAATCACGGAAGCGTTTGCCCAATCCGAAGCCGCGGCAATTGAACCGGCGGCGGAAACAGCCGATCCGCCGAAGCCGGAGTTCGCAGTCACGGAAGCGTTTACCCCATCGCAGGCCCCGGTAATCGAGCCGGCGCCCGAACCTATAGCTCCGGCGAA
>CAZTHE010000017.1:0-14501 GCA_964613495.1 uncultured Acidobacteriota bacterium | reverse complement strand
GGCGGAAGCAGCCGTCCTCACGGCGCCGCCCGAGACGGAGCCGTTGACGGTCCGCGTGGACTCGGATCCCGGACCGGAAGCCGGTCAGACGGCTGCGGAGCCGGCGGAGGAACTCGCCAGGGCACGGGAGGTCCTGAAGGACCTGATTACGAAGCACAGGGTGCACTCCATCGCCATCGGGATGGGGCAGAGCGCCCGCGAACTGGAATCGGCGCTGCGCGAGATCCTGGCGGAAGAGAAATTGGGAGACATCCCGATCGCCGCGGTCAACGACGCCGGCATCGCCATCTATTCGTCGTCGCGCGTCGCGCGCGAGGAATTCGCCGACTGGAGCGCTTCGGCCCGCTGCGCCGTCAGCCTGGCGCGGCGTCTTCAGGACCCGCTCGCGGAGCTCGTGAAGATCGACCCGAAGCTGATCGGCGTCGGCCAGTACCAGCACGACGTGGACCAGAAGGAACTGCACCGCGGCCTGGTGCAGACCGTGCAGTACTGCGTCAACAGGGTGGGGGTCGACATCAACACGGGCGGAGAATCGGTGCTGCGTTACGTGTCGGGCCTGAACGACAAGCTGGCCCGCAAGCTGGTGGCCTACCGGGCGGCGCAGGGGCCGTTTCCATCCAGGGACTCGATCCTGCAGACGGGGCTGGACAAGTCCACGGTCGAGCAGTGCGCGGGATTCCTGCGGATCCCGGGGGCCGAAAATCCGCTGGACCGCACGGCCGTGCACCCGGAATCCTACCCGATCGTGGAGAAGATGGCCGCCGCGCTGTCCGTTTCGGTCGGCGACCTGGTCGGGAACCGGGAACTGGTATCCTCGGTGAAGCTGGAGGATTTCGTGACGGAGACGGCCGGGATGCCGACGCTCCAGGACATCCGGGAGGAGTTGCTGCGCCCGGGCCGCGATCCCCGGAAGGCTTTCCGGCTTCCCAAGTTCCGCGCGGACGTGAAGGATCTCGCCGATCTCGCGCCGGGGATGGCGCTCGAGGGTACGGTCACCAACGTGACGAATTTCGGCGCCTTCGTCGACATCGGCGTGCGCCAGGACGGGCTCGTGCATCTCAGCCAGATGTCCAACCGGTTCATCCGCGATCCCCGGGAGGCGGTGAAGGTCGGAGACGTCGTCCAGGTCAAGGTGATTTCCGTCGAGCCCGAGACCAAGAGGATCGGCCTGTCGATGAAGGCGCTTCTTCCCGCCGTCCAGCGGCGGAAGAAGAAGCAGAAGGGCCGGGGCCAGAGACCCCCGGGTCCGGCACGGCCGCAGCGCGGCGGTGCGCCGTCCGGTCCGGCGGCCGAGGGCGCTCCGGCGGAAGGGCACGGCGCCGCGGCGGGCCGCCCGAGGCCCGAAAGGAACAGGGACGATCGCCGGCCGTTCCGGAAAAAAGGCCCGCGGAGGCCCGAGGGCGCCGCGGCGAGTGCCCCGAGAGAGAGCACGCGCCCGAAAGAGGATTCCGCGCCCAAGGGACCAGAACCCACCCTTCAGGAGAAGATCGCGATCCTTCAATCCAAGTTCCGGGGAATCAAGTAGCGTATCTCCGGGAAGCACCGGCAGGCATTCGATTCGGGCTCGCCCGCATGCATTGCGGCCTGGCCTCGGCAGTTCATCGAGCATTCACAGGGTCCATGCCTCATGCGCGACAAGGAAACCTTTGACGCAATCTGCAACACCGCGGACGGCGTCTTCATCGTGGACGCACAGAAGCGCATCCTGCGGTGGAACGGCGCTGCGGAAAAAATACTCGGGCGGACGGAAGCGGATGTCGTGCACCGGAAATGCTACACGGTGCTGTGCGGGAAGACGCGGACCGACCGGCGCCACTGCGGCCGGAACTGCAAGATCCACAGCGGCGCGCTCTCCGGCACGCCGCAGAAGAACTTCGACCTGTTGACCGAGACCGGAGCGGGCCGGCCGGTCTGGCTCAACGTCAGCGTCTTCTCCCCGGTGGACGGCAAGGATCCTTTCCTGGCGCACGTCATCCGCGACGTGACGCGGTCCAGGACGCGCGAACTGGCCCTGAACCAGTTCCTGGCTTGCCTGGACGCATGCGGCTATGGATCCGCGGGCAAATCCCAGGCAAAACACCCGGCCGAGTTGACGGCGCCCGTCTCCTACGCCGCGCCCGACAAGGCGGCGGCGCTGTCCGACCGGGAAGTGGAAGTCCTGACCCTGCTTGCCGAGGGATTTTCCACGAAGCTCCTGGCGCAGAAGCTGGATATCAGCCATTTCACGGCGAGAAATCACATCCAGAATATCCTCGTCAAACTGAACCTGCACAGCAAGGCGGAGGCGGTAGCCTATGCCTTCAGAAAAGGAATTCTGTAATCGCCGCACCCATTCGCATGCCGGCCAAAACGTCCATTAACCTGTCGCCCGACCTGCCCGGGGCGCTAGTGTGGCAATCGGACCCGCTCCGCACGCCCATCGAGCATCTGACGGACTATCTCATTACGGGCACCCTGGCGACAAACGCTCCCGCGGGCACGCGGCAACTGGCGGAACAGGTCCTCCGCTTCCATCCCCGGAACACGCGCGCCGTGATTCTGGGCGGGGGCACGGGCCTGTCCACGGTCGCGGGCGGGAACTCCCAGATGCCCGATTGGGCCGATCAGCCGATGGCCGGGATGAAGCAGGAGTTCCCCGACCTGCATTTCGTGGTCTGCACGACGGACGACGGAGGATCGACCGGGCGGCTGCTGAAGTCTCTGCCGATGATCGGCGTGGGAGACCTGCGGAAGCTGCTCCTTTCGTCGATACTCGTCGAAAACCTGCGGCAAAGCTATGCGCTGTCGGAGCGGGGGGCGCTGGACCTGATCCGGACCCTGCACCGCCTGTTCAACCACCGCTTTTCCGAAAGAACCTCGAGTTTCAGGTTATCCCAAAATCCGCTGAAGATCGTCCCGGAAAGCCTCCGCGCCGCCTGCCCGCAGCGGCTGGTCGAGGCGCTCTGCCGGCTGGGCGACTACATTTCGCCGGCGGGCGGCGGGCCGGTCATTCCCCCGGCGGGACACGCGGCGGGGAACCTGCTGCTCACCTCGGCGATTTTCATGGCGGCCCGGGGGAGGGTCGACCGTCCGCCCCGGCTGGCCGCGGTGCAGAAGGGGATCGACCACGTCGCGGGCCTGATCGGCGCTCCCGTCGGACGCATCCACGCCGCGACGGGCGCCCCGGGGCAACTGAGAATCCGCTACAGCAACGGCGTCGACGTGTACGGGCAAAGCAAGGCCGCCCGGGCCAGGCGCAATTCGCCCGTAGACCGGATTTTCGTCGAGTTCGGCACGAAGCCCGATATCAGCCCGGCCGTTCTCCACGCCCTCCGGACCGCCGACCTGATCGTCTATGCCCCCGGCAGCCTCTACACCAGCATCATCCCGATTCTGCAGCTGGAACCGATCGTGGCCGCCATCCGCTCCAACCGGAAGGCGCTGAAGGTGCTGGGGGCCAATTCGTGGGTGCAGGAAGGCGAAACGGACATTTCGCCGAAAAACCAGGGGCGCGGCTTCCTGGTCTCCGAACTCATCGAGGCCTACGACCGGAATATCCCTCACGGGATCGGGGGGATGATGGACGTCGTCCTGAGCGCCAACCTCGAACACATCCCGGGGAACATCCTGCGCAACTATGCGCTGGAGGGGAAAGTGCCCATCTTCCTGGACCGGCGCCATGTCGCGGCGACGGGCGTGCAGCCCATCGAGGCAACCCTGTTTTCCCCGGAATACCAGGCCCGGACGCACGCGATCCATCACGATGCGGGAAGGTTCGCACTGGCCATCCGGACGCTGCTGTACGCGGACAGGAACCTGAAGGGCGAAAAGGGGTACGTGCTGAAGCGCCAGGCCGCCCGCAAACCCTCCCGAAACGCTTCGCACCCGAATGGCCATTTCCGCGATGCCCGGGCGGACCGCGGCGGCCTGCTCTGCGATTATTACGCATCCATCCGGAAGGCCGTCGGCGGCAAGCATTTTCATCCTCCCGCCTTGAGGAATCTCCTGCTGGAGCTTGCGTGGGAAAACAGGGACATCCGCCCGGCGCACCTGAATTTTTTCCGCGAAGCCGTCGTCGTGGCGGACCGCGGCTGGAATCGCAGCACGGAACTGGACAACATCCTCGGGTATTACGACCCCGGGGACCGGAGCATCAAACTGCACGAAGACCTGCTGGGCAATCCGGCAAAGCTGCGCGAGGATTTCCTGGTGGCGCTGGGCGAATCGCTGCTGGGGCGGTACATCGAGGACCGCCGGTGGACCGAACACCGCGGGGCCCGCTGCTATGAAATCCTGATCCGGCCCGCCGGCCGGCGGCAGTGCCTCCTCAACGATCTCCAGCTGGACGCCTACCTGCGCATGGCGCGCATGACTCCCGACCCGAAAGCGCCGCGGACCTACCGCATCACCATCAACAAGGGCGAGGGATTCCTGCCGCCGGGGCTGCTGTTCGGATTGCTGTATTCCTGGTACCTCTGCGGCAGCGGCTTCACCATGGAATACGAGATGAACCTGCTGCGCTGGCCGTTGAAAAGCCTGATCCCGATGCATGCCCGCGACCGGATCCGGAAAAAGGCCCTGGTGACCTTCTTCCGCACCGTGATCTTCGGCCACCCGAAGTAAAGCCACGGGCGGCCATGGGGAGCCACGGATTTCACCGATTTTTAAATTGTGCTTCTCCGTGAAATCCGTGGCTCCCGTATCAGAGCAAGGCCACGGATTGCACGGATTGCACAGATTTTAAAAATTGCTTTTCTCCGTGGAATCCGTGGCTCCCGTATCAGAACATGGGAGCATCCGGTATGCGGACCCCGGCCCCAAAATGTCGATGGACCGGAACCGGAGACTCCAAACGGTTGTTTGACTGAACTCCTCCCCGGGATTATATTTTCACCGTCAACAACATTTTGGAGGTGTTTCCCGTGCCGATATACGAGTACCAGTGCTCAAAATGCGGCGAGGTTTTCGAGGCTTTTCAGAAGTTTACCGACGATCCGCTGACCGAATGCAAGTTCTGCAAAGGGAAGGTGGAAAAGCTGATCAGCCAATCCAGTTTTCAGCTCAAGGGGAGCGGCTGGTACCTGACCGACTACGCCAGGCGGTCTTCGAGCCCCCCGAGCGAAAAGCCCAAGACCGGCGACTCGGCCGCGAAATCGGAGGGGACCACATCCTCAAGTACCACAACGAGTTCCGAAAGCAAGGCCTGACCCTCCGAAGGAGGATTTGTGCTCTTTACCACGCCCCAACGAAACCTGGTGTTTCGAGCCTTGGACGAAGCCGAAGAGCGCACGGCGGACTACTACTGCATCCCGCCGTTTCGTTGGGAGCAGATGCCGTATGACCTGCTGACGCAGGAAGACCGCGAATGGGAGCCGTTGCCCGACCCGACGCTGGCCCGGGTCCGGCGGCTTCAGAGGACCGACCGGAACCGCCCCTTCGACTTTTGCCGCATCGAGCTGAACGACAGGGGCATCCTCACCGCGGCCGAACGGGAAAATCTCATGCGGGACCTCTACCCGTTTCTCGTCTACATCCTGACCCACGAAATGGTGCACGTAGTCCGCCTCAGCAGCATTCTGGGCGCACACGCGGAGCAGATGCTCCCGTGCGACGCATCGGAGGAGACCCGCGTGACCGCCATCTCCAGGAAAATCCTGTCAACCTCTTCGGATTTCAGACCGGTGCTGGAGCGGTTCTGCGGCACCGGATAGGATTCCAGATTCCAGATTCCAGATTCCAGATTCCAGATAAACCTGTGTTTCCCCGATTTGGGCAAGCGTCAGTCGGATCCCGGACAAAGGATTATCGGAAAGCGTCGGCTTCTACGCCATCTGGAATCTGGAATCTGAAATCTGGAATCCGGGGTTTATGTTTCCCCGTCGGCATCGCGGTGCAGCACGAGCGACGCGACTTCCAGGGTTCGTGAAAGGTCTTCTTCGCCGTCGCAAACGGAATAGCCGAGGCTCATGCGCACGGAAGCCCCGATATCCTCCCGGCTCTCCTGCCAGAGCCGGAAGCTTCCGCGCATCAGGCGAATGCGTTCCGGAATCCGGTCCGCCGTCACTCCCGGCATGAGGACGAACAGTTCCCTCTCCCCGTAAAAAAGCACGGATTCCTTCAACTCGAGCACGCGCTGGAGGAAGGGGCGGATTTCACGGACCGCTTCCCTGTGAAGCGGCATCCGGCGCCCGTAGTTGTCCTCTGTCTCGAATCCCATCAACACGACGGCGTAGGCGTCGGACTCCTCCGGGACGTCTGCGACGGCCGGAACCTGCCGTTCGGCGGGGAGGTCGAGCCGGCCGGCCGAGTGCATCAGCCTCAGGTGCGCGATGTAGCTTCCCAGGACCTTCAGGACACGGATCTGGTTCTCCTGGAAGGATCCCGGCAGCGAATGGCTCAGGAGGAGGAAGCCCGCGGGAGACCCGTGCAGCATGAGGGGGAGGCACAGGAGAGAGCGGACGACGCCGGGGAAATCCACCGCGTTGAATTCCTGCACCTTGTAGACGTCCTCGATGTGCAGGCAATCGCCGATTTCCACGGCCATCCGCGTCACCTGCCGTTCGAGTTCGCGGCTGCCGAGCATGCTCGGATTGGAATGGATTCTCAGGATCCTGCGGTCCTCCCGGATCCCCTCGACGCACAGCGTGCCGGCGCCGGAGGGGAACAGCAGGCCGCAATAATCGGCGCCGAAATCCTGCAACAGGCAGTCCACGATCTGCGTGCAGATTTCCTGGAATTCCGTCTTCTCCTTGACGCCGTCTACGATCCGGAAGAATCCCGAAAGCGACGCGACATTCTCTTCCAGGATCTTGTTCACGTCGTTGACGGCGTTCCGGTAGCCCTGGATGATCCTGTGGTACAGGTTGCGCTCGTCGGTGGGCAGGCTGACGTCCAGCGGCTCGTCGTCCTCGGCCATTTTCCTGATCTCGCTGTAATTCCTGGCGTCGTTGACCAGGATGGCCTCGATCTGGGTGCGAATTTTCTCTTCTATCTCCATGATCGCCTCGACTCCAAATCAAGAGGAGCTCTTGAAGAAGCCTTCGATGCTGTCGCGTTCGCGCGCGGCAAATTCCTTCAAATGCCCGTATTCCGCCGCCGACACCTGCAGTTTCGTGCGGAGCCTCGCGAATCCATCGTTCCTGCCGTCGTCGCCGTCGTAGCCGAGCTTCAGTTCCTTGGCAACGAGGTCGGCAACCATGACCGCGTGCACCATGGGCACCTCCACCGCCACCGGGTCGTGGTGCCTCCGGATGACGTTGACCAGTTCGGGCGGAAAGCCCCACTGCTTCGCGAGCCTTTCGCCGATGGCGGCATGGTCCACGCCGTAGTTCTCGATTTCGTACGCGGAAATCGCGGGGTCCCGCTCGGACTTCGCAAGCTCGAAAATGGAGCTGTAGTGCCCGGGATAGGTCTTGAAGAGAACCGCCTTGCCGATATCGTGCAGCAGACCGCACAGGAAGGCGAACTCCGCGTCGCGGGCCGCGCCCCGCCGCCGGGTCCAGAACTCCTTCACCAGCACCCCCACGCCGCAGGAATGGGCCCACAGCTGGTTGATGTGTGCGGCTTCGCCTTTCGCCCCGCGGGTGAACGTGTCGAACACGTTGATGCCGATGGCCAGGCTCGTCACCAGGTTCATGCCGAGGAGCGTGATCGCGTGGGAGATCGTCTTCACGCGGGAGCGGAAGGAATAAAAGGCGGAGTTCGCCAGCCTGAGGATGCGCGCGGAAAGCGCGGGATCGTGCAGGATCAGGGCTTCCAGTTCCCGGGCGGAACTGGTGTCCGCGTCCAGCGTCTGGATGATCCGGATCAGCACCAGGGGGATGCTCGGGATTTCGAATTCCTGTTGAATCGGAAACGGCTTCGGAGGCTTCGCTGTGCACATGGAAATATCCGCCGGAAAATAGTCCTGCCTCTTATCTATTCGTTCGGCCCGGAGGAAACCTTTAGGCCGCATTTTGCGCCGCATTTTACACTCCGGCCGTTGCGTTGTATGATGGCGGCACGGCGATCCCGACAACCTCGCCCGGAGGGCAGCCATGGAACTGCGTAGGAAACCACGAATCGGCGTGATGGGCCCGGCGCTGTGCCTGCCCGAAATCTACGGCCTCGCCCGCGAGGTCGGCTACCGGATCGGCCAAAACGGCGGCATCCTGATCTGCGGGGGACGCGGCGGCGTGATGGAGGCGGCCGCGCGAGGCGCCCGGGAGGCCGGCGGGCTGACGATCGGCATCCTCCCCGGTGTGAGCGCCGGGGAGGCCAATCCCTACATCGACATTCCCATCGTCACGGACCTCGGAAACGCCCGCAACGCCATCAACGTCCTGACGAGCCAGGCCGTCATCGCGATTCACGGGTCCTACGGGACGCTTTCCGAGATCGCGCTCGCCCTGAAATGCCACACGCCCGTGGTCGGGCTGGACACGTGGGATCTCCAGGCGCCCGGCGGAGCGCCGCTGCCCGTCACCGTCGCACGGACCGCGGAAGAAGCGGTCACCGCCGCCTTCGGACTGGCGAGAGCGGACTAAAATTCCAGATTCGACTTTGAAAACTCCGGCCCGCATGGCATCATGCCCACGATTTGGATGCCGGAGGAGGGGGGAAGGAAGGCCGCATGACGCGAAAGAAACTCGAGGATTCCGTTGCGGAACACAGGGCTAAATCGGCCGGCAGCGCCGGGGTCGCCGTCATCACCCTTTCGATGTCGAGGTCCCTGGACACCGACGGGTCGGGCGACGCCATCCAGAAATTGCTGGAGGAAGCCGGCCACAGGGTCGCGCTGCGCAAGCTCATCCCGGACAGCCGCACCGTCCTGCGGGCAACGCTGCGCGAACTGGCGAGGGAAAAGAAGGTCCAGGCCGTCATCACCACGGGAGGCACGGGGCTTGCCCCGCTGGACGTCACGATCGAGGCGGTCCGAGGCATGCTCGACAAGGAACTCCCCGGCTTCAACGCGCTTTTCATGATGCTGAGCTACCCGCAGGTGAAGAGCGCGGCGATGCTGTCGCGCGCCCTGGCCGGGACCTTCAAAGGAAAATTGATCTTTTGCCTGCCCGGCAGCCCCCGGGCGTGCACGCTGGCGATGGAGTCGCTCATACTGCCCGAACTCGGCCACATGCGCATGCTCCTGGAAGGCTAAATGGCCCGTCCCGCGACGAAACCCTGCCGCCTGTTTCTCTTCGATCTCGACGGGACGCTCATCGACTCGTGTTCCGACATCACCTTCTCGCTCAACCTTGCGCTCGACCGGATGCGCCTGCCCCGGCTGCACGCGTCGCGCGCCGCCGCCTTCATCGGGAACGGGGTGCAGCGGCTGGTGGAGCGTTCCCTGGAGGAAGTGACCGGGCGCCCGCCCGGTCCCGGCCTGACCGGCGAGGGAGTCGCGTTTTTCCGGGAGGAGTACGCGCGGCACCTCCTGGACCGCACCCGCCTGCTCCCCGGCGTTAAGGAGGGCCTGGACCGGCTCGCATGGGCCCTCTTCGCGGTCGTGAGCAACAAACCGGAGGACTTCTGCCGCCGCATTCTCGAAGGCCTCGGCATCGGGCCCCGTTTCCGCATCATCCTGGGCGGGGACAGCGTCCCGCACCGCAAGCCCGATCCCGAAGCGCTGGTCCGCGCCATGGAGGCCTGCGGCGTGCAGGCCGGCCTGACGGCCATGGTCGGGGACAGCCCGGTGGACATCCGCGCCGGCAGGGCGGCGGGGGTTGCCACGTGCGGAGTCCTCGGGGGATTTCACCCGAAGGACGAACTGGAAGCCGCCGGGTGCGACCTGATCCTCGCGGATCTGGAGGAGCTGGCGGATCATTTTCACGAACCGCCGGGACGTTGATCGATTCCCGTTTCCCGTTTCCCGTTTCGGGTTTCCCGTTTCGGGGGTTGGACGAGGGGCGGGAATGGAAGAGAGAGTTCCCGGTTCAGAGTTCCGGGTTAAAATCCGTGAAATCCGTGGCCGCTTTTTCCGGGCGTTCAACGTTTAACGATTCACGGAACATTTTTTTCCGGGAACCGTGGCGGAGTTGTACAATCGCGGCATGAATTCGTCGATAGGACTGGCATTTCTGCTGACGGCGCTGGCGGGATTCGCCACCGGCATCGGCAGCGCCCTGGCCTATCTGACCCACCACACGAAGCGGAACCTGCTGTCGACGGCGCTGGGATTCTCCGCCGGCGTCATGATCTACATCTCGTTCGTGGAGCTCTACAACCAGGCGCTGGGGAAGCTGACCGGGCCCTACGGCAAGGTCGCGGGGGGAACGGTCACCGCCCTGAGCTTTTTCGGAGGCATGCTGCTGATCGCGGCCATCGATTATCTCATCCCTTCGTATGAGAACCCGCACGAGACCACGCTGGTGGAGGACATGGACCGGCGCGACGGGGCCGAGCTTCACCGGCTGGGACTGCTGACCGCGCTGGCGATCGGCATCCACAACTTCCCCGAAGGGATCGCGACCTTTTTCGCCGCCCTGACGGACCCGACGGTGGGGATTTCGATCGCCGTCGCCATCGCGCTGCACAACATCCCGGAAGGCATCTCCATCTCGGTCCCGATCTACTATGCGACGGGAAGCCGCAAAAAGGCCTTCTGGTATTCCCTTCTTTCCGGCGCCTCGGAACCCGCGGGCGCCCTCATCGGCTTTCTCATTCTGCGGCCCTTCATCTCGGACGTCCTCCTGGGCATCATCTTCGCCGCCGTCGCGGGGATCATGGTCTTCATCTCCCTGGACCAGCTGCTGCCGAACGCGAAAAAATACAGCACCGGCCACCAGTCGGTCTACGGCCTCATCGGCGGGATGGCCGTCATGGCGGCGAGTCTGCTGCTGATATAATATTGGATTCCAGATTCCAGATTCCAGATTCCAGATTCCAGATGCCAGATGCCGGTTGTTTGAGCCACGGCCTGAAAACCGATCCGGCATACGCAATCTCCCTGGCTGTGCAGCGTCACCAAAATCTGGAATCCGGAATCTGGAATTTGGAATCCTGTCGTTCCGGGTGCTACAGTAGGGCTATGCCATCACGCGTCAGCGCCGGTCTCCTGATGTATCGCTTCCGCGACGGGGAGCTGGAGATCTATCTGGCCCATCCCGGAGGCCCCCTGTACCGGAAAAAGGACGAGGGGTTCTGGACGATCCCCAAGGGGGAGCCGCCCGCCGGCGAAGCCCTGATGGATGCCGCCGTCCGCGAATTCGAGGAGGAAACGGGCATCCGCCCGCGGGGTCCGTACCTGCCGCTCGGCTCCGTCACGCAGAAGGGGGGAAAGGTCGTGCACGGCTGGGCATTCGAGTCCGGCCCCGGCCCGGCGCACCCCGCCCGCAGCAACCTGTTCGAAATGGAGTGGCCGCCGCACTCCGGCCGCATGCGGAGTTTTCCCGAAGTCGACCGGGCCTCTTTTTTCTCCCTCGAGGAGGGGAGGAAGAAGATCAAGGACGCCCAGTGGCCGCTGGTGGAGCGCCTGGCAGCCGCCCTGAAAATCCCTCCGGAGAAGGAGTAAAAACCGATGCGCGTGCTGCTGATTTCCGGGAATCGTGAAGACGCCGATATCCGGGTCCCGGCGCTGGGGCTGGCCTGCGTGGCCGCCGCCTGCGGCGCCGCCGGGCAGGACGCGCGCGTCCTGGATCTCCTCCTCGAGCGGGACCCGGGCGCCGCGACGGGCGCCGCCATCCGCGAGTTCCGCCCGGACGCCATCGGCGTCTCGGTTCGGAACATCGACGACCAGGAGATGCACGGGACCCGTTTTCTGCTGGACCAGGCGCGCGACGCGGTGGCCTGGTGCAGGAGGGAGAGCGCGGCGCCCGTCATCCTCGGCGGCGCCGGTTTCAGCATCCTGCCCGGCCCGATCCTGGATTACGTCGGCGGCGACATGGGCATCCAGGGCGAAGGGGAGGCGGTTTTCCCGGAGCTGCTGCGGCGCCTCGAGGCCGGGCGGTCTCTCGACAACCTGCCCGGCCTCTTCCGGAAAGGGCACCCCGCGCCCGGGCGGCGCGCGTTCGCCAAAGACCTGGACGCGTTTCCTCTCCCGGACCCGGCGCTGCTCGCGCGCTCTCTCTCGGGAGCGGAAGACGCGCCGGTGCCCGTTCAGACGCGGCGCGGCTGCCCGATGACGTGCAGCTACTGCTCGACGCCCCTCATCGAGGGCAAGACGGTGCGCTGGCGGTCCCCGGAGTTCGTCGCGCTGTGGATGCGGCGCTGGACGAAGCTGGGATTCCGGAATTTTTATTTCGTGGACAACACGTTCAACCTGCCGCCGTTTTACGCGCGCAGGATGTGCGCCGCCATCCTCGAGGCGGGCATCGACATCCGGTGGAGATGCATCCTCTTCCCCGGCGGCCTCGACCCCGAACTGATCGGGTCGATGGCCCGGGCGGGGTGCGGCGAAGTCAGCCTCGGGTTCGAGAGCGGCTCCGAACACATTCTGCGGCGGATGCACAAGCTCTTCGTCCCGGGAGAAGTGCGCCACGCCTGCGAGATGGCCAGGAGCCACGGCATCCGCACGATGGGGTTCCTGCTTCTCGGCGGTCCGGGCGAGACGAAGGACACCGTGCTCTCCAGCCTCGACTTCGCCGAGTCGCTCGGCCTGGACGACCTGAGAATCACCGTGGGGGTGCGCATCTACCCGGGGACCGACGTCGCGCGCGCCGCGATGGAGGAAGGCCTGATCGATGACGATACCGACCTGCTGCGGCCGCGGTTCTACATGGTCCCGGGCCTCGAAGACTGGATTCGCGCCGAACTGGACCGGCGCCGGCTGCGGCCGCCGCACCCGGCCCGCCCGCACGGGTGACGCCGGGAGCCCTTCCCGGGCGGCTATTTCCGGAAGCGCCGGCAGTCGATGCGGTACTTTCTCACCTTGTAATTCAGCACCCGCTCCGTGGCGTTCAACTGCCGCGCGGCCTTGCTCCGGTTGCCGCGCGTCGTCTTGAGCGCGTCCTGGATCAGGTCCTTCTCGTACGACGCCACGGCCTCCGCCAGGGACATTCGCACCGCCGTGCCCGACGCTTCCGCGGTCTGCAGCGTCGGCGGGAGGTGGTGCCCGTAGATCACGTTCCCGTCGCAGACCAGCACCGCGCGCTCCATGGTGTTTTCCAGCTCCCGCACGTTGCCCGGCCAGTGGTAGCTCATCAGCATGTCGATGGCCGGCGTGGAGATGCGGCGGATGCTCTTGCCGTGCTCCTTGCAGTATTTTTCCAGGAAGTAGTCGGCCAGCGCCATGACGTCGGGTTTGCGCTCGCGCAGCGGCGGCACGAAGATGGTGAAAACGTTCAGGCGATAGTAGAGATCCTCGCGGAAGCCGCCTTCGGCGATCGCCTTCTCGAGGTCCTTGTTCGTGGCCGTGATCAGCCGCACGTTGATCCTGATGGTCTCGGTGCTTCCGAGGCGTTCGAATTCCCGCGCCTGGATCACCCGGAGCAGCTTCACCTGGGTCGCCAGGTTCACGTCGCCCACTTCGTCCAGGAACAGCGTCCCGCCCTCGGCCATCTCGAGGCGCCCCGGCTTGCGCGCCTGCGCCCCGGTGAACGCCCCCTTCTCGTAGCCGAACAGCTCCGATTCGATCAGAGTATCCGGCAGGGCGGCGCAGCTGACCTTCACGAAAGGCTTCTTGGCCCTGGGCGAGTTGTAGTGCAGCGCGTGCGCGATGAGCTCCTTGCCCGTTCCCGATTCGCCCCGGATCAGGACGGTGGTGTTGGTCGCCGCCACCTGCGCGATCTGCTCGTAGACCTGGCGCATGCCGCCGCTGCTGCCCACCATGTTGGAGAAGTCGTAGCGCTCCCGCAGCTCTTCCCGGAGGAGAAGGTTCTCCTGGACCAGGCGCTGCGTTTCCGCCTCGACCAGGCGTTCGACCCGCACCGCCTGCCCGACCATGCACCCCACGACGCGCAGGAACTTGACCATCGGATCGTAGTCCCGGTCCTTCTTGAACCGGAAATCCACCCCCAGGGCGCCGATCGTCTTGCGCCCGGTGACGACGGGCACGCAGATGTAGGTCAGTTCCTCCTTGAGCCCCTTCCTCTGCGCGGCCTTGTTCAGCAGCAGCGGCTCGCGGCTCGCCTGCGGGACGACGATGGGCTTGCCGCTTTCCACCACGCGCCCGTTGATTCCCTCGCCCGGGGCGTACCGGGCCCGCTGCCCCTCGGCGGAGATGTTGTTGGACGCCACGATGTGCAGCTCCGCGTCCCCCTGCATCAGCATGACCGTGCTGCGGAACGCCCCGTGCCGCTGCTCCAGTATCTCCAGCACGCGGTGCAGCGAGTGCTTCAGGTTGAGCGTGCCGGTCAGGGCCTTGTTCAACTCGAGCAGCGAGGAAAGCTTTTTGGATTCGCGGGATTCTTCCGTCTTCATGGCGCACCATCCCCTTCGGAAACTACAATAATGTACAGAAATGTGATTCCGGATTCCAGATTGCAGATTCCGGATATCGGCGGCACGAACCCTGGCAGGGCCATCCGCACATCCGGGGCCTGCCACGAATTGACACGAATTTCACAGCCTGGCCTCTGGCCACAACCAAGAGGCCGTCACCAGAATGA
>CAZTHE010000016.1:0-53495 GCA_964613495.1 uncultured Acidobacteriota bacterium | reverse complement strand
GCGGCCTCGGCCAGATTCCCGGCCCCCGTCCCGTTGACGAGGAAGGCGTCCCGTTCGCGCGACTCGCAGGCATCGACCTGCGTGAATGCGGCGCAGTTGATCACGGCGTCCGGATGCAGCGCCTCGAGCGCCCGCCGGCACTGCACGGGCCGGGTGATGTCGAGATCCGGCAGATCCAGTCCCGTCGTTTCGTGCGCGGGCCCGAGGGCCTCCATCAGGTCCGTTCCCAGCATGCCGCGGCTGCCGACGAGGAGCACTTTCATGGCCGCGTCACCGTTCCGAGAGGGTCTGACCGCGGTGCCCGTACATCCGGTCGTAATAGGTGCGGTAGGCCCCGCTGCGCACGTGATCGATCCAGGCGGTGTTGGAGCGGTACCAGGCGATGGTTTCCCTGAGCCCGGCGTCGAAATCCGTTGCGGCGCGCCAGCCGAGCCGTGTTTCCATCCTGCCCGGATCGATGGCGTAGCGCCGGTCGTGGCCCGGCCGGTCCTCGACATAACGGATCAGCGAGGCGTCGCGGCCCAGCGCCTCGAGGATGCGGTGCGCGATGTCCAGGTTCGGCAGCTCCTGCCGGGCCCCCACGTTGTAGACTTCCCCGTCCTTCCCGTGGTGCAGCACCGCGTCGATCGCGGCGCAGTGGTCCCGGACGTGGATCCAGTCGCGCACGTTCAACCCGTCGCCATAAATGGGGAGCGGGATGTTCGCCATCGCGTTGCTGATGAGCAGCGGGATCAGTTTTTCCGGGAACTGGTACGGGCCGTAGTTGTTGGAGCACCGCGTGACGATCCCCGGAAACCCGTGCGTGCGGCAGTAGCTGCGGACCAGCAGATCGGCCGCCGCCTTGCTCGCCGCATAGGGGCTGTTCGGGGCGATGGGGCTGTCTTCGGTGAACGCCCCCGCCGCGCCCAGGCTGCCGTACACCTCGTCGGTGGAAACCTGGATGAAACGCCCGGTGCCGCTCTTCCGGCAGAGCTCCAGCAGGTTGAGCGTACCGACGACGTTGGTCTGGACGAACTCGGAAGAGTGCAGGATGCTGCGGTCCACGTGCGATTCCGCGGCGAAATGCACGACCGCATCCACCCCTTTGCCCAGAATGTCCCGCACGCAGGCGGCGTCGCAGATGTCTCCCTGAACGAATTCGTGCCGCGAATCGTTCTCGAGGCCGGACAGGTTTTCCAGGTTGCCCGCATACGTGAGCTTGTCCAGGTTCCAGATTTTGCAGCCCGCGTGGCGTTCGAGAGTGGTTCGGACGAAATTGGACCCGATGAAACCGGCGCCGCCGGTGACCAGCAACTTCAGCATCGTCTTCTTCCCTCGAAACAGGGTTAGGCCGGATTTTTCGCTTCGTTCCGAGCGACGAGGTTGGAGGCGCGCAGGAGGGATTCGAACGTCCCGGCATCGGTCCACCAACCGTCGAGGATATCGTACTGCATTTTGCCCTGCTCGATATAGGCGTTGTTCACGTCCGTGATTTCGAGTTCGCCACGCCCCGAAGGCTTCAGCGTCTTGATGATGTCGAACACGCTCCGGTCATAGAAGTAGATGCCGGTCACCGCGTACCCCGATGCCGGGTGTTCCGGCTTCTCGTCGATGCGGATGATCCGGTCCCCTTCGATCTTCGGCACGCCGAACCGCTGGGGGTCCGGGACTTCCTTCAGCAGGATCCGCGCCCCCGATCCCTGTTTCCGGAAATTGTCGACGTAGCGCGAGATGGTTCCTTCCACGATATTGTCGCCCAGGATGACGCAGATCGGGTTCCTGTCCGTGAAGAACTCCGCAAGGGACAGCGCTTCCGCGATCCCGCCCTCCCCTTCCTGGTAGGCGTAGTTGATGTGGTTCAGCCCGAACTGCCGGCCGTTGCCCAGCAGGCGGAGAAAGTCGCCGGCATTCTTCCCGCCGGTGACGATCAGGATGTCGCGGATGCCCGCCTCCACCATCAGCTCGATGGGATAGTAGATCATCGGCTTGTTGTAGATGGGCAGCAGGTGCTTGTTCGTGACCTTCGTCAGGGGGTAGAGGCGCGTCCCCAGCCCCCCGGCCAACACGATTCCTTTCATGGTCTCCTCAAACGGTTATTCCGGCTTTTCCGCAACCAGCTTCTTAACCACGGACTCCAGGACCTTGAAGTCGGCCTTGGTTGTTACCGTGCGGTTCGAAATGTTGTCCAGGGCACGGATTTCCAGCGAGTATTTTCCGGGCTCCAGGTCCTGCTTCAACGGGATCTTTCCCACGAGCACCACGCGCGGGCCGTAGAAGAACTGCTCGGAGTTCCTCGAAGAGCCCTTGATCTCTTCCAGCACCTTGTCCCCCTGCCGGATGGCGAACGTGATGTCCAGCGACGGGTTCTGCGTGGTCTGGTCGATCTCCATGTTGTAGACCTGCATGTACGGAATCAGGTTCTGGCCCGGCACGTACTCCGCCTTCACGTTCGGCAGGATCTTCATGTCCCCGATCACGTATTGCTGGAACTGGTCGGCGTTGGACGGGGCCGAAGTCACGGAGTTGGCGAGGATGATCGAGCTGGTCTGCAGCGTCCCGTCCTCGTACTTGGGCACGTTCAGGCCGATCGTCGTCGTGCCCGCGCTCTTGCTGTTGACGTCCTTCAGCACCAGCTCCAGCTTGTAACGCTGGCCGGGCGGCAGGGAGACGATGTGCTGGTACTCCGAACGCTTGTTCTTGCCGTATTCGAAGTACTCGTCCAGGTATTCCACGCTGATCACGTCCTCGAATTCGTTCAGGATCCGCCCGGTGAGGCTGTAGACGGCCCCGTAAACGTTCACGGTCGCCTGGTTGAAATCCATCTGCTTCTTGAACTCGAGGTCCTTGTTGCTCATTTCGATCGTGATCGGCACCAGCACCCTGTCCGAGGACAGGCGGATATAGTCGATCCGGTAATCGTACGGCAGCGTGGTGTAGATGACCTTGGTCGTGACGATGCCCTTCAGGTCCTCGAACTTGATCTGGGGAGGCTTCTGAAGGCTGAAATACCGCTCCATGCGCGAGAAAGGAGAATCCTTCGCGCTGCGCAGATAGTTCTGCGGGCTGTTCGGGTCGTTCCATGTGCTCGGGTTGAAATACGCCCGGTCCGCCTTATCCGAAAATCCCATCTCTTCGGCGAACGTCAGCCCCGCGTTCGGGACGTTGATCAGGGCGTCCTTCTCTTCCGGCAGCAACGCCATCCGGTATTCGCCCGACATGGACTTGTCCACGAACTCGATTTCGATGTCGTCCCCGACGCCCTCGATGTGCCGGTACCACCACTTCTCGAACGGATAGGTCGACGTCTGGCCGCCGCCTTCGTTATAGGGCCGGTTGTAGACGCCGCCGGTCGGATGCGACTCCAGCTGGTCCGGCTTGCCGAACATGATGTAAATCCTGCCCCGGTCGGTCCTCCAGCCGGCGATGCCGGATGTGTAGTGCTGGTTCGCGTAGGCGATGCGCCGGTAATGCTCTTCCTTGAAGGCGTTGTCCCCGGCGCGGGGATCCGGATTCCTCCTGGCCCAGAACTGATCCACGAAGTTCTCGCGTTCTTCATCGTTCGAAAGTGCCTTGAATGTGGCTTTCTCGTCGTCCGAAATGATCCAGACGACGTCTTCTTCCAGCCACTTCTTATAGTGGTCCGCCACGTCGCCGCCCTGCCGGGCCTTTTTCTTCACGGGCCTCTTGGCACTGGATTCCGACTGGGGGTAGGAGTGCTGCTGGACTCCGAGGCCCAGGCCGAAAATTGCAAGTATCAAGAGAAAACGTGTGGTGCGCATGCATACCTCCGAACAGATCCAACGCATTGAAAAATTATAGGTTTTTCAACCTTCCCCGTCAACGGCGGGCCGAAAGTCCCCATTGCAAAAAACGTCCCTTGGTGACAGTATTTTCGACTGCAGATATTATACGTGGCTTTTACGGACGAGTTCACATACCAGGGTCGAAAAATGCAGGCTATGTCAAATACTCCCGCGAAAATGACGATTGTCTCAGGAATCCAGCCATCCGGCAACCTCCATCTTGGCAATTACTTCGGGGCCGTGCAGCAGTTCATCCAGTTCACCGAAGCCGACCAGGACTGCTATTACTTCCTCGCGAATTACCATGCGCTCACCTCGCTGAGGGACGGGCCGCGGCTGCACGCCCTGACGCGCGGAACCGCGGCGGACTACATCGCCCTGGGGCTGAATCCCGACCGGTGCTCGATCTACCTGCAGAGCGACATCCCGGAGGTGTGCGAACTCCAGTGGATCCTGACGACGGTGACCCCGATGGGGCTGCTCGAGCGCTGCCATGCCTATAAAGACAAGGCGCAGCAGGGAATCCCCTCCGACCACGGCCTGTTTGCCTACCCCGTCCTGATGGCCGCCGATATTCTCATCGTATCCGCCAACCGGGTGCCGGTCGGACAGGATCAGAAGCAGCACGTGGAGGTTACGCGCGACATCGCCCAGTACTTCAACAATACCTACGGCGACCTGCTCACGCTGCCGGAACCCTATATCCCCCAGAGCGTCGCCACCGTCCCGGGGCGGGACGGGCGCAAGATGTCCAAGTCCTACAACAATACCATCGAATTGTTTGCCGGCGAGACCGAGGTCCGGCAGCAGATCTATTCCATCGTCACGGATTCTGCCTCGGTTGCCGAGCCGAAAGACCCGGACAAGAGCAACCTTTATCCTATCCTGAAGCTTTTCTGCAATTTGGAGGAACAGGCGTACTGGCAGGACCGCTTCCGCAGCGGGGGATTGGGCTACCGCGAGGTGAAGCAGGCGATATTCGAGCGCTTCATGGAAAAGTTCGGTCCCGCGCGCGCCCGCAGGAAAGAGCTCGAAAGCCAGCCGGAATACGTGGATTCGGTATTGAAGCGCGGTGCGGAACAGGCCCGGAAGCTTGCGCTGCCCCTGGTCCGCAAGGTCCGCGAAGCCGCCGGCATCCCGAACCTGTAACGCCGGATCAAGCCACGAATTTCACGAATTTTGCGGTCTGAGCTGCGACAAGTGGGTGCCGGCTTTAGCCGGCACATGCGGGCGAAGCCCGCATCTCTCAAGGAGCCCACGCTTTCACCGATTGTCCGAAGCGCAGGCTTCTTCCACTTCCTGGACCGTCTTCGGGATTCCCGGACCCAGCACGCGCGATCCCGTCGCCGTCACCAGAACGTCGTCTTCGATCCGGATGCCGCCGAACTTCCTGAACGACCTCAACTTGCCGTAATTGACGAACTCCCGGTATTTCCCCTCGTGCGCCCAGCGGTCGATCAGCGCGGGGATAAAATAGATGCCGGGTTCCACCGTCAGCACGAATCCGGGCTCCAGTGGACGGCTGAGGCGGAGGAAATTCAGGCCGAACTGGCCGCTGCGCTTCTGACGATTCACGTATCCCACGATGTCGCCCAGGTCCTCCATGTCGTGGACGTCCAAACCCATCATATGGCCGATGCCGTGAGGGAAGAAGACCGCGTGCGCCCCGGCCTCGACCGCGCTTTCGGGATTGCCCCGCATCAGGCCCATGGCGCACAGGTCTTCCGCCAGGACTCTGCAGGCGTGCAGGTGGACCTCGCGGTAGGAAATCCCGGGCCGGATGACGCGGATGGCCTCGAGCTGCATGTGCAGGACGATCCGATAGATCTCGGCCTGCAGACCGGTGAAACGGCCGCCGACGGGGCAGGTCCGGGTGATGTCGGAGGCGTAATACCTGCGCGACTCCGCGCCCGAGTCATTCAGAAGCAGCTGTCCCCTGGCCAGAACGCCGTCGTAGGAGTGGTTGTGCAGCACTTCGCCCCGAACGGTCACGATCGGCGTGAAGGCCTGCTGCCGGTCGCGGGACAGCGCGACGGCCTGGATGATCGCGGCAAGCTCGCTTTCGCGCCTCCCCGGTTTCGCCGCCGCCATGCACGCCCGGTGCATCTGCCCGGTGACGCCGAGCGCCTCTTCGATCTCCGCGACTTCGACGCCCGATTTCACGCTTCTCTGAACGGCAACCGCTTCCATCAGCGTCCGGGAAGCACCGGGGGCGACTCTGCGGGCCGCCGTCTTCAGCAGACCGGACATCGCATACAGCGCCGAATGCTGATAGGGCGCCAGGTAGTGGATCCGGATCCCGCGCGCCTTGGCCCGGTCGATGCGGCCGGCCAGCCGGTCGATGTCCTCCACCTTGTCGATCCCGGCCTCGCCCGCAAGATCGGACGGCGAGGGTTGCGAGCCGCTCCAGACGATGTCGTCGATGCTCTCGGGACGGGCGAACAGTATGTCCCGGTCTTTCCCGGGATAGGACAGCACGGCCAGTTCCGGACGCGACAGCCCGGTGTAGTAAAGGAAATGCGAGTTCTGCCGGAAAACATGCGTGTTGTCCGCATAGTTGCGCGGCTGGAGGACATGACCGAGCCAGAGCGTGATGCCCCCGCCGAGCCTCGCCCGCAAATCATTCCGTCGCTGCCTGTAAATCCCCGCCCACTTCGCCTTTGAAATCTCCCTGCGCGCCATGGCATTCACCTCGATTTCTCTCCCGCATTATATCCCAAGCGGATTCGCGGTTTCCCGGCATTTCCGGCCCGCCCCCTCCGCATCGCATCGCCAAGCCGCCCAACCCGCCGCCGCCCGGCTCCAATTCCGATGCCGGACCCTTCACCATCCTGAATCTGGAATCCTGAATCCTGAATCCGGAATCTGGAATCTGGAATCCTGAATCCGGAATCAGCAATCCATCCATCCACGTCCGCCTTGACAGCCGGAGGCCGCAGCCCTTATCGTTTAAAACTTTGCCGCAGCGGCGGACACGGAAAGGGACAATGGAATTCAGCAGGCGGCCGATTGAACGCGGGTATACCAACAGGATCCTTTGCGTCGATCTCGATTCCGGATCGATCACGTGCCCGGATCTCGACCTGAATGTGCGGGACTACTTTCTGGGGGGACGGAGCCTCGGGCTCTACCTTCTCCATCGGGCCGTGACCGCGCAAACCCGGGCTTCGGATCCGAAGAACCCGCTGATCATCGCGAACGGGCCGCTGGGAGGCATCCCGCAATTCCCGGGGACCGCCAAGGCGATGGCCGTGTCGCTTTCGCCTCTCACCGGCATCCCGGGCGTTTCAAACTTCGGCGGCCACTTCGGCGCCTATCTCAAGTACGCAGGCTTCGACGCGCTGCGGGTGACGGGGAAGGCCGGCCGCGGCGTGACGATCGTGATCGACGGTATCCGGGGAACCGTGACGATCGAGGAAGCGCCTGCCGACGACGAGGCGTTCGACCTGGAGCGGCGCACCGTCGAGCGGTTCACCGCGGCGGGTCATGACAAGCGCCAGTTCGCTTTCCTTTCCACCGGCGTCGGCGCCGCCAATACCGCCTTCGGCTGCATCAACAGCCACTACTACGACGCCACCAAACCGGTGGACGGCCGGAAAGGGATTTTCCGCGTAAAGCAGGCGGGGCGGACGGGGATCGGGACCGTCATGCGGGACAAGGGGATCCAGTCCATCGCCGTGCTGACCGACCACCCCCGGGGCGAAAATCCCTACGGGGCGGCCGACTGGGAGCGCGTCCGGAGAGCCGGGTCCAGGCTGCACAAGGTGGTGCGCGAGGTCGATCCGCAAGCGCTGAAGATGTACCGCAAGGGAAGCGCCGGCCTGATCACGTTCATGAGCAAGCCCGAATACCAGTCGCTCCCCGTGCACAACTTCCAGGGAGGCTCCGATCCCCGCGCGCCGCAGATCTGCGGCAAGTACTACGCAGAACACCTCTTCGACCACCGCGGCAACGACGGCTGCTTCCCGGGCTGCAACCTGCAGTGCACGAAAGGCGGCTGCGTCGTCCTCCGGAGCGGCCCGCGCGCAGGCACGCGGGTCTGGGTCGACGGGCCGGAGTACGAGACCGCGGCCGGTTTCGGCTCCAACCTCGGCATCTGGAACGCCGAGTTCATCATGGAAGCCAACTGGCATTGCGACAATTACGGCATCGACACCATCACGACCGCCGGCGCGATGGCGTTCCTGATGGAGTGCTTTCAGCGGGGCTACCTCGTCGCGGAAGACGGCGAAGGGCTGGCGCTCGAGTGGGGCGACGAGGCGGCGGCGCTCGAATTCATCCACCGGCTGGCCTGCGGCAGGACCGAAATGGCCCGCGCCACCGGCAGGGGCATCCGGCCCCTCACCGACTGGGTTTGCGGAAGGTACGCCGCCCGCACGGGAAAGGACGTCCGCCGGGAAATCGATGCATTCGCCATGCAGACCAAGGGGCTGCCCTTCTCGTTCTACCGCACGCACCGCTCGCTCTCGATGCAGGGATCGTATGCCGCGGCCAGCGACATCGGCGCCCACCACGCCGCCGCCTGGCTCATCAAGGCCGACCTGCTCGGCGCCTTCCCGACCTTCGAAGACAAGGCCCGGGCGCTGGTCAGCTACCCGCGCGTGCGGCTCGGCAACGACAACATGGGCGTTTGCAAACTCCCCTGGGTGGATGTGTTCAACCCGGAATCCGCCGAACGCACCGACGGGGACAAGTACATCAACCCGGCGTCCCAGGAAATTTATGCCGATTTCTACAACGGCCTGCTGGGGACCGATCTGCGGTGGGAGGAGATCTTCGAACAGACAGACCGCGACATCAACCTCCAGCGCGTGCTGAATGTGCTCCAATACGGCGCGGAGACGGGGAGCCACGACTGGATCCCCGACCGCGCGCTCGGCCCGACCGACGACGCGCTGTACGAAGCCGAAGCCGAGTTCAACGACGGCGACCTCTCGCAGCACCTCGGCGATCGGCCGGATGCCCTGAACGGGATGCGGACCGCGGAAAAGCGCATTCTGCTGATGGAGAAGCGGCGGGAACAGCTGCGCCGGCTGATCGACGCGTACTACCAGGAGCGCGGCTGGGATCCGCGGGGCATCCCGACGCCGGAGACGCTGCGGAAACTCGGCCTGTGGGAATTCCTCACCGAAGAGGCGCGCGCAACCCTCGTCTCGCTGACTTCCTGATCAGGCCCGAAGTGCCGCGGCGCTCGATCCAAATTTCTTCCCCATTCCCGGCCAAACCGCATTATTCATGATGGTTCGTCGCGAGACGGTACAGACGGTTTAAAAAAAGCCGATTCCAGATTCCTGATTCCAGATATCGTATTCCCAGACGGCCCGAGATACTCCCTAGTTCTGACGAAACTCACTCTTGCCCAAATCGGTGACCCGCGGGGCTTGTCTGGAATCTGGAATTGGGAATCTGGAATTAATATATATTTCCGCCGCCACGGCAGAAGCTTCATGAATAATGCGGGCCAGATTGACCCGATATTCCCGGCCTCACGGCCGGGTCTTGTCCATCCGCTGCTTGAGTCTCTGCACCTCTTCCCGCAGTTTCTTTTCCCGCGAATGGATGGAAAACAGGTAGCAGGCCAGAATGATCCAGATGGCCAGGAAGGCGGCAAACAGGTAGTTCATGGGATTCATGGCGAAGGCTCCTCAGCGTGCGGTGTCGGCCCGGCGCTCCAGCTCGTCCAGGTCGTCACGCATGGATTGCAGGAAATAGCGCCGGCGCAGGAGATAGACCATCAGGATCAGGAAGGCGGCCAGGCAGACGAAAAAAGCCGGGCGCATCGCGGGGCTCAGTCCCCCCGTCTCCAGCATGGGGGAAGGATGGTGGTCGCGCCACCAGCGGATGGAAAACCAGACGAGCGGCACGTCGATAAAGGCCACGATGCCGAAAACGGCGGCCACCGTCGCCTTGCGCTCCGGGTCCTCGATGTAATTGCGGATCAGCAGGTACGCCACATACAGCAGGCACAGCACCAGCGACAGCGTCAGACGCGGCGACCAGGTCCACCAGACGAACCAGGCGGGCTTGGCCCAGATCGGCCCGGTCACCAGCACCATGACGAAGAACACGACGCCCGTTTCGGCCGCGGCGAGCGCCAGGGCGTCGTGCCTGCGATCCTTCCGGATCACGTACATCACGGAGGCCGCGAAGTTGACCGCGAACGCCGTCATCCCCGCGATCGCCGCGGGCACGTGAAAGTAGAAAATACGCTGGAGGTCTCCCATGGTTTTCTCGCGCGGCGCCCCGATGAAGGCCATGTAGAGGGCCAGGGCCATGCCGAGAAGAAGAAGGGCCCCCAGGACGGCGTCCAGCCGGTGCAGCGGTTTTTCGCTCATGGCTAGTCCTCCAGGACGTGCTCGAACAACAGGAACGAGACGGTGGCAAACACGACGGTGAAAACCGACAGGACGGTCAGCGGCAGCTTCAGCGCCCCGGAATCCCCCGCGTTCAGGATGATGGCCGTCGCCTCGACGGCGTTGATCAGGATCGGCAGGGCGACGGGGAAGAGGATCAGCGGCAGGAGCACCTCGCGCATCCGCGTGTTCACCGCGATGGCGGACAGCAGCGTCCCCACGGAGGCGAACCCGAGCGTACCCGTCACGAACACCAGCGCCAGCGCGGGGATTTCCTTCGAGACCGTCAGGTTGAAGAAGACCAGGGCGAAGACGAAAATGACGATTTCCGAGAGCAGCATGAACACGGCCGTCGCCAGCATCTTGCCGAGGTAGATGACGCCGCGGTCCACCGGGACGAGCAGCAGGCCCTGGAGGCAGCTGTTCTCCTTTTCCGCGGCGAAGGTCCGGTTGAGCCCGAGGGTTCCCGTGAAGGCGAACGCCGCCCAGAGTATGCCGGGAACGGCCGACCGGATCGTTTCGCGCACCGATTCGAGCGCGAAGCTGAAGACCACCAGCACCACGACGCCGAAAAACAGCATCGAGTTGAACGCGTCCTTGGTCCGCAGCTCGATCCGCAGGTCCTTCAGGAATATCGCCCAGATCTTTTTCATGTCGTAATGGCGCGGTACCGCTGCCGGAATTCCGCGAGGGTCAGCGAGTTTCCGGCGACGTCCAGGGCCGCCACGCCTTTCTCGATCACGACCAGGCGGTCCGCCAGCTCGTATCCCACGCTCGTGTCGTGAATGGCCATCAGGCAGGCCTTTCCCGCGTCCCGTGCTTTTGCCAGGTATTGGATCAGAAAATCCGAGCCGGCCTGGTCCAGTCCCGTAAACGGCTCGTCCAGGAGAAGGATCTCCGGGTCGTGCAAAAACGCCCGCGCGATGCCCAGCCGCTGCTGCATCCCGCGCGAGTAGTTGCGCACCGGTTCCCGCTCCCTCCCGGCCAGCCCCACCGCTTCGATCCTTTGCGCCAGGGCGCCGTCGTCTTCGCCGACGTCCATCAGCCGCGCGTAGAAGCGGAGGTTTTCCAGCGCGGTCAGGTCGAGGTAGAGCGAGGTATTGTGCGAGAGATACCCGATCGCGCCGCGCGGGTGGAGCGACGGTCCGCCGCCGCCCGGCAGGATGCGGACCGTGCCGGAAGAGGGACGCGACAGGCCCGCGAGCAGCTTGAGCAGCGTCGTCTTGCCGGCGCCGTTCCTTCCGAACAGGGCGACGAATTCGCCGGCGGCCACCGTCAGGTTCAGCCCCCGCAGGGCCGAAGTCCTGCCGTAGTGCTTCACCAGTCCGCTCACTTCGATCCGGTTCGTCATGCTACGTTTTCGGCGCCAGGGATATCCGGCGGAGCCGCCGCTTGAGCGCCTCGCGCTGTTTGAGGTACTCCTGCCGGTCGATCGCGTTGTTTCCGGCTCTGTGGTCCAGCTCGGCGATGGACTGCAGCAGGTTTTCCCGCTGCTCCTTCCGCTCCCGGGCGCGGCCGCCGGAAGTGGCCTGCGGCGCCGCCGGCGCGCGGTTGAAGGCGATCCAGAGCGCCAGGACGAGTCCGAGCAGCAGCAGCGAACCGATGGCGAGGGCGTTGCGGCGGACCGCGTCGGGCACCGGCTGCACGCCGGATTCCTGCTCCGGCCGCTCCGAACCCGGTTCGGGCGCCGCGGCCGCGGTGCCTCCCGAGAATGTCCAGACCAGTTCGACGCCCGCCTTCACCGGCCCGCTCCGGTAAACCGAGAAATTCTGCTGCGGGTTTGTCGACACGCGCTTCAGCCCTTCTCCTGAAAGTTCCATGTCCTGCGGCATCACGCCGATTTCAATCGACTCGATGTCCTGGTAGAACCGCTTTTTGAGAACATAGGACCGGTTCGTGTAGGGAAGGGCCTGCTGCACCTCGAACGTGGTGGTTCCAGGCTTCAGGGGATACAGGCTGTAGTAGCTCCGGCCGTCGGGGCTCTCGAGCGCGGCCTGGACCACGGGCATGGAGGATCCCGGCGCGGTCACGCTGATTTCCGGAGGCTCGAGGATTCCCGCAGGCTTCGAGATGCGGAAGTTGCCTTCCGGGTCCATGAAAGTGCGCGGCGGCCTGGTCCGGTTGTCCACGGTGACGGCCTCGAGCGACCGCAGCCGGTCGCCTTCCAGCTGGAAGGCCATGCGAATGCCCTCGATCCGCAGGTCCTGCATCGACCGGGTCGGCTCGTAGACCTCGACGGTGACGTTCGCCCGGGCGTTCTCGAGCGCGAACTGGCGGTGGTAATTCACGTCCCTGTAATTCACGCGGGCCATCAGCCGGCCGCTTGCCGGCAGCCCGTCCACGCGGAAACTGCCGTCCGCTCCGGTCATGGCCGTTTTAAGGATGCGCATCCCCGAGCCCAGGTCGACGATGTCCAGTTCGACGGCGCCGACCGCGATGGAGGGGTCCGTGGCGTTGACGACCCGGCCCTCCACGGCCCCCGTCTGCTGGGCGAATGCGGCCGGCAGCGCCAGCAGCAGGAACAGCGATGTGCAAAGCAGTGTCTTGTTCGTCATGTCAGAGCCGGGCGCCGCAATCCGCGCAGAATTTTTTGCCGGGAACCGTTTCCGCGCCGCACTGGGGACAGCGGGCCGCCTCCGGCCTCCGGCCTCCGGCGGCGGCGCCCAGCGCGGCTTTCCGCGCCGCGATTTCTTTTTCCATGGCCCGGTCGAGGTCTTCGGAGTCCCCCAGCCGGTCCAGCTCCTGAAGAATCCGCGCGGCGTCATTTTTGTAGTCCGCCTGCAGCTGCCGATAGTCCGCGTCGGACAGCCTTCCCATCGCGTGCTCGAAGTCCAGGTCCTTGATGCCGCGGTAGATGACCGCCTTGCGGTCCAGCAGACGGTCCAGTTCCGTTTCGGCCGGAAACTCCGGTCCCGTCGCGGCCTTCGGCATCCGGAAGAGCGGAAGCACCACGTACCCTCCGGCGATCAGCACCAATGCTGCACAGAAGAACCAGACCATCGTATCTCCACTTCAGTCGGCAGTCGGCAGTCGGCAGTCGGCAGTCGGCAGTCGGCAGTCGGCAGTTTTTGGATCACAAAACCGACGTTTTTACAACCGCAAACTATTTAACTATTAACAATTAACAACTAATAACTAACCACCAATGCCGGCTCCAACCGCTGCTGTCGACTTCCAACTATTCACTACCGACTGCCGACTGCCGACTATTCACTACCGACTGCCGACTGCCGACTATTCACTACCGACTACCGACTGCCGACTGCCGACTGCCGACTATTCACTACCGACTGCCGACGGCCGACTGCCGACTGCTTTTCCCCGGCAATAGGGTCACGATCGCTCCCGCGACCATGACGGCGGCGCCCAGCCAGATCCAGAAGACGAGCGGGTTCACGTGGGCCGCGATTTCCGCCTTCGAATCCTCGGCCATGCCGCTGAAAACCACGTACAGGTCCTCCAGAGGGGTGCTCCGGAGGGCCACGACGGTGGTCGACTGTTCGCTGGCCTTGTAGAACCGGCGTTCCGGCCGCAGCGTTTCCACCGGCCTGCCGTCCTTCAAGACCTGCACTACCGCCTGTCCGTATTCGTAACTCGGGGTCTGTCCCTCCTCGTAGGAGGCCATTTTCAGCGAATACCGGCCGACGCTCATCTCCTCTCCCGCCGCCAGGCGCCGGGTCGATTCGCGGTTGAACGCGTTGCCCGCGAATCCCAGGAACATCAGCGCGATCGACAGGTGCACGATGTATCCCCCGTAGCGCCGTTTGTTCTTCAGGATCAGGCCTGCGGCCGCCGGCACGAAGCCCTCCGCCCGGGTATTCATGCGGACGCGGGTCCCCTTGAAGAATTCCTCGGCGATCGTCGTGAGGACGAAGGCGCACAGGACCAGGCACGCCAGGGCGTAGAAATGCCGCATGCCCCCCGCGAGGAGCGCCACGGCCGCGGCGGCGGCGGCCGCCGCCGGCCAGGCGAACGATTTTCCGAGGCTCGAAAGCGACGTCTTTCGCCAGGCGAAGAGCGGGCCGATGCCCGTGAGGAGAAGGAGGATCAGGCCGATCGGGATGTTGACCTTGTTGAAAAAGGGAGGCCCGACCGTGATCTTGGAGCCGCGGATCCACTCGGACAGCGCGGGGAACATCGTCCCCCATAAAATGGCGAAGCAGGAAACCACGAGGATGAAATTGTTGAACAGGAAGGCGCTTTCCCTCGAGAGCACGGAATCGAGGCGCCGCTCGCTCTTCAGGTACTCCTGCCGGTCGATGATGAGGTACAGGGTCCCGAAGAGGATGCACAGCATGTACACGATGAAAAACCGCCCGAGGTTCGAGTCGGCGAACGCGTGGACGGAGCTCACGATCCCGCTCCGGGTCAGGAAGGTGCCGAAAATTCCCAGGAGGAAGGTGAGGGCGATGAGCAGGACGTTCCAGACCTTCAGCATCCCGCGCCGTTCCTGGACGACGACGGAATGCAGGAAGGCGGTGCTGGTCAGCCACGGCATCAGCGAGGAGTTCTCCACGGGATCCCATCCCCAGTATCCCCCCCAGCCCAGCACGACGTAGGCCCACTTGCCGCCCAGGAGGATGCCCACGCCCAGCATCAGCCAGGTCAGCAGGGTCCAGCGGCGCGTCGTGCGGATCCACGTGTCCCCGGACTGCCGCGTCGCCAGCGCGGCGATGGCGAAGGCGAAGGGGACGACGAAGCCGATGAATCCCACATACAGGATGGGGGGATGGATCACCATCGCCCAGTGCTGCAGCAGCGGGTTGAGTCCGCGGCCGTCCGCCGGGACGAAAGGCTGCACCGACCCGTCGGCGAAGACCTGCGCCAGGCGGTTGAAGGGATTGGAGAAGAAGATGTTCAGGGCGAGGAAGAAGGCCAGGTTGAACATCAGGACCGCCACCACGACGGGCATCATGTCGCGGTGCCGGCGGCGGTTCTGGACCACGACGACGGCGCACAGTACGGCGGTGAAGAAGACCCAAAGGAGCATCGAGCCGTCGTGGGCGCCCCAGATGGCGGCGATCTTATAGAAGACCGGCAACGTGCGGCTGCTGGTGCTCGCGACGTGCGAGACGGAAAAATCGTTCGCCAGGTGAAGGGCGAGCAGCGAAAGAAACGCGAGCGTGACGCAGCCGGTCGCGGCATAGACGGCGCGTTCCGCGCTGCGGAGGAACGAGCCCCGCTTCTGCGAGGCCTCCAGCAGGGAGGCGATGCAGGCGTATGCGGCCAGGCACAGCGCGAAGAGTAGACAGAAGCTGCCGAAATTGGCCATGCGTGATCCTATGGGTCAGAAGCCGGGCTCCGGGTCACCGGGCGTTTTTCTGTTCGTATTCCGCTTCGTATTTCGACGCGCACTTCGCCTCGATGTGGGTGGCCTGGAAGACGCCGTCCGCGCCGGCTTTCCCTTCCACCAGGGCCTTGGTGCCTTCGGTGAACGTGTCGGGAACGATTTCGCTGCCGACATACCGCACGCGGATCTTCGCGTCCCGGCTGCCGATCACGAATTCCATCGGGGTCTTCGTCCTGTCGATGGATCCCGCCTCCACCTCGCCGGCCAGCTTCAGGGTCCTGCCGTCGGAGTCTCCCCGCATGGCGCCGTATTCGTCGACCGTTATATAGTAGGCCTTGCTCTCCTGAAACCCGACGAATCCCAGCCAGGCCAGTGCCGCGGCAATCACGATTCCGCCCAGCACGATCTTCATCCTTGCGGTCATACCTGCTCCCCGAAATACCCTCAGGGAGTATAGCATCCCCGCGACAGGGGGCGAATTTCAAATAATATGCTTGCCAGTCCGGCCGCCGCCGTGTCAAAAAGGCCTGCACCTTAGCGGTCGTACGGCAGAACCATTCATTTCGGATTCGGGCATTTTCCGGAATCTGGAATCCGGAATCCGGAATCGGAGGTATTCCATGGCGCAGCAGCAAACGGCAGTTCCCGCATACTCGAAACGGCAGGCGTTCATGGCCCTGGCGGCCATCCTGCTGGTCTATTTCGTGTACGCGTACTTCATGCAGACGCTGAACAACGCGGCGCCCATGATCGCGGCGGACCTCGACGGCATGGCGCTGTATTCCTGGAGCGTCTCCATCCCGTCGCTCGGCCTGGCGCTCGGGATGATTTTCGCGGGCAAGCTCTCGGATATCTACGGGCGCAGGTCCCTGCTGCTGGCGTCCACGCTCGTCTTCCTCCTGGGCACGATCATGAGCGGTGCGAGTCCGACCTTCCCGACGTTCATCGCCGCGCGCACCCTTCTCTGCCTTGGACAGGGCGCCATCGCCGTCCTCTGCTTCTCGATCGTCGGCGACATGTACACGGGCGGGGAGCGCAGCAAGTGGATCGGCCTGCTGAACGTTCCTTTCGCCCTGGCAGCCCTGTTCGGCCCGACGCTGGGCGGGTGGATGGTGGATACGCTGACCTGGCGCCACATTTTCTGGTGGAGCCTGCCGTTGTTTGTCCTGTGCTTCGTGTTCATGTACGGCATGCCGCGGCTGGTCCAGGGAGCGGCCCGCAGGATCGACGTGGCGGGCGCCGTCCTGGTGGCGATCGCCTCGTCGGCGTTCATCTTCGGCCTGTCCTTCGCAGGGACGACCTACCCGTGGGGATCCGTTCAGGTCATCGGCCTGCTGGCCCTGGCCGCCGTTTTCTGCTGGCTCTTCCTGCGTGCCGAGTCCAGGGCCGAGGAGCCCTTTTTCGACCCGGACCTGCTCCGGAACCGGGTCTTCATGACGGCGTCGGTCGCCGGATTCCTCTCCTTCTTCGGGGTGATGGCCGTGCAGCTCTATTACCCCCTGTTCATGCAGGGCATCCAGGGGATCAGCGCCACCCGGAGCGGCCAGGTCATCACGCCGCTGGGCTTCCTGATGGCGTTTGTCGGCGTCCCGGTCGGATTCCTCGTCGCCCGGACGAAGAAATACAAATGGATGTTCGTCACGGGCTACGCGCTGGTCACCCTCGTGATGTTCTGGATGATGTTCTTCGACCGGAACACGCCCGCCTATTTCGGGTTCGTGGCCGCGTGCCTGTCGGGCCTGGCGCTGGGCGCCATGCCGACCGTCAATACCATTGTGGCGCAGGCGGCCGTCCCCCGGAGGCTCCTGGGAGTGGCGACCAGCGCCATCCTGTTCAGCGTCGCGATGGGGATGGCGACGGCCCCCGCGATCCTTGGATCGGCGATGAACATCCGGTATAACGGCGTCCTGCGGGCGTCGCTGCCGCCGGCGCTCACGCAGGCGGCCAGCGACGCGACGATGACGTCGCTCGCCGACCCGCGCGTGCTGCTGTCCGAGCCGGCGATGCAGAGCCTGCGGGAAACCCTCGCGCAAACGGGCGGCGACGGCGACGCGCTCTTCCGCCAGACGGTCGACGCCATCCGGTCCTCCATGGAGTCGGGGCTGCGCATGGTCTTCGTCATCTCGGCCGTTACCATGCTGCTGGCATTCCTGCTGATCCTGACCATCCCGGTCATTCCCCTCGACCGTCCCGTCGAGGACAAGAAGGCGGCCGGACCGGCCTAGCCGGACGGAGTCTCGAGCGAAGCGGTTTCTCCGGTCCGTCTGCGCCGCCTCGCGGCGAACCTTCACGAATCATTCGGATTGCCTTTATAAAACCTTTCGGCTTGCACGAAATAGAAGGCGAGTGGAGTTTTGCCGAGTGCATATTTTTACGCGGCCCACGGCTTGATTTTGAGGATTTTTGCGCCCAGCGCCCGCTCGGCAGTTTCCGTATCATGGGCAACCTGAGCGCGCAACCAGTAACCGTTTGAGAGGCCCAAAAAACGGCACAGACGGAGGTCGGTATCGGCAGTAATGGCGCGTCTGCCCTTGACAATCTGGCCGATGCGCTGCGCAGGCACTCCAATTTCCTTTGCCAGCCGATACTGGCTGATGCCCATTGGTTTCAAAAATTCCTCCAACAGAAGCTCGCCCGGAGTTACAGGTTTTAGTTTATGCATATTGAAATTCCGTTAATGACAGGCGACAATTTCAACGTCCTCTGCGCCATAGTCAGTCCATCGGAAACAAACCCGGTACCGAAAATGAATCCGTTGTTTCCGAGTGACTGTCTCGACTTCGGTCTGGCGGCCCCCCGACCCGGTTTCCATCGCATTCACGGCATTGTTAGTTTTTGCCGAAACGCTGCGTTATTATAGACCTTCCCGTTGATTGTGAGGGGTGCCTGCGGCAATGCCCGGTCTCTTTTCAAGAGGAGTCACCATGAATAGAAAGAATTTGGCGGTTTTGTGCTCTGTCCTGTCATTGATCATTTGCACCGTGGTTCCGGCGCTTGCCCAGATTTCGACCGCAAAGGTCACCGGGGGTGTCGTTGAAGGCGTTGTGAAGGACGGCATCGCCTCGTTTAAAGGCATTCCGTTTGCTGCCCCGCCGGTTGGCGATCTGCGCTGGAGATCCCCCCAGCCCGTAATACCGTGGAAAGGCGTTAGGAAGGCGGATGAATTTGCGCCCGGCCCGATGCAGGACACCGCCTTTGGCGCCATGTTGGGAGGCCCGCAAAAGATCAGCGAGGACTGTCTGTATCTGAACGTCTGGACGGGCGCGAAGAAGCCCGGGGAAAAGCGGCCGGTGATGGTCTGGATTTACGGCGGCGGGTTCGGCATCGGCATGACCAGCACGCCGGCCTACGACGGCGCCAACCTGGCAAAGAAGGGCGTGGTGCTCGTCAGCGTGGCCTACCGCCTGGGGCCGATGGGATTCCTGGCCCACCCCGAACTCAGCAGGGAAAGCGGCAAGGGCTCCGGAGCCTACGGCATTCAGGATCAGATCGCGGGCCTCAAGTGGGTAAAGAAGAACATCGCACGATTCGGCGGCGACCCGTCGAATGTCACCATCTTCGGCGAATCCGCCGGCGGCATGTCGGTCGGAATACTGGTGACCTCTCCGATGGCCAGGGGCTTCTTTCAGCGCGCGATTTCCGAGAGCGGCGGGGCCATGGGAACGCTCGGCATGACTCTGAAAGCGGCGGAAGAGCAGGGGAAGGCCTATTTGAGCAAGCTGGGCGCCAATGACATCAAGGCCGCGCGCGCACTCAGCGCCGAAACGATCCAGAAAGACACCCAGGGCATGGGCAGCTTCCGGCCCGTCGCCGACGGCGAGACGATCGTCGAAAACCCGTATGAGATGTTCGAGGCCGGGAAATTCAACGATACGCCCATCCTCGTCGGGACGAACTCGAATGAAGGCGGGTTGTTTGTCACCCAAATCGTCACGGGCACCGGGTTCGAAAAAATGGTCCGCGGCAGCTATGGGGCGAGCGCCGAGGATATTCTGAAAGTCTATCCCCACGATATGGAGTCCGACGCGACCAGGGCGGCCAAGGACATCATGCGTGAATCGACCTTCGCCTGGCCCACCTGGGCGTGGGCGAAAATGCAGTCCGCGAAAGGCAAAAACAAGGCTTTCGTCTACTACTTCGATCATCGCACCCCCGCATCGCCCGATGGCGCCAATCACGCAGCCGAAATCCCTTATGTCTTCGGCAATATGGGTGCAATGGGAGGAGGGAACGGACCGGAGGACAAGGCCTTATCGGAGCTGATAAGCTCGTATTGGATCAACTTCGCGAAGAAGGGCGATCCGAACGGGCCGGGCTTGCCGGTCTGGCCGGCATTTGACGGGAAAGAACAGGCTACCATGATCTTCGACGGGACTCCCGGCTCGAGGCCGCATCCGAATATCGAACGGATCAGGGCATTTGACGCCCATTTCGCCAGGATGAGAGCAGAATCCAAGGCGAAAGAGTAGCCGCATCGCAGGGCAGGAGAGCGGCCGTATTGCCCTTAACCCGCTCTCCCGCCTCCTCCAATAGCGTGCCGCGGCAACCCGATTCGATACTTCCTACAACGCCATTTCGGGATAATGACCTATCGCAATCCTTGTATATTATTCCGATTGAACGAGCTAGCAGACGGGTTGGGTTATGCTTGGTGAAAATTGTTACACAGCCCACGGTTTGATTTTGAGGATTTTTGTGCCCAGCGCCCGCTCAGCAATTTCCGTATCATGGGCAACCTGAGCGCGCAACCAGTAACCGTTTGAGAGGCCCAAAAAACGGCACAGGCGGAGGTCGGTATCAGCAGTAATGACGCGTTTGCCCTTTACAATCTGGCCAATGCGCTGCGCGGGCACTCCGATTTCCTTTGCCAGGCGATACTGGCTGATGCCCATCGGCTTCAGGAATTCCTCCAACAGAAGCTCGCCCGGAGTTACCGGTTTTAGCTTACGCATATTGAATCTCCTTAATGATAGTCGACAATTTCGACGTCCTCAGCGCCATAGTCAGTCCATCGAAAACAAACTCGGTACTGATCGTTTATCCGAATACGATATCGGCCCTCTCTATTGCCTTTAAGGGTTTCCAGGCGATTCCCGGGTGGGACGCGAAGATCATCCAATCGACCCGCAATTTGTATTTGACGAAGGTTTCTACGGGCGACCGAGGCAAAATTGGCAAAACGCCTGATCGGATTACCCTTGGAAAGAGCCTCAGTATCAGGACACCGAAAGGTCTTTATCACGGCATGATCATAACGCATTGCGTTAATAACGTCAAACGTTTCTATCTGTAGTCTATAGTATAGGCAGTGTCAGCCACCGGGGAATGCCAAAAAAGGCAGCCGGAACTAACTATGGGGAGAATGGACTCACGAAGTCCCGTTCGCAGAAACTGCGCCCAGGCGCTAACGCCGGCCCCAATGCGGTTCATCTCCCAATGCGCAATCCACGCGGGAGACCCGTGCTGTAATAGTGTACGGGGCGCCCGAAATATTCTGTATGATAGCCTCTCGTGTTTTGGAAAGGAGCCGGAGATGCGATTGAGAGACAAGGTTGCCGTCATAACGGGAGCCGCCCGGGGGATCGGGGCCGCCTTCGCCATTGGATTTGCGGGAGAAGGGGCCAGAGTCGTCGTGGCGGATATCGGGGACGGGACGGATACCGTCGCCGCGATTGAAAAGGCGGGAGGCGAGGCGCTTTTCGTGAAGACCGACGTCAGCCGGCAGGAACAGTGCGACGCCATGGCCAAGGCCGCCGTGGACCGGTTCGGTGCCGTCGATATCCTGGTCAACAACGCGGGGCTGCTGGTGACTCTGAAGCCCTTTATGGAAGTGACCCGCGAAGAATGGATGCGGGTCATGGAAGTCAACACGCTCGGCCCCTTCCAATGCGTGAAGGCGGTCTTCCCCTATATGAAAGACAGGGGCGGGAAGATCGTCAACATTTCTTCCGGAACCATATTCGAAGGGGTTCCGGGAATGCCGCATTACATTTCCTCCAAGGGCGCAATCGTGGCCTTCACGCGCGGAATGGCGCGCGAACTGGGCGAGTACGGCATCAATGTGAACGCCATAGCCCCCGGCTTCACGCATTCCGAGGGAGGAGAGGAGTTCGACCGGAACAAGAAGTTTCCGCCCGCGCCTCTCGACGAAGTGCAGATGTCGATGCGCTGCATCAAGAAGCCCGCCTATCCGGAAGATCTCGTCGGCGTCGCGCTCTTTCTCTCGAGCGACGACAGCCGGATGATCACGGGACAGTTGATCGTGCACGACGGGGGCGTATCGCTTCACTGAATCCGGGTTTTACCCGGCCGGCGCGTCTTCGACGGCAGACCGCCGGCGGTTCCGGATCTACCTGGATGCGACCTGGCCGGTCACGGCCGGCGAGACCCAGCCCTCGGGCGGCTCGAGATTGTGGCACTGGTTGCACAGCAGGACCGATTTCCCGTGCATGGTGTGGCAGCGGCTGCACTCCTGCCTGCCGTGCCGCGAGTCGTGCGGATCGAAGTCGGCCGCGCCGCCGGTCATGTTGGCGGGCTTGAGCGATTCGGTCGCTTCGAGCATTTCCGCCTCGTCGTGGCAGCCAGACTCGAGACAGAACGGGCGAGTCCCCATCGTCGCCATCGGGAGCGGGAACTCGTAATCGCCCGTCACCCAGCGGGCCGCCCGCACCGCATCCCCGGCGATTTCCGTCTCGTGGCAGTCGAGGCAGACCAGCGGGGTCTCGGCCTGGGCGTGCTGCGTGATCATGAGCGACTGCTCCCCCCGGCGGTAACCTTCGACGTAATCCGCCATCGGCGTGTGGCACACGCCGCAGGCCGAGGGCTTGCGGTGCCAGACGGCCCCGCCCGTCGCGGCGGCCGCCAGCACGATCAGCGCCGCTGCCGCCCAGACCAGCCGCGATCCTTTGCCGCGGAGCCGCTTGTTCCCCTTCTGCATGTCAGAATCCCCCATGTGTTTCCTCCGCGTTACAGCCGCGCGACGTGCTTCCCGGTAAGGTAGCCGAAGGTGTAGCAGCGCCCCAGCGAAAGCCCGAAGATGGTGAGCGGGTAGTCCGGGCCGCCGTAGAATCCTCCGCCGAGGTTGCCGATCGCAAACAGCCCCGCGATGGGACGCCCCGCCGCGTCGAGGCACCGGTGGTTTTCATCGACCAGCAGCCCGGAGCAGAGCGTGGATATCCGCAGAGTGCGGTGGATGCCGTAAAACGGCGGTGTGTCGATCGGGTGGAGCATGCCGGCGGGCTTGCCGAAATCCGTGTCCCGGCCCGAGGCGGCGATTTCGTTGTAGCGCCGGACGGTCGCGACGAAAGCCGCCGGGTCGACGCCGATCTTCCGGGCGAGCTCCTCCAGCGTGCCGGCCCGGTGCGTATTGATGAAGGCCTCGAACACGCCCTCGTGCGGACCGGGTTCTTCCGGCATGTAGTGCCGGAGCCCTTCGGGCGGCACCAGCCTCCCCGGCCAGCCGGCCGCCTGCTTCATGTAGTTCGAGTCGAAGATTTGGGAATACTCCCCCGTCCGCTCCGCCTGGCGCAGGTAGTTGTTGAGCACCGACATCTCGACCGATTCGTTCACGAAGCGGCGGCCATGGCGGTCGACGGCCAGAAACGGCATGTCGCACATGGTGGCCGGGCCGGCGTCGAAATCGTGGATCATCTTGGTGTGGCCGATCGGCTCGATCACTCCCCCGGCCCAGTAACCCAGGATGTGGCCGTCCCCGGTCCGGTTCAGCTGCTTGCGGCCGTAATGTTTGAGGTCGGGGATGAAGTAGTCGCACATCGCCCGGTTGTTCTGGTAGTCGCCCGTCGCCAGGATCACGCCCTTGCGCGCGACGAATTTTTTGCATCTGCCCTCTTCGCCCCGGCCGATGACGCCCGTAACCCGCCCGGAGGATTCCTGGACGAGTTCGACGGCGGGCATGCCGAAGAAGAACTCGACGCCCTTCTCCGCGGCCAGCCGGCCCAGGGCCCGCATGCCGTCCCCGTTGGTGTAGGGCTTCGGCCCGAAATAGGCGGTGAGGTAGTTCATCCGGTAGCCGTTGATTTCGAGGATGGACGTCTGCTGGAGGTTGCCCTGGTCGATAACCTGCGCCCCGGCCTTCTTCGCGCGGTCGATGACCCAGGTCACGGCCTCCCCCGAGTGGTGCGCCCACTGCCGGACGAGCCTGGGATCGCAGCGGTGGGCATTGTCTTTTAGAAGCCTCGCCACGAGAGCCTCGACTCCGGCCGGGTCGCTGTGGGCCAGGTCGATTCCAGCCCCGGAGTTTCCCTGGGAGACGGCCACGCTTTCCTTCTGAAGCACCGCGACTTTCGCGCCGTTTTCCGCGGCCGAGAGGGCGGCCGGGACGCCGGAGGCTCCGGCCCCGACCACGACCACGTCGTACGTCTCTGTCGCCTCGATGTCTGCGTCGGGGATCGGCTGGGGCTTGGGGAGGAAGGAGAGAAGGGCCGCCCCGTCCGAACTCCTCCCGAACTCCCCGTCGGCGAAGCCGTCCTTCTCGTCCGGGCGCCTGGGGGAACAGCCGGCGGCGCCCAGCACTCCCACGCCGGCCGCGGAGACCGCCGCGCGCCCCAGGAATTTACGGCGCGAGATGCCGTGTTCGATCGTGTGTTCGGTGTATGGGTTCATGGCTCTGCTTCCCTCGGCGATCGCCGGCTGCTTCTTCCCGCGACCCGAATCGTTGACAATAACGTCGATTTTCCCCTGTCCAAGATAACGATGCCGGCGGTTATGTCAAGCAAAGCCTGATACCTTCCCGCAAAATCAATCCTGGACACCCACCCCTTGGAATCCTCCTGGAATCCTGGACACCCACCGTTTTTAAAGACCTGGACAGCCGCAGTTTGACCCGGACGGCTCCAATTCCATCGGCCCGTATCCCGAGCGTATAGCAATATAAATAAATAATTTATCCGATTCCCGGAGGGCGTGGACGTCAACTCGCGAAAGCGGGTGTCCAGGATTTCCCGGGATTCCAAAACCGTGGGTGTCCACGATCTTCCAGGATCTTTCCCGCGGCTTTCTAAGGCCTCGGCGCACAGGGGCGTGAACGCGAAGAGGTGGGTGTCCAGGATTCCTCCAGGATTCCACCGGGATTGGCAGAAGGTGGGTGTCCAGGGTTCGCCCCGTCCAGGATTCCAGCAGGTGGGTGTCCGGGATTGCCGGGCTGAAGTCCGGGGGTGGCCGGGAAAAATTCATGCCACTTCCCAAACACGGGTGTATCCTGAAATAAATACCGGGCTAACCAGAGGGCGAAACAATGAACGGGACCTATGCATTGCTTTTATGGGGCATCCTGGTTGCTGCCCCGATGCTTCCGACCGGGACGACGGCCGAGGTGCTGAAGGAAGTCGACCGTCTCGTGGAGGAAAAGAAATACCTGAGTGCATTCGCGCTCCTGAACAGGCAGGAGGACGGGGATTCCAACCCCGAAATCGCGCTCAAGAAGGGAGAACTGGCCCTCAAATATTTCGTGAACTCCATCAATCACAGAATCTTTTCCTTCAGGGACTTGAGCGAGACGGAAGACATCCTGAAGGTGCGCGGGGCCGTGGGTTCGTCCACGACGCAGACTTTCGATTTCCAGCAGGTGTTTGCCGCGCTGATCAAAAACCATCCTCAGGACGGGCGCCTGCCGCTGGCGCTGGCGGATTATTACCTCGACGTCTACGAAAAGTACCGCGGGCGCTGGGAGAAAAGCGACAAGGACATATTGGAAAGCGCCCGGTCGAATTATGATCGCACCATCGCTCTCGGGAGCGCGGATTCCGCAGTCTATTTCCGCGCCGGAAAGGCGGCCCTTTACGGGAATGACCTGGCCGGTGCCGCGCAACTGCTGGAGACGTCCTTGCAGAAATCGCCGGGCTATGCGCCGGCCCGCTACAACCTCGCCTACGCATACCTTTTTCTGAACAGGCCCGCCGACGCGGCCCCTCAGGCCAGGGCCGCCTATGACATCTACGAGGAGAAGCCTTTGAAGGCCGATGCCGCGATGCTGGCGGGGCAGGCCCACCTGGAATCAGGGAATACCGGGGAGGCGCTGAATTGTTTCCTCCTGTGCGACCGGCTCGACCCCAGAAAATTCGAGAACATGAGGCGGCTGACGGCTCTCTACGCGAGGCTGGGGCGGAAGGCGGAGGCGAAGGCGGTGGGGGATCGCATATTCGACCTGGATCCCGTCAATCCCACGGGATCCCAGGCATTCCTGGCCGCCTACATGGGCTCGCCGCTGCAGGCCGAACTGCCGGACATTTTCCGTCAGCTGGCCGCGCGACACGCCGGCAACCCGGAAGCCGCCGGCAACGCCCTTTATCATCTTTCCGTTTACTACGTGCAGACGGGCGAGAACGCCCTGGCATTGAAAACCGTCGATGAGGCCGAAAAGAGCTTCCGCGCGGCCTTGAAGGAGGACCACGCGGTTTTCAAGGCAATCGGCCAAATCCGGCAAAAGGCCGGCCAGAGCCCCGGCCCGAAGGAATAGGAGCGAAACCGGCGGAATGTGCCGCAGTTTTGCCCGATGCCCCGCCCCGGCATGCCCGAATTCGGCCAACCTCCCGGCGTGTTTCTCCAGTCAAAAACCGGTTTGTTTTTACCGGCACCTGCGGGTTCCGCGAGACGGCCTGTTTCGTTCGCCACTCTTCCCGTCGACTCCTATGGCCTCTCGACGGTCAGGGGTGAATCTTGAAATCCCCGGAAACACCCTGCCGGCGGGCGGCGGGCACTCCGGGGAACAGGGAATCATCAAAATCCCCGTACGATTTCATCCCATCCGGAGAACGGAGCCGGTCCCCGCAAGAATTATCTTGTATATAAAATACATTGTCGTGTATAAAAAACGCCGTCGTGTCGCGTAGAGACAACACGACAATATTATAAGGTACATTTTTCGGGTGGCCGGAAAGGCGTGCCGGGGATCCATGGACGAAGGCCGCCGCGAGGTTTCGGCGGCAGGAGCTTTAGCGGGTTTTCGGGGATATTTTGCCGGGAATTTCCCAGGCCGCGCAGGAGAGGAACGATGAGATTTTTTGCGAAGTATTTCATGCTGGTGCTGATCCTGGCGGGAACCGCCACGGCCGGCGCGGGCCAGGGCAAGTTTTACATCGTGGGAATGGGCACTTCCAAAGACCTGATCACGGTGCGCGCGATCGAGGTCATCAAGAGCGCCGACATCGTCCTGATCGAAACGGAGGACGAAAGATCCTATTGGCAGGAATATATCGGGGGCAAGGAAATTTGGATGCGTCCGGTGGCGCTGCGCGTGATGTATGGCGCCGATCCGCAAAAAATCGCGGATCCCAAAAAGCGAGCCAAGGCGGAAAAGGGCATCCAGGCCAGGAGACTGCTGATCGACCGGATCACCGAAGCCGTGAGGGAAGGGAAGTGTGTGGCCGACCTGCAGGGCGGCGATCCGATGGTCTACGGATTGACTTTCATGCTCGAGATGCTACCCGCGGATATTCCCACCGAAGTGGTGCCCGGAGTCGGGGCGTTTCAGGCGGCCAGCGCCGCGGTCAAGATGAGCCCCCCGTTCGGCTACGACACCAGCGCCGTCATCCTGACCATGGATGACTGGGAGGGGCGCGTGGATAACAACGAAAAGCTCATGGCGGGCGGCAGCAGCCTGGTCGTCTACACCATGCTGCTGGATTATCCGCGGCTGTTTTCGCAATTGAAACGGCATTATCCCACGGACACCCCTGTGGCGGCCGTAGTCGATGCCGGCGACCGCGGCAACCAGAAGGTGATTCGCAGCACTGTCGGGCGGTTCATCGACGAAATCGACTACAACAACCTGCCCAAGGAGAGGCACATCCTGCTGATCGGCAAGTTCCTGGAAGTCGGCCAGGCCCGCAAGGACTTCGTCCCCGAGATTTCTCCCGGCCATGCGCCGCTTCCTTAATCCGGATTATTCAGGAAGCCTCTGCGGCTGCGGTGGAAGTGGGCGTGTCTCTTAACTGCAAATTCCAGGTTTCAGATTCCAGATTTTGGATTTGAGCTTTCCGCAGCGGTTTAGAATCAGCCATCTGGAATCTGGAATCCGGAATCGATTTGATCCGTCCCCGCGCCGGTTCATCCGGCCGGCATCGCCATCGTTGCCATCGTCGACTTGCATCCGGCCGAGTGTCGTCGTATGATTTCCCAAAACAGGGGAAATCCCATGCGACATCCTATATCCAATTTCATCGCCGTATTGGTGCTCGTCGTCTCTCTGGGCCTCGCCCAGACGCAAATGTCAAAGCCCACGAGTTCCGCGCGTTATGACAAGGACGGGAACTTCGTTACCGCGACATTCACGTATCGGGTCCCGCCGCAGCCTCCGGTGCTCGGCTTCCTGCCGGGGCGGCCGTATTCCGCCGAGGAAGTCTCCCAGCAGACTCAGATACTGCCCGACGGCACCCGCGTGGTCCGTTCCAGCTATTCCGGCTATTTTTACCGGGACTCGGCCGGCAGGACCCGCACCGAGCAGCGGCTCCCCGAGCCGCAGATCATGAAACAGGTGGGAACGCCGGTGGTTCCCGAGATTTTCGACCCGGTGGAAGGCTGCATCTATTACCTCGACGCGGCGAACCGGGTCGCGCACCGGGTGGACCTGCCGCAGCCGGTCAAGGAACTCACACCGCCGCAGGGCCTGGTATTTCCGATGGCGGGCCCGGTGATGGTGCTCGCAAAATCCGGCGAGGGCGCGGTCGCGCCTCCCGAAAGCGCCACCGAATCGCTGGGGACGCAAACGATCGATGGAATTTCGATCCGGGGGACCCGGACGACGACGACGTATCCGGCCGGGTCGATGGGCAACGACCGCCCCATAGCGGCCACGGTTGAAAACTGGGTTTCCCCGGAACTGAATGCCGTGATCTCCTCGAAAATCTCCGATCCCCGGCAGGGGGAAAGAATCCAGACGCTCGGCAACATCAGCCGCGCCGAGCCGGATGCGGCGCTGTTTCAGGTGCCGCGGGGATATCGGGTGGTCACCGAAACCGGCCCGTTCTCCATCACCATCAACCGGGTGCCACCCGCGAACTGAGACCGTTTCTGCTCCGGGCTCTCTGCCCGGGGCCGAAGGCCGTCTCTATCGGGAGTTCGACATGAAACGTTCCGCAAGCGTTGCCTGTGCCTGGCTGGTTTTGGCCGTCCCGGTCTGTTTCGGGCAGTCGCCCATGGATGGCGTCGCCGCTTCCGTGTTCGCCGGCCCGGAACCCGGGAAATACGAGATATCTTTTACAGTTTCCGCTCCCCCGCTCCCCCGGACGATTCTGACGGGGCGCCCGTATTCCGGTGACGAGGTGTCGCGTCAGACGAGGACGCTCGCCGACGGGACGCGCACGGTTCAGCCGGGCCCGTCCGCGGTCAAATACAGGGATTCATCCGGCAGGATCCGCACGGAGCGCCGCGCTCTCCGGCCCATGGGAATGATCAACTGGATCGACCCGCCGATCGTGCCGGAAATCGTGGACCCCGTGGCGGGCTTCGTCTATTACCTCGACCCGGTCAACCGCGTGGCGCATCGCACGGTGCTGACGCCGGAATCCTTCCGGATCGTCGACGCCCCTCCCGACGCGAATTACCCGGCGAGCGTCCGGAGGGAAAAGGACCTGGTCAGAACGGTCGAACCTCTCGGGACAGACGTGATCGGCGGCATCGAAGTCCAGGGCAGCCGCATCACGACGACCTACGCCGTCGACTCCCTGGGCGACGACAGCCCGCTGAAGGCGATCCTGGAAATCTGGACTTCCCCTGAATTGGGGCTGACGGTCCTGTCGAAAAACTCGGACCCGCGCACCGGGGAATTCACCAACGAGGTCCTCAATATCCGGCGCGGGGAGCCGGATCCGGACCTGTTCCGGGTGCCGCCGGGCTATAGAATCGTGGATGAGCCGGTCCTCCCGTTCACATTCACCGTTTCGGGACCGGCCGCCGCAAAACGCTGAACCGTTACCGGCATCGCGTCTGCCGGCCCGGACCGAAACCGGGAGGCCGCCATTCTTCACTCCCGGGCCGCTACTTCCCGCCCAGCAGTATCTCGATTTCCCTTGTTTCCCCTTCCCCCACCCGCACCGTGTATATATCGCCGCTTCTTCTCGACAGGCCGTCATCCGTTGTAACGGCCGCCATGACCCTGTATTCGCCGGGAAGCAGTCCGTCGAACTCGAACCTTCCATAATCGTCGAGCGGCATGCTTTTGGCAAAAGGCGCCCCGGCCGCGTTTTGAAGCGAAATCAGGACGCGGATGCGCCGCGGTTCCATTACGGAATTCACGCTTTTTACGCTGCCGTGGATCCCGGCGGTGCCCGCGGTGACATGTATCGTGATGCCGCCCACGTCCTTATCCTGAACTCGCAGCGCCTCGCTCAGATTCGTCCCGCCCCGCTCGATCCGGACATGATAATTTTCCAGGGGCACTCCGGCCCTTCTTTGAAGCGACAGTTTTCCGATGAGCGGGGGCAGGCCGCGAATCACAAAATTTCCGTCCGCGGAAACAGGGCTCGATTTTTCCATGTAGCGGTCGACCAGGTAATTGGTCGGATGCCCGCCGGCTTCCGAAATCCCCCTCGGGTGAAAGACGACATTGAGCTCGCCGAACAGGGTTTCCGGGATCCCCGTGTTCAAAACGATTTTCCCCTTCAGCGAAATCCCTTTTTGAGCGGATATCCGCAATCCCGACACGTCGTCCGAGACGATCTCGAAATAGACCGGATAGCAGTAATAGTCTTCCGAACGCTCGTGCGTGATCGACACCCAGTATTTCCCGGGATCCAGGCGCGTGATGACAAAGGAGCCGTTCGCGTCGGTCTCCACATCCCGGCGCACGGATTGGTCGATCCGTCCATAGGTCAGCTGCATGTGGGTGAGAGGCTTTTGGCCCGCCGAATCCACGACTTCTCCCCTGGCCTCAAAACCCTGCTTGCCGGGGACGCAGCGTATGTCGATGGCGGTCAGGATGGATCCGGGTCCGACCCGCAGCGTGTACGCTTCCTTCCCGGACATGGATTCCGGGAAATAAAACCGCAGCGTCCTGCCGTTGGGGTCGCCCTGCACGTCGGGCTCGGCGGCGACCAGGTAATCCCCCTCCGCCACATCCGTGAATTCGTACCTTCCCTCCGCATCGCTTCTTTCCACTCTGGTCTTGGCGGGATCGTAGCCCTGGCGGACGGTCCCGCGGAGCAGGAGGACGCGGATTCCGGCGATGGGACGGTTTTGCGCGTCCATCACGCGGCCGGCGACCGTGCCCGTCCCCGGATTGTCCGTCTGCGGCGGAGCGGGCGGAACCCATGCGCACGCGACAAAAATTAGCGAGAGTACACCCAGGATTCGATGCATCGAATTGTCTCCGGACGGAATTCAGCCGACTTCGGTATTGCCAATCATACGGATTGTCCCGGACCGATCAAAGGACTTTTCATAATCGTCCGGCCTCCCGCAGGCTTCCTTTTTGGCCGGCGTCCGGCTTGCGGCGCTTTTTCGGCTTTGACGCCTTGGAACCGGCGCGCTATGGCTTTACACTGGAGCCCTGTCACGGAATTCCTATTCGGGGGAAAACGCACATGAGATTCCTTTCCTTGTGCTTCATGCTGGCGTTTCCGGCGTCTCTCTGGGCGCAGCAGCAGTTCGGTGAAATCGGGGACCTCAAACTCGTTTCCGGGGAAATCCTGCGCGACTGCCGTGTAGGCTACCGTACCTTCGGGCAGCCCGACGCCGAAAAATCCAACGTCATCCTCTATCCGACCTGGGCCAACGGCAGGACGGCGCAGATGGCGGATGCGGCGGCAGGACTCGGCCGGGCCGGCTACTACGTCATCGCCGTCGATGCCCTGGCCAACGGCGTCTCTTCCTCCCCTTCGAACAGCCCCGCTCAGCCGCGCATGCAGTATCCCAAAATCTCCGTGCGGGACATGGTGCAAAGCCAGCATGCGCTCCTGACGCGCGTCCTCGGCATCCATCACATCAGGGCTGTGATGGGCGTTTCCATGGGTGCCATGCAGGCGTTTCAGTGGGCGGCCGCGTTTCCCGACTTCATGGACAAGGCCGTGGCGATCGCCGGGTCCCCGCGTCTGGCGCCCTATGACCTGCTCCACTGGCAGACGCAGATCGACGCCATTAAAAACGACCGGCGATGGAATGACGGGGATTATACCGAGAACCCGGCCGCCGCCTTCGAATACCAGATCGGCGCCCTGATCCTCACCACGCCGGGTTATTACAATGCGCACACGTCGCGCGAGCAGGTTTTCGCCGAAATCGCCCGGTCGCGCGACCACTACAGCGGGCCCGATGCGAACGACAAAATCCGCCAGGCGGAGGCGATGATGGCGCTGGATGCCGCCGACGTCTCCCGGGTGAAGGCGAAGATGTTCATCGCCGTGTCCAAAAGCGACCACACGGTGACGCCCGGTCCCGCGCTCGATTTTGCCCGGCAGCTGGGCGTCGTGCCGTTTGTCTTGGACAATGACTGCGGCCACAGCCTGCACAACTGCCCCGATGACGGCATGTCGAAGGCGATCGAGCGGTTTCTGAAGTAGACCGGAAAGCAGATGCCCACAGCAAGTGGTGGGGATCGTGAAGATCGTGGAAGATCGTGGACACCCACCGTCTAAGGAGATCGTGGAAGATCGTGGACACCCACGGTCTAAAGCGGTGGCTAAGTGTGGGGCTAAGTGTGGACACCCACTGATCCGCACCCACTGATCCGCAGGATTTTTCCACTCCATTTTCCGGTCGGCCCTCAAATGTACAGAGACCGACTTTGGTCCTGCCCTGGATTGAGTCCGTTGATTATGTCCCCCGGGAAGAGCTCTGAAATGTTCCAGACGCGGCACTTACGCGGACAGTCGAGTTCCGGTAGAGCTAAACATCTTGACAGCAATTCATAAAGCATCATAATGTCAATATGAGAACCACATTGACGCTTGACCCAGACGTTGCGGCAAAAGTGAAAAGGGGAGCGAAAGAACTTGGCAAGCCTCTAAAGGAGGTAATCAACACCGCCCTGCGGTTGGGCCTGGACGGCGTTCTGAATCCTCCGCCGGCGAAGCCCTACAGGACGGAACCAACCCCGATGGGTTTGCGGCAGGGATTCAGCTACGACAACATCGCCGAGTTGCTGGCGCACGCCGAAGGTGAGGATCACGCATGATCTTCGTGGATGCCAACATCCTGCTCTACGCCGAAGACAGCCTCTCCGAGCACCACGAAGCCGCCCGGATCTGGTGGGACGCGCAACTGAGCGGATCGGCGCCGGTGTGTCTCTGCTGGCCTGTCCTTACGGCCTTCATCCGCATCGCGACGAACACCCGCCTGCATCGGCGGGCGTTAACCTTGAAGGAAGCCACCGGCCGGGTGCAAAGCTGGTTCGAACAACCCTGTGTCCGGATTATTCAGCCGACAGAAAAGCACTGGGAAATCTTCCGTCAAATGCTTCACGGAGGGAGCGCCACCGCCAATCTCGTTTCCGATGCGCATCTCGCAGCGCTGGCCGTGGAGCACAATTGCCGGCTCTATTCCACCGATGCGGATTTTTCACGGTTTTCGAAATTGAATTGGCAAAATCCGATCCGGGCGAAAGCCGCCAGTTCAGATTAGCCGCCAAACGGGAATCGTGGACACGGGAACCGTGGACACCCACCCAATCGGGGAGGGGGCCAGGCCGACTTATGCCTATGAATTCACTGATTTTATCGGTGGGCGTCCGCGCCATTTTATCGGTGGGTGTCCAGGAATTTTATCGGTGGGTGTCCACTGGATCCCCACCCGTTTCCACGCCTCTATAGAGTCCTCGGCTTTTCGAATCGTCAGATCCGTTCAGATAGTCCTTTCCGGGGCAGGCCGGTGGGGGCAAAAGCGGAGCCGCCGTTTCGAAACGTCGAAAAATTTTACAGTCCGCGGCAACTTTGTAAATTCTCCTTACAGTTAAGAACAGTTATTATCTTCAGGCATTTTCGAGAAGGATAAATCCTTCGCTAACTCAATCACCTGATTCCATTAAACTTGCCACAGAACCGGACGGCGGGAAGCAGGCAACGGCAATGATTTGGATGGTTAATTGCTTTATTCCATAGTTAAGTTTAACTATGTTCTATGCCCGAAAGAGATTTGGCTACAGGCAAACCAATGCTTTCCACCAAGGGAATACGCCTATGAACAGAAAGAGAATCCAGTTTCTGGCGCTTGCCGCCACCACCGTTGTGCTGCTGGTCATCGCCGGCACCTCCGCGCAGGTCGGGTTGTCTCCTCAGGAGGAACTCGGCAGGGCGCTGTTTTTCGACACCAACCTGTCTTTGAACGAAAACCAGTCCTGTGCCAGCTGTCACGCTCCCGAAGCCGGCTGGACCGGACCGGACAGCGATATCAACGCGCATGGATCCGTATATGAAGGATCGGTCCCCGGGGCATTTGGCGACCGCAAGCCTCCTACGTCGGCTTATGGCGGGGACAGCCCGGTTCTATATTTTGACGCCAGGTCCGGCCTTTGGATCGGGGGGATGTTCTGGGACGGCCGCGCTACCGGATGGAGACTCGGCGATCCGCTGGCCGAACAGGCTCAAGGGCCGTTCCTGAATCCCAAAGAACAGGCGCTGTACTCTGCTGGCGATGTTATCGACAAGGTTCGCGCATCGAGTTACGCGGATCTATTTGCCGCCCAGTGCCCGGACGGGGACACAACTGAGCTCTATGATTGCATCGGCCGGGCTATCGCCGCCTACGAACGCTCGGAGGAGGTCAATCCCTTCACCTCCAAATACGACTACTGGCTGCATGGAAAGGCCAAGCTCACGAGCGAGGAGCAGCTCGGACGGGCCCTGTTCCAGGGCAAAGCCAAATGCGCGGCCTGCCATCTCATCAAGGGCAAGAAGCCGCTGTTCACGGATTTCACTTACGACAACCTGGGAATTCCAAGGAATCCCGAGAATCCGGCCAGCATTGCGGATCCGGCCTGGGCCGATCCGGGCCTGGGTGGTTTCCTGGAGCATGCCGGATACGGCGACGATATTTACGGCGCGGAGTGGGGAAAGCACAAGGTGCCGACCCTGCGCAACGTCGACCTGAGGCCCCACGGGCTGATCAAGGCCTATGGCCACAACGGTTATTTCAAGAGCCTGCTGGAGATCGTCCACTTCTACAACACGCGCGACGTTCCCGGCGAAGGGTGGCCCGCACCTGAGGTGCCCGAGACCGTGAACACGGCGGAGATGGGCGACCTGGGCCTGAGCCTGAGAGAGGAGAGGGCCATCGTGGCGTTCATGAAAACCCTCTCCGATGGCTACGTGCCTGGCGGCAAAAAGTAACGCGGGACTTCACGCTGCAGGCTTATCGCATTCGGGGGGCCCGGTTGGGGAGATTACCCGATCCGGGCCCTCCCCCCTCTGTGAATGGCTTACAGCGCGCGCATGTATTCGGGCCGGAGAAGCTCCGGGTCCCTTCGCTCCAGAACCCTGTCGATCAGCTGCAGCGCCTTTTCCTTTTCCTCCGGCATCCGGATGCGCAGCGGCAGGTAATTCGAAGCGTGGTTTGACGCGAAGAAGCATTTGCCAAACCGGCAGTTCGCGATCATTGTCCGCAATTCGCGTATCAGTTCGAAAGGCGTGGGCAGGACCAACCGCCCGCTCTCGAGATCTTCCGCCATCGGGGTCCCGGGGACGACGATCAGCGAAAGCGCCCCGACAAAGTCCGGGTCCATTTCCGAAAGCACCTTGCCGGTGTCCTCGGCGTGCGCCTGGCTCAGCTCCACCCCTCCGATGCCCAGCAGAACGGTCACCGAAAGCAGGATGCCGGCCTCCCTCACCCGTTTCCCGGCGCGTATCATCTGGTCCGCCGTGGCGTTTTTCCTGATGCGCTTCAGCACCTCGGCGTTCCCCGACTCCAGCCCCAGGTAAACGATGCCCAGCCCGAGACTCTTCAGCTCCCTGAGCTCCTCCACGTCCTTCTTGAGAATATCCACGGCATTGGCGTAAATGCCCACCCGCTCGAGACCCTGAATCTTCTGCCTCAGGTAGCTCAGGATGCGCACCAGGTCCGGCTGGGGAATGACCAGTGCGTCGCCGTCTGCCAGGAAAACCCGCGGGATGCGCCCGTAGGCCGCCGCCTCGTCGATGTCCTCCCGGATCTCCTCGAAGGACTTGATACGGAACTGTTTACCCTGAAACGAATGGCAGAAGGTGCACCGGTTGTAGGAGCAGCCCACGGCCACCTGGAGAATCAGGCTGTCCGCTTCACTGGGTGGTCGGTAGATCATGCCTTCGTATTTCATGAAATTCTCTCCCGCAAATCATAAAAATAGCATACCGGTCACCCGAAAGAGCCGCGGAATGTGTGATACCTTGTTGAGGCTGCAATTGCCGGAGGATTTGTCTAAAGGTTTGATCTCCCCGTTACGATAACCTGAAAGCGCCCCAGTAGAGGCATAAACTATTGTTTTGTCAGGTTTTGGGTCCCCGGCACGCCGGGTTTGACCCGCCGGGGAAGTGCCGGGGCGAGCGGCGCCGAAAGCATGGATAACGAAGGTACTCCAACCAGGAATATTGCGGACGAACTGGAGTCTCTGCGCGAGGAGATCACTCACCTGCAGCAGCTGATCCGTCAGCCTGCCGGCGAAGGGACGGCGCAGCCGGAATCCGCCGGTGCGCCCGTCGTGCAGGCGGAGCCCTGGCCGTCCGGCCTGCCGGACCTGGATCCGTTCGGGCTGGCGCTGGTGGACATCGAATTCCGCATCTTGAAGGCCAACGGGTCGCTCCACCGGATGCTGGAGTATGCGCCGGGCGAACTGGCGTCGCTGCGCATCCGCGACATCGCGCAGAATCCCGACGCCTGCATGCAGCACATCGCCCAGGTGTTCGACTCCGTCGTGCCCGTCTCGAAACTCGAAGCGCAGTTCCTCCGGAAAGACAAAGAGAGCTTCTGGGTCCAATGCACCGTTTCCGCGCTCCCGGAAGAACCGGGATCCGGCCGGCAGTGCCTGCTGGTCGTGGAGGACATCGGCGCCCGGAAGGGCGCCGACCTGGAAGTCCGCTCGGAGAAGCAGCTGCTGGAAAGGCTCATTAACAGCAGCGTCGACGGCATCTTCGCCTTCGACCGCGACGGATTCCTCACGGTGTGGAATCCCGCGATGGAAAGGATTTTCGGCGTCGGGGCGAAACAGGCCCTGGGCAAGCACGCCTTCACCGCGTGCGCTTTCCTGAAGGAACTGGGCGAGGACGCGAATTTCGACGCCGCCCTCAAAGGGGAAAAGAGCGTTTCCCGCGACAAGACGTATACCGTTCCCGGGACCGGCCGGCAGAGATATTACGAGGGATACTACGGCCCCATCCTGGACCCGCGCACCGGCGAGGCGACGGGCGGCCTGGCCATCATCCGCGACGTGACCGAGCGAAGGCTGGCCGAAGAAGCCCGGCGCATCAGCGAGTACCGCTACGAAGAGCTTTTCGAGAACGCGTACGACATGGTGTACACGCACGACATGGCCGGCAGGATCACGTCGATCAACAGGGCCGCCGAGCGCATCACGGGGTACGCGCGCGCGGAGGCCCTCCAGATGAAGTTCGGCGATCTGGTGGCGCCGGAATACCGCGAAGCCGCGCGCAGGATGGTGGACCATCAGCTCGCCTCCGAGTCGTCCGCGACGCAGGAGATCGAGGTCATCGCCAGAGACGGCGGCCGCGTCATGCTCGAAGTCAGCACCCGCCTCATCTATCAGCAGGGCAAGGCCATCGGCGTCCAGGGCATCGCGCGGGACATCACCGAGAGGAAGCGGGCCGCCGAGGCGCTCGAGCAGGCGAACAGGAAACTGGAGGCGTGGGTCCAGGACCTGGAACAGCGCACCAATGAAATGACGCTGCTGAGCGAAATGGGCGATGTCCTGCGCGCCTGCCTCACGACGGAGGAAGTCTACGAGGTGATCCGCCGCGTCGCGCAGGAACTCTTTCCCGTCCTGAACGGCGCCCTGTACGTGCTTGGCCCGCTGCGCAACATCGTGGAGGCCGTCGCGGAGTGGGGCGACACGTCGAAGATGGAACTCACCTTCTCCCCCGACGAGTGCTGGGCGCTGCGCCGCGGCAAGGTGCACTGCGTGGAAGACACCGGCGTCGGCCTGCTCTGCAAACATGTGCACGAACCGCTGCCCAGGGGCTACATCTGCGTCCCCATGATGGCGCAGAGCGAAGCCGTCGGCATCCTGCACCTGGCCCATCCCGAGAACGTCCAGCTGCCCGAATCCAAACAGCGGCTGGCGGTGGCCATGGCGGAACACATCGCCATGGCGCTGTCCAACCTGCGGCTGCACGAAACCCTGCGCAACCAGTCGATCCGCGACCAGATGACGGGCCTGTTCAACCGGAGCTTCATGGAGGAATCGCTCGAACTCGAGCTGCGCCGCGCGGTGCGCACGCAGAACCCGTTGAGCGCCATCATGCTGTCGCTGGACAACTTCCAGCTGCTGAACGACAGCTACGGGCTCGACCTGGGCGACTCCATTCTGCGCCGCGCGGGCATGCTGCTCCAGGCCAACGTGCGCAAAGGGGATATCGCCTGCCGTTTCAGCAGCCAGACGTTCATCCTCCTCCTGCCGAATGCCGGCTTTGACGTCAGCCGGAAACGGGCCGAAATACTCCTCGACCAGGTGCGCGGGCTGGAAGTAAAGAGCCAGAGCGAGCTGGTCGGACACATTTCCGCGTCCGTAGGGCTTGCCGTTTTCCCCGATAACGGGCAGACTGTCGAGTCGCTGATCCGTTCGGCCGAGGCGGCCCTGAACCGCGCCCGGGGCGGGGGAGGGAACCAGGTCGTCGTCGCCAGTTGAGGAGAAACGCCGCGGGGACCATAATCGCCGGTCCGTTGCGGATTTGGGAAGAATGGGGTGCATCCTCCACGTTCAACGTTAAACGTTCAACGGGAAAGGGGATGTAAGACGATTTTTTGCTTGAGTTTTCCCGTGGATGGTCCAGAATGGTGCATCGGGTATGTCGCTCTCCCCTTGCCCATTACATTTTCATATCGGCGATGCGGATGCTGTTGGAACTGAGGCACCGATGCAGCCCGATTTTCCCTGTGGGACCGGCTCGAGATGAATAGCGCAGACGCTGAGACAGACCGCGAGCTCAATCCTCTGTGGGAAAAGCTGGAAGACCTGAAACGTCTCGATTCCGGCCTGGACGCCGCCGCGGCGCGCCGCGGCGAACCGGCCTCCGGCCGGATCCGCGACGAGATCGAGCGGCGCTTCGGGTTCGTCCCGCCGTTCTTCGCCCCGGCCCTCGATTCCGCCCCGCTGCTGGAAGGACTCTGGCGCCAGCAGATCTCCTGCTATTACGACAATCCCCTGCCGGAGCTCTTCAAGGAAAAACTGGCCGCGACTCTATCGCAGTTCTGCTCGTCCGCCTATTTCGTCGTCACGCACGCGTGCACGCTCCACGGCATGGGAATGCATGCGCGGGACATCCGGCGCCTGCTGGAAGGCCCGTTCCTGGCCACCGACAACATCGAAGGCGTTTTCGAGACGCTCGCGAAGTATCCGCACCCGCTCGAGTCCTGGCCGGACGGGGATGCGGAGTTCGAAGAGTACGTGATCCTCTGCAGCGCCGCCGTGTTCCTGGGAACGAATGCCTCCGTGCGCGCCGCGGCGGAACTGAAGGAACTGCTGGGGCACGCGGACTACGCGGGCCTGATCGCGCTCCTCGCCGCGGTCAAGGCGGCCCACGTATGGATCGAGGCGCACCCGGAAGTCAATTGCGAAGACCACCCGGTCGTCCGGGAGCACTTCCTGTCGCTGGTCCGCAGCGAACCGCAGCTGGCCGAGCTCTTCCGGAACCACAAGGACCTGGCCTGCCGCAAGCTCGCGCGATCCTCCGGAAAGGGCACGATCCTCGAGACCGAGGACCTGTACCGCGAGTTCTTCGAAAACGCCAGCGACATCATCTTCACCTACGATTTCGCCGGCAAGATGCTGGCGATCAACCGCGCCGTGGAGCGGATCATGGGCTATACCGTGGCCGAAGCCCTCGAGATGAACATCGTCGATCCGATCGCGCCGGAGGACCGGGAACTCGGCCGCCGCATGCTCGACCCGCAGATCGCCGGGGAAGTCCCGCTCAATTTCGAACTGGAAATATTCGCGAAGGACGGCAGCCGCATCGCGCTGGGCATCAGCTCCCGGCCGGTGTACCGCGGGGGAAAGGTCGTCGGCGTCCAGGGGATCGCGCGGGACATCACCAAGCGCAAGAAGACCGAGGAGGCGCTCCAGGAGGCGAACCTGAAGCTGGAAGCCTGGGTGTCGGAACTCGAGGAGCGGACGCGCGAAATGGCCATGCTCAACGACATGGGCGACATCCTGCGCGCCTGCTTCACGCTCGAGGAGGCCTACAACGTCATCGTGCGCGTGGCGCAGCAGATTTTCCCGGTGCAGGTCGGCGCGCTCTACATCATCGCCCCGACTCGCAACTCCGTGGAGTCGGTCGCCGTGTGGGGCGATCCCGCGCTGGCGGAGCGCGTCTTCTCGCCGCAGGAATGCTGGGCGCTGCGGCGCGGCCGGACGCACTGGGTCGAGAACGTCCGCTCGGGCCTGATCTGCCGCCACGTCAAGCACCCGCCCCAAGACGGCTATCTCTGCATCCCGATGATGGCGCAGAGCGAGGCCATCGGCGTCCTGCACCTCATGCAGCCCGACGGCGTCAAGATGACCGAAACCAAGCAGCGCATGGCCGTGACCATGTCCGAACATATCGCCATGGCGCTGTCCAACCTGCGGCTGCACGAGACGCTGCGCAGCCAGTCGATCCGCGACCCGCTGACCGGCCTCTTCAACCGCCGGTTCATGGAGGAGTCGCTCGAGCTCGAAATCAAGAGGGCTTCCCGAAATCAGCGGCCGCTCGGCATGATCATGATCGACCTGGACCACTTCAAATATTTCAACGACAACTTCGGGCACGAGGCGGGCGACCTGCTGCTGAAGGAACTCGGCGGACTCCTGCGGGGGAACATCCGCGGCGAAGACATCGCCTGCCGCTACGGCGGGGAAGAGTTCACCCTCATCCTGCCCGAGGGGACCGGCGCCGTGACGCGGCAGCGCGCCGAATTTTTCAAGGAGGCGATCCAGCGCCTCGACATCCACTACCGCGGGCGCCCGCTCGGCCGCATCACCGCGTCCATGGGCGTCGCCATTTTCCCCGACCACGGCCGCACCGCGAAGGCCCTGGTGGAGGCGGCCGACAAGGCGCTCTACCGGAGCAAGAGCGCCGGCCGCGACCGCGTCACCCTCGCCGGCTGACCGCAAGGGTTCCAGCGCCGTCAAATCATCAGGGAAACACAACCGTTCCAGCGCCGCAGGCGCGTCGTACCATCGGGGAAACACAACCGTTCCAGCGCCGCAGGCGCGGCACAGCAAAGCCCAGGGTGGAGGCCGCGCCAGCGGCCGGAACCCTGGGTTTCAATGAACAACAGGACGGAGTCCCGGAGGGACGACACAGACTGTATCGTCCTTACAGGACTCATCTTATTTCCTATCCCGTCCCCGGGGTTCCGTCGCCCGCTTTGCGGGCTCCGTCACCCCGGGCTATGCTGCACCGTGCCTCCGGCACTATGCGCCCGCGTCTCGCCGATCGGCGCTTGCCGCCGGCATGCCTGCGGCACTCTGCGCCGGTGCAAATTCGTGAAATTCGTGGCCTGGATTCTCAGTCGGCGACGAGCAGGCGGAGCTGTTCCTTGTAGATTTCGGGGACTTTCAGGAAGCGGATTTTCGAATCGGGGCCGAGGCGCACCGCGCCGGTCTGCGGGTCGTACGCGTACGGGACGCCCGTGGGATCGGCGATGGAATATTTTCGCGGCCTGGTGCGCATCAGCTCCCGCAGGCTCGCGGGATAAGTGCCCGCGGCCGAGCGGAATTTCTCGATCAGGAACTCCAGCGTCCAGAGATCGGTCGCCACCCGGTAACTGATCATGTGATTGCGCGCGTTCTCCCGCACATCCTCCCGGTCGGATTCCTCATACTGCCGCTGCCACAGCGCCATGGCGACCTCGATGGAGCCGCCTTTGGACATGGACATCGCCGCCAGCCCCTCCATCCAGTGGGGTGCGGACGGCAGTTTGGCCGCCTCCATCCAGATCTCCCCGGCCTTCCGGTAATCCTGGTAAAACGAGTAGTAGAGGAATCCCTTGTCGTAGTGCAGCCGCCATTCCTGCGGGTGCGCCTGCAATCCCTTGTCCAGCAGCTTCAGCGCCTCTTCGGGCTGGCCGGCGCCGACGGGGTCCGGCTCGGCGATGAAATAGCTGCCGACGCGGTACGCGTCGAGCATGTTCGGGTCGAGCGTCGTGGTGATGTCGAAGAGGGCGGCCAGGTTCTTGTACCGCACCGGGCGCTTGCTCGCCTCTTCGCGGCGCCCGTAATACTGGATGGCGCGCATCCAGTAGAAGTCCGCGACGAGGCCGTCGTATCCCAGCGCCATGGCCTTCACCGCCCGGGGCGAACTGAAGTAGAGCAGGTCGGGGTCCGGCTCCGGTTCGCCGCGCCTCGCCTCGAACCGGTCCTGCACCGGCTTGACCAGCAGGGCGCTGAGCAGGCAGATGCCCAGGAAAAGCCACCACTGCCCGGACTGTGCGGCGCGCGCGGCTTTCATTTGAAGTCCCTGCGCATGAAGATGGCGACGGCGAGCGCGACGAGAAACGCGCAGTACACGACGCAATAGACGGTCGACCACGCGATGGCGCCCGGGTCGACCGGCTGGAAATATCCCGCGCCCTGAAGGACGCTGCGGCTGTCCATGATCTTGAAATTCGACAGGTTCGGGATCGCGTAATACAGGACCCGGCACAGCCACTCGACCGGCCTGGATTTCGTCAGTTCGCCGAAGCCCAGCAGGTCGCGGCCGAAGTGCCCGGCGATCCAGAGGAAGAAAGTGAAGACCGCGGAGAGCGCGGGCGAGGAAAACGTCGAGAAGAGCAGCGCGAGCGCGGTGACCAGGGCGAGCGACAGGAAAATCAGGTACACGGCGGGGACCAGGCGCGCATACGCGCCGGGAGCGATCCCGCCGGTGTAGAGCATGGCCAGCGCCAGCCCGGCGGTCATGATGGCGACGTTCACCAGCAGCGTGAACAGCAGCCCGAGATATTTGCCCAGGATCCACTCGTAGCGGTGCACGGGCTTGGCGAGCAGCGCGTAAACCGTCCGCTTCTCCAGCTCCTTGTACACCAGGCTGATCCCGATGAAGATGGCGATCAGCATCCCGAAGATCGAGATGGACGAAAGCCCCAGGTCGATGATGACCTTGTCCTCGTTCCCGAGCGTCAGCTGGCCGAGCGCCAGCGAGCTGAGGATCATGATCAGGGCGAAGAGGATCAGGTTGTAGAGAATTTTGTCGCGGATGTTCTCCCGGTAGGTATTCCCCGCGATGGCCAGTACGCGTCCTATCATGTGCGCTTTCCTATGCTCCTTCGGGAACTCCTGCGGCCGGCCGCCGGCCTGCGACCAGCGATTGAAAGTGCTCTTCCAGAGACGGCCGGATCGGGTTCAGCGAGATCAGGTCCAGCTTGTTCGAGAACACGAAGGCCAGGAGGCCTTCCAGCTTCTTCCCGTCGCTCACCCGCAGGTGCAGCCGGTCCCCCATCGGCCTCACTTCGTCCGCAAACTTCCCCATGCTCCCCAGGTGCTCCCCGGCCCACCCCGAAAGGATCACCTCGTGCCCCTCGATGCGGACCTTGAGAATTTCCTCCAGGGCGCCCTGTTCCTGGAGGCGGCCGCGGTTCAGGATCGCCACCCGGTCGCAGATGGCTTCCACGTCCGGGAGAATGTGCGAACTGAAAAACACCGTGACGCCGCGCGTCTTCAGCGACGTGATGATGCGCCGCACGTCCATGCGTCCCAGCGGGTCCAGGCCCGACATCGGCTCGTCCAGGAACACGATCTCCGGGTCGTTGATGAGCGCCTGGGCGATCCCGATCCGCTGCACCATCCCTTTGGAAAACTTGCGCAGCTGCAGATCGGCGGAATGCCCGAGCCCGACATCCTCGATCAGGGCGTTCACCTTCCTGGACAGCTCCGGCTGCCGCAGTCCGAAGAGGCGGCCGACGTACGCCAGCAGTTCCCGCGGCGTGAGATAATCGTAAAAATACGGGTTTTCCGGGAGATAGCCGATGGACCGGTGCATCCCGACATGATCGACGGGTTTTCCGAGGATCCGGGCGCTCCCGGACGTCGGGTGCAGCAGGTGCATCAGCAGCTTGATCGTCGTGCTCTTGCCCGCCCCGTTCGGCCCGAGGAACCCGAAGATTTCCCCCTGCCGGACCTCGAGGCACAGGCTGTCGAGCGCGCGCACCGGGCGCTTTTTCCAGAAGCCGATTGAAAAATCCTTGGTCAGGTTTTCGATTTCAACGACAGGCATGGTCCCGTTTCCGCTATTTTTTCAGCGCCCGCTGGCGAAGGACTTCGTACAGCGCCATGCCGGCGGAGACGCTGACATTATACGAGCTCACCGCCCCTCTTATCGGCAGCGAAGCGACAAAATCGCACCTTTCCCTGACCAGCCGGTGCATCCCGCTCCCCTCGCTCCCGAGCACCAGGGCGACGGGCACCGTGAGGTCTATGTCCCAGAGCGGCGCGGCGCCCGCGGCGTCGAGTCCCGCCACCCAGTACCCGCCTTCCTTGACCGATTCGATCAGGCGGACGAGGTTGGGCACGCGCGCGATTTTGACGCGGGATGCGGCCCCGGCGCTCGCCTTGACCACCGTCGCGCTGAGCGCGGCGCTGCGGTGCTGCGGGAGAAAAACTCCGTCCGCCCCGGCGGCCTCCGCGGAGCGCAATACGGCGCCGAGGTTTTGCGGATCCTCGACGCCGTCGAGCAGGACGAGGAGTCCGGGGGATTTCGCCTGCCGCAGGACGTCGTCCGCATCGAGCGTGGCCATCTCCGCCGCGAAGCACAGGATCCCCTGGTGGCGCGCGCCTTCGCTTTTCCGGTCCATCCAGGAACGCTCTTCGAAGGAGATGCGTATGTGGCTCTGGCGGGCCAGGTCGACGATTTCCTGGATGCGCGGGTTGCGCTGCCCGCGCTCGACGCAGATGCGTTCGATCCGTTCCGGCGCAGCCTTGACCGCCTCCGCCACCGCGTTGATCCCGTGCAAAACCGACATGGTTTCCCGTCCTATACAAAGGGCCATCACCGGGATGCGAGCACCGCCTGCAGACGCTCGCGGCAGGACATCACCCTGCGCGGCAGCGCCAGCCGGCTCCCGCTTTCGTACAGCGGGATCAGCTTTTCCATCTCCGGTCCCGATCCGCGCCCCGTCAACGCCGCGCGGATGGGGTGGTACAGGTTGCGCCCCTTCTGCTTCGTGTTCGACTTCACCTGCGCGACGATCGAGCGGTACGACTCGGGCGTCAGGCCCGGCTGCCCGTCCGCCAGCCTTTTGAATTCCAGGGCTACGGCCATGCCCTCCGGCGTCCCCAGGGCCTCGCGCGCGCCTTCGTCGATTTCGGGCGGCATGGCTTCAAAACCATAAACGATGCCCGCCTCGCGCGGGAGCTGGTCGAGGTGATCCACGTGCGTCTTCGTCAGGTCGATCAGCTGCCCGAGCCACGCGCGCGTCTCCGCGTCCGGCTGCGCCGGCAGGAGTCCCGCCGCGACGTAGTATTCCAGGGCGATCTCCGCCAGCTCCGCGCCGCCGGCCTTGTTGATATAGGTCCGGTTCATCCAGTCGAGCTTCGCCGTGTCGAACGTCGCCGGATTTTTCTGGACCCGGTCGAACCCGAACTGCCGCGTGATTTCCTCGGGCGACAGGACCTCCTGTCCGTCGACGGGCGGCGACCAGCCGAGCAGCGCGAGGTAATTGACCAGCGCCTGCGGCAGGTAGCCCTGGCGCCGGAACTCCTCCACCGAGGTGGCCCCGTGCCGCTTGCTCAGCTTCTGCCCGTCGGGTCCGAGAATCGTGGACAGGTGGGCGAAGTGCGGAACGGGGGCGCCCAGAGCCTCGTAGATCAGCACCTGGCGGTGCGTGTTCGACAGGTGCCCGTCGCCGCGGATGACGTGCGAGATGCGCATCATCGTGTCGTCGACCACGCAGCAGAAGTTGTAGGTCGGGCTGCCGTCGCTGCGCAGGATCACCGGGTCGCTGATCTGCGCGGTCTCGATCTCCATTTCGCCGAACACCAGGTCGGTGAATCCGACCCTGCCCGGCCGCACGCGGAGGCGCACGGTGAAGGGCTCCCCGGCCCGGACGCGGGCCTCCGCCTCGTCCGCCGGCAGATGCCGGCACCTGCCGGAATAGACCGTCGTCCGGCCGCTTTCCAGCTGCTCCCTGCGGACCCGCTCCAGCTCCTCCTCGGAGCAGAAGCAGCGGAAGGCCTTGTCCTCTTCCACCAGCCGCCGCACGTAATTCCGGTAGAGGTCGTACCGCTCGCTCTGCCGGTAGGGGCCGCAGTCGCCCTCCTTGCCGATCCCTTCGCCCCAATCGAGTCCGAGCCAGAGGAGGTCGTCGCGAAGCTGCCGTTCGTACTCGGGCCGGCTGCGCTCCGCGTCGGTGTCCTCGATCCTCAGGATGAAGGTGCCGCCCGCCCGGCCCGCCAGGAGCCAGTTGAACAGCGCCGTGCGGACATTGCCGACGTGGAGGAACCCGGTGGGGCTGGGGGCGAAACGCACGCGAACGGGATTTTCGGAATTCATGGGTATTCCCTGAAAATGACGGAGGATCTCGCGAAGCGCCATCCGGAGCTTTCGGCCGATCCCGGTTGTTTATCTCTTCTGCAGCAGCGCGACGGCGTGCGCGGAGATTCCTTCGCCGCGCCCCTCCGCGTTCATGCCTTCGGTCGTCGTCGCCTTGATGCTCACGGCGTCCTCCGGGATCCCGAGGGATTCGGCGAGGTTGCGTTTCATCGCCGGGGCGTGCGGCATCAGCTTCGGCCGCTCGGCGAGCAGCGTGGTATCGACGTTCCGGATCGACCACCCTGCCGCCTCGATCTTCGCGCGCACGCCGCGCAGGAACTCGAGGCTGGACCGGTTGCGGTTCGCCGGGTCGGTGTCGGGAAAGTGCCGCCCGATGTCGCCGAGGGCGGCCGCGCCGAGCAGCGCGTCGCACACGGCGTGCGCCAGCACGTCGGCGTCCGAATGCCCCTCGAGTCCCCGCTCGAAGGGGATCTCCACTCCTCCCAGGATCAGCCTGCGGCCCTCGACCAGGCGGTGGAAGTCCATCCCCTGACCGATGCGCAGCTTCGCTTCGCTCATACCCGCTTCCTCTTTCCGTGCCCCGCCCGCCAGGAATCGCTCCGCGATCTCGAGGTCCATCGGGCGCGTGATCTTGATGTTGTCCGGCGACCCTTCCACGACATGCACCGGGTGCCCGGCCCAGCGCACGACCGACGATTCGTCGGTCCCGGTGAACCCCGCGGCGGCGGCGCGGTCGAGCGCCGAACGGAGGATGGTGCCGTGAAACGCCTGCGGCGTCTGGATCGCGAACAGCTCCTCGCGCGGCGGCGTCGCCAGCACGCGCCCCTTGCGCGAGACGCGCTGGATCGTTTCCGTGGCCGGAAGCCCGGGCACGGCCGCGCCCTTTTTCCACGCGGCTTCCAGGACGCGCCGCATCGTCGCACGGTCGCACAGCGGCCGCACGGCGTCGTGCACCATTATGATATCCGCGTCCGGGCGTACATGGAGCACGCCGCGGTGCACCGATTCCTGGCGGTTTCGCCCGCCGGCGACGCACAGCACGCCCGTCCCGACCGGGTATGCGCCGAGAATGCGCTCCGCGGCCGGGATGTGTTCCTCCGGCAGCGCGAGGATGATCCGGGTGACCTCCTCCAGCGAAGCGATCCGCTCGATGGTGTGGAGAAAAACGGGTTTCCCGCCGATTTCGAGGAACTGCTTCGGCAGGGCCGCCTGCATGCGCGTGCCGGTTCCCCCGGCGGCGATTACGGCCGCAACCGATACGTTTTTTTCGTTCATATAGGCATCAGAAGCTCGATCACAGTCTCTGGAATTCCCTTAGCCCCGAAGGGGCGTAGCAGCATAGCCCAGGGTGGAGGAGCCCGCGGAGCGGGCGATGGAACCCTGGGTAGGAGTCGGAATCAGGTCGAGTCCTGAAAGGACGATGCAGCGTCTGTCGTCCTTGCAGGACTCCCGCGCATTGTCTGATTTACCCAGGGTTCCGGCCGCTGCGCGGCCTCCACCCTGGGCTGTGCTGCCGCGCGCTTTCAGCGCTTTAGGCGGTTGTGCCGCACCGCGCTTTCAGCGCTTTCCCTGGTTGTGCCACACCGCGCCTTCGGCGCTTTCCGCGGTTGTGCCGCACCGCGCCTTGAGCGACGCCGGCTATGCGGTCATCGCCGGAATTCCCGGCCTCCCTAGCGTCCCTTGACGCGCTCCTTGTCCTCTTCGCCGTTGCCGACGCGATTCGCGACGGGAGCCCTGTCGTACGCACGGCGCTCGGGCCGGTTCTGCTGGCCGGCCGCCGTCTCCGATTCCTCCGGGAACCGGCCGAAGATCATCTTGCCGGCCGTAGTCTGCAGCACCGACGTCACCTGCGTCGCGATGGTCTTGCCGATCATGCGGCGGGCGTTGTCGACGACGACCATGGTGCCGTCGTCGAGGTACGCGACGCCCTGGTTGTACTCCTTGCCTTCCTTGAGGATGAAGACCTTCATCGTTTCGCCGGGGAGCACCACGGGCTTCAGCGCGTTCGCCAGCTCGTTGATGTTGAGGACGTCCACGCCGCGGAGCTGCGAGACCTTGTTGAGGTTGAAGTCGTTCGTGACGATCTTCGCCCCCATCTCCTTCGCCAGCTCGATCAGCTTCAGGTCGACTTCCTTCACGTCGGGATAGTCTTTTTCGATGATCTGCACCGCGACGCCCGAGACCGACTTGATCTTCTCCAGGACGTCCAGGCCGCGGCGCCCCCTGTTCCGCTTGGCGGAATCGGCGCTGTCGGCGATCTGCTGCAGCTCTCGCAGCACGAAATGCGGCACCACCAGCGTCCCTTCCAGGAACCCGGTCTTGCAGATATCGGCCACCCGCCCGTCGATGATGACGCTCGTGTCCAGCACCTTTGCCGACTTGCGCACCGCGCTGTCGTTGAAGACGCCCCCGAACGACGACAGGTCCAGGTATTCGCCTTTGTGCGCCCCGGCGACGAGCCCGACGTACGTCATCACGATCAGGATCACCAGCTGCACGAAGGTCTCGGTCTGCGACGTCATGAAGCTCATGCGCCCGATGATCATGCTGATCAGGCTCGCGCCGATGATTCCCAGGATGGAACCCATGGCCGCGCCCAGCAGGGTCTTGATGGAGAGCCTTCGAATCCGGGTCTCGACGAGAAGGATGACCAGCCCGAGGACCGCGCTAAACGAGAATGTAAGAATTAAGTTGTTGCCGAACGGGCGGATAAAGTAGCCGCCCACCAGGATAGCCGCGAATAGAAGTGCCCGTATTATCCAGAGATCCATCGATGAACTCCTTCGACATGATCCACTTTGTATCAATGGAATAGTTTATGAATTGCCGGGTGATCAGGAAGAAGAGAAACCCTATCCCTCCTATTGCGAAATCGATAGCAGGATGATGGTTGATGATCATGGCAATGATTTCTCCCCGTCTCACCCGACGGTTCGTTTGGGAAAAACCGGCCGGGACGTCCCGGTAGATAAATGAACTCCCGCCTGTTTTTGAAATTTAACACACCCCGCCGCGTTTTGCTCCAACATTATTGAAAAATTTGGGTTTATGCATCCTTCGCCGGTCAGGCGAAGCCCCGCGCTTCCGGCGCCGAGCGAGTCCCCGGCGGGGCTGCGGGTTCCCGGGGCCTGGTTCTGCGCACACGGGGGCGGGGAGCGCATGTTCCACCGTTCGGAATCCGGGTTTACGGGAAGAGCAGTTCGGAAAGCTGCCCGACGGTGTGCACCGGCACGAGATCGATGCCGGCCACGGGATCCACCAGGGGAAGATTCCCCGCCGGCACGAGGCACCGGCGGAATCCCATGGCGGCCGCCTCGCGCACGCGCAGGTGCACCTGGCCGATCGGGCGCACGTCTCCGGCCAGGCTGAGCTCCCCCAGAAGCACGGTGTGCGACTGAAGCGGCCGGTTGCGGAAACTGCCGAGAATGGCCGCGAAGATCGCCAGGTCGGCCGCGGGTTCGTCGATTTCCAGCCCGCCGGCCGCGTTGACGAAGATGTCGCTGCCCGACATCTGGACGCCCAGCTGCTTTTCGAGCACGGCCACGAGCACCGAGATGCGGTTGTAGTCCACCCCGGTCGCCACCCGGCGCGCCGTCCCGTACTGCGTGGCGACCACCAGCGCCTGGACTTCGACGAGCAGGGGCCGCGTCCCTTCCAGGGCGCACACGACCGCGCTGCCGGGCGACACCTTTTCCCTCTCGAGCAGGAACATGCTGGACGGGTTCGCCACCGGCATCAGTCCCCGTGAGGTCATTTCGAAGATGCCGACTTCGTTCGCCGCCCCGAAGCGGTTTTTGACCGCGCGGATGATCCGGTGGTTCTGCCGGCGCTCCCCTTCGAAATACAGCACCACGTCCACGATGTGTTCGAGCGCCTTAGGGCCCGCGATGCTGCCGTCCTTGGTGACGTGCCCGATGAGGAAGACCGGAATGTCGCGCGATTTGGCGAGATTCAGAAATTGCATCGCGACATGCCGCACCTGGCTGACGCTGCCCGGCGCCGAGTCGAGCGACTCGGAGTACGCCGTCTGCACCGAGTCGACCACGATGGCGGCCGGGCGGACTTCGTCGACGGCTGCGAGTATGTTTTCGAGATTCGATTCCGCCAGCAGGAAGATGTCGCTCGCCGGGTCGGCCGGTCCGGCGCCTCCCGCCGGTTCGACCCGGTCGGCCCGGAGCCGGATCTGCTGGAGCGATTCCTCGCCCGAGGCGTACAGCACGCGGCGCCCCTCCCGCTGCAGGTTGCGCGCGATCTGCAGCAGCAGCGTCGACTTCCCGGCGCCCGGCTCGCCGCCGACGAGGACCAGCGCCCCGGGGACCAGCCCCCCGCCCAGCACCCGGTCGAATTCGGGATTGCGCGTCGTGATCCGCGGCACGTCCTCGATCACCACGTCGGCGAGCCGCGTCGCCCGGGCGTCGCCCCGGTGACGAGCGGAAACCTCGGCGGTTCTGGAACGCTTTTCCTCCACGAAGGAATTCCACCCGCCGCAATCCGGGCAGCGCCCGAGCCACTTCGGCGAGGAATACCCGCAGCTCTGGCACTCGAATACCGTCGGGGATTTGGCCATGGTCTACTCTCCGGGATCCTGATTTTCGTGATTGAGCGCGCCGCCGCGGGATTGCGTTCTCCCGCGCGCCCACGCTTCGCTGACCGGCGGGTCGTGCCGCATGCGGCAGAGGAGGACGGCATCCACGGCGGCATATTCCATCAGCAGGGCGGCGGCTTCGCGCCCTTTCTCGAGATCCGCTTCCGTGTCGGCCCGGTTGAGGATCGGCACCAGCCGAGCCGCGGGCGGACGCTGCTTCGCTCCCCCTTCCGGGTGGGACAGCACGCGGGCCAGCGTCGCCGGGGTGACAGGGCTGCCGAGCGGCTGCCCGGCGATGGCGGCGGCGAGGTGCGGCCGGTGCACGTGATCCTCGTCCAGCGGCTGCCCGAGCACCTGCAGGCCGGCGATGGGCGCGAGGATCGTCGTGGCGGGGTGCACCACGGGCTCGTGCCCGGCGGGCGCCTTGAACGGGAGCGACCGGCTGCCGTCGGCCTCCAGGATCACGACGTCCACGTCGGTGCGCGCGGCGAGCGTCTCGACCAGGTCCGGCGGCGCGCCGAAGACGCGGCCGGTGCCGTCGGGCGACCCGACCACGAGGCACTGGCCGTAACGGTCCAGCCGCGCGGCCAGGAGATCGATATGGTCCGGCGTGACGGAGGCGGGCGAAAGCTCCACCTGGTCCTTGCTGATGTGCGTCGTCGTGGAGGTGACGACCCGGAGCCCGGCCGCGCAGAGTTCCGCCGCCAGCCGGAACATCGATGTGGTTTTTCCCGCGGCACCGACGAACGAGACTACGGCGCCCCTCCCGACGCCGAGCGCCCCGGCCAGCGATAACCCCTTCGCGATATCCATAGACCGCGATTATAGCATCGAGGCCGCCCGGCGGCGGCCCCAAGTCCGTAACTTCCGCCCGCCTTGTCTAACGGCGCGCCCGGCCGGGATGCCAATAAAATTTGCGGCAGGGCGCGAATTAGTTTCTCTCGCGAAACCGCAAGCTGAGGCCCGGAGGGCCGATAGTGAGTAGTCGGCGGTCGGCAGTCGGCAGTGAACGTCGTATTTCCCCGAGAGAGGCCAACCGCGGACCGCCGATAGCTGGTTTATGTTGCGGAATCGGATCCCAGGCCCGGAGGGCCGATAGAAAATAGCCCCGGGCGTGAGCCCGGGGTTGGGTTGAAGACCCATGCCGAGCCCCGAAGGGGCGGCACAAAACTATTTCCGGCGCACATTTTTGATTCCTCCTCCCCCGCGGGGTTAAGATGAATGGAGCGCCGGACGAAGCCGGCGGGGAGGGACGCCATGAAAGTGATCGCTGACCTGTGCGTGGTGCCGATCGGCGTCGGCGTCAGTCTTGGAAACTATATCGCCGAATGCGAGAAGATACTGGCCAAAGCCGGTCTCAAGACGCAGCTGCACGGTTACGGGACGAACATCGAGGGGGAGTGGGACGCCGTCATGCGGGCCGTCAAGGAGTGCCACGAGAAGCTGCACGCGATGGGGGCGCCGCGCATCAGCAGCACGCTCCGCCTCGGCACGAGGGTGGACCGCGACCAGACGATCGAGGACAAGATCCGCAGCGTGCGCGAGAAGCTCTGAGGTTTTTGACGGCGAGACGTTCACAATTCGGCGTTCTTTCGATTTCCCGCCTGACAAGCGTGGCCCGAGTCGGTTTATAATCGGTTTATGGATATTACGGCGGAAACGGCGCAGGCAATCGGTTTGATCCGCAAGGCGAAGCGCATCGTCGCCCTCTCCGGGGCGGGGATCAGCACGGAGGCGGGGATCCCGGATTTTCGCGGGCCGGGCGGCATGTGGGAGGATTCCGGACTGCTCCAACAGATGTCGGCCAGCGGCTTCCGGCGCAGCCCGGAAGGCTTCTACCGCGCCAGCGTGAATCTCTTTTCGACGATCGCGCGCGCCGAGCCGACGCCGGCCCACCGCCTGCTGGTGCGGCTGGAGGAGCTCGGCAAGCTCCGGGCCGTGGTGACGCAGAACATCGACGGCCTGCACCACGCCGCCGGTTCCACGACCGTGTACGAGCTGCACGGGACCTTCCGCACGGGCCACTGCACGAAGTGCAGCGCGCGTTTCGACATGTCGGATTTCTATTCCGGGATCGAATCGGGCCGGGTGCGGTGTCCGGCCTGCACGTCGTGCGGCGCGCCCATCAAGCCCGATGTCGTGCTCTTCGAGGACCTGCTTCCGGAGGACGCGTGGGAGGGCGCGGTGGACGCGGCGCAGCACTGCGACCTCATGCTGGTGTGCGGGTCTTCGCTCGTCGTCTATCCCGCGGCCGAGCTGCCCATGGTGGCGATTTCGAACGGTGCGTCGCTCGTCATCGTCAACCTCGAGCCGACGGCCTACGACGCCATGGCGACGGTCAACGTCCGCGCCCGGCTCGGCGACTTCGCCCGCGCCGCCTTGGAGGCGATGCGCTGACGCCCGCGTCTCTTCGGATCTGCCACGAATTCCACGAATTTTCGCCGACGCGGTCTGTGTCGTCCCTTTGGGACTCCGCGCGATTTTTCATCGAAACCCGGGGTTCCGGCCGCTATGGCGGCCTCCACCCCGGGCTGTGCTGTCCCGCGCCTTCGGCGCTGCGACGATTGTGCATCTCCGATAATGCGCCGCGCCTTCGGCGCTGCACATCCCCGACCACGGGATGTGCGTTGGCGCTTTTTCGGATCTGCCACGAATTTCACGAATTTCCGCCGACGCGGTCTGTGTCGTCCCTTCGGGACTCCGCGCGATTGTTCATCGAAACCCGGGGTTCCGGCCGCTATGGCGGCCTCCACCCCGGGCTGTGCTGTCCCGCGCCTTCGGCGCTGCGACGATTGTGCATCCCGGATAATGCGCCGCGCCTTCGGCGCTGCGACGATTGTGCATCTCCGATAATGCGCCGCGCCTTCG
>CAZTHE010000015.1:14372-54062 GCA_964613495.1 uncultured Acidobacteriota bacterium | reverse complement strand
GGCGAACCGAAGAATTGAGCGAAAAAATCTTTCAGAAAAGTGGGTGTCCACGATTTCAATTTCCAGAAAAGTGGGTGTCCACAGTTTCTCCACAGTTTCCCAGAAAAGTGGGTGTCCACAGTTTCCACCACGGTCCCCTCCGATCCCCCGCCATCCTTCAGGACACGACTTCGAATCACCTCGGGCTGCGGGACAGGAACCAGAAGGCGACGAGGGCGACGCTGTCATAGACGCCGTGGGCGACGATGGGAGCGACCAGGCTGCCGCTCCTGAGATAAATCAGGCCGAAGATGAAGCCGTACAGCACGGCGATGACCACTCCCTGGACGCCCTGCACGTAATGACCCAGCCCGAATGCGAGGCTCCAGACAACCAGACCCGTCCATGTGCCCCCCAGGTAGAAGCGGAAGCGGTTCAGGATGAACGCGCGCTGGACTTCCTCCTTAATCCCTCCGGCGATCAGAGCCGAAAAGATAAGCAGGACGAGCTGGCCGGGCGTGCGAACCAGGCCGGTCAGGGGATTTTCCTCCAGGAAGTACCGGGGCAGGTATGTGCGGAAGGCGAGGGCGATCACCCCGTTCATGAGCAGCAGCACCGGGACCATCCCGAGCCCCAGGACGGTGTGCGATTTCCATCGGTGCCAGCGCAGTCCCAGGCCGGAGAGGCGTTCCCCCCGGATCCTGAATATGACGAAGAGAAGAAAGAAAGCGATGGCCGATTCCAGGAGGAGGAAGAGCGAAAAGGCCCACGCGTTACTCAGCAGGTCGAACGCCTTGCCGCTCTGCAAGGGCTGGAGCAGCAGGGTGGCTATGAGGCTGGAAACCAGCCCCGAAAGGAGCAGCACCTCGAGCAGGGCCTGAAACCGCTCCATCCGGGTCCTGGGGAGCGGCGCGCGATCCGGGGACAGGGAATCCATCCGTAGAAGCTAACAGCACGCCCGATGGCAGTCAAGCCGCGCGCGGCCGGAGCGCCGCCGGCCGGATTTCCCGATTTGTTGAACCTTCGGCGCCGCGGCCGCATCCACTCCTATGGCTGGAAGGGATTATGCAAGCGTGTAAGAATGTCCGGATGACGGGGATGGGGAAGCTGGCGCTGGCGGGCATGCTCGCCCTGATGATGGCGCAGGGCGCCGCGGGTGCGGCCGATACCGTCCTGCCCGAAAAGACCCGCATGACCCTGCAGCTGAACAATCCCCTGAGCACGCGCGTAAACAGCGAAGGGGACGCCTTTACCGCGTATGTGACGACTCCCATCGTCGTCGGCGAACGCATGGTGATCCCCAAGGGAAGCGTGGTCAGCGGCACCATCTCCCGCGTTCTCCGGCCCGGCCGATTCAAGGGGAAGGCGGTCCTGAACCTGATGTTTCAATCGATCGTGATTCCCGGCCTCGGCCAGTTCCCCATCGCGGCGACCCTGACCGGCGTGAGCACGCAGGGACGCGGGGCGGTCCATGCGGAAGGGACCGTGACCGGGCCGGACGGTGTTGCGGAGGATGCGGGCAGGGTCCTGATCCCGGGCCTCGCCGGGGCCGGAGTCGGCGCGATCGCCGGCGGCGCGCGAGGGGCCGCCATCGGTTCGGGCGTGGGCGCGGCCATGGGATTGGCCGGCGTTTTCGCCACGCGCGGGCACGAAATCGAAATCCGCAAGGGAGCCATGCTCGAGATAACGCTCGACCGTCCCCTGGCCGTCCCCCCGGATGAGTCCGCCGCGGCGTTCCGATAGCGGGCTAGGCCTTTTTCCGGATAATGTCCATTCCGCCCATGTAAGGCCGCAGGACTTCCGGGATCACGACGGACCCGTCGCCCTGCTGGTAATTCTCCACGATGGCCAGCCAGGTCCGCCCGATCGCGATGCCGGAGCCGTTCAGGGTGTGCAGATACTGCTTTTTGCCGTCCTCGCCCCGGACGCGGATGTTGGCCCGCCTCGCCTGGAACGCCTCGAAATTGCTGCAGGAGGATATCTCGCGGAAGCGGTTCTGGCTCGGCAGCCAGACCTCCAGGTCGTAGGTCTTCGCGCTGGAAAAGCCCATGTCTCCCGAACAGAGCGCGACGACCCGGTAGTGGAGCCCCAGCCGCTGCAGGATGTCCTCGGCGTCGCGGGTCAGCGCCTCCAGTTCCTCATACGAGTCGGACGGCTCGACGAATTTCACCAGCTCCACTTTGTTGAACTGGTGCTGGCGTATCAGGCCGCGCACGTCCTTGCCGTAAGAGCCCGCCTCGCTGCGGAAGCAGGGGGTGTATGCGACGAATTTTTTGGGCAGCTCCGACGAATCGAGGATTTCGTCCCGAAAGATATTCGTGACCGGGACCTCCGCGGTCGGGATCAGGTAATAGCCGGTGCCCTCCACCTTGAAGAGGTCCTGCTCGAATTTCGGCAGGTTGCCCGTACCGAAAAGGCTCCTGGCGTTGGCCATGAAGGGGGGCAGGACTTCGGTGTAGCCGTGCTCTCTCGTGTGGACGTCCAGCATGAAATTGACCAGCGCGCGCTCCATCAGGGCGCCGGCGCCGCGCAGGAGCGCAAAACGCGCCCCGGTGATCTTGTTCGCCCGCTCCATGTCCAGGATGCCCAGGGAGGATCCCAGGTCCACGTGGTCCAGGGGCGTGAAATCGAGGGAGGGCGCCGTCCCCCGGCGCCGAATTTCGCGGTTGACGGTTTCGTCGCAGCCGATAGGCACGGATTCGTTCGGGAGGTTCGGGATGCTGTACAGCAGCGCATTGAGGCGCTCTTCGGCCGCACGAGCCGCTTCCTCGAGCGACTTGATCTCGCCGGAAATCTCCTTCACCTTCGCCTGCTGCGCCGCCGTGTCGTGCCCCTCGCGGCGCAGCCTGCCGATCGATTCGGACGCCTCGTTGCGCTGACGGCGCAGCTCCTCGCAGCGGAGCGTGACGCTTTTCCATTCCGTGTCGGCCGCGATCAGTTCGTCCAGCGGGTATTGCCCTCCCCGGGACGACAGCCTCTCCCGGACGAAATCCAGGTTTTCCCGTATGAAATTTTTGTCCAGCATAGGAAATCCCTCTGTTTGAGAATGGCGAAAAAAATCCGCGGCAGCATCCCCGCCGGCCGCCCCGCGCCGTCGCACCCCCGTATCCGTTCCCGGGGAAGCTTTTGCCGCCGCATGCATTCTATCATTGACTTTGAAGGATGCCATTGTTTCAATCATTTTTTGGCGTCTTGTGCGTGTGCGGAGCAGGCAAAAATCCGTTTCAAATCCTTGAATGAGGCCCTCTATGGCAACCGTCCGAAGAGCCGTATTCCCTGCTGCAGGCCTGGGTACGCGTTTTCTCCCCGCCACGAAAGCCCAGCCCAAGGAGATGCTTCCCCTGGTGGATAAGCCCATCATCCAGTACGCCGTCGAAGAAGCCGTGAACTCGGGGCTCCGGAACCTGGTCATCATCACCGGGAGAGGGAAAAACGCGATCGAGGACCATTTCGACGTGTCCTACGAGCTCGAGAAGATCCTGGAAGAGCGCGGGAAGTCCAGCCAGTTGAAGCTGGTGCGGGCCGTGTCGGAAATGGTGCAGATCGCCTACGTGCGGCAGAAGGAGGCGCTGGGACTGGGACACGCCATCCTGGTGGCGCGCGATTTCGTGAACGGAGAGCCGTTTGCCGTCCTGCTTGGGGACGACGTCATCATGGGCGAAGTGCCCTGCATCCGCCAGATGATGGACATACACGACGCCTACCAGGCGGCCGTCGTCGCGTTGATGGAAGTCCCCGCGGAGGAGACCGGCCGGTACGGAATCGTCAAGGCGAAGGCCCTGCCCGAAGGCGACGGCCGGCTTTTCGAGGTCCTGGACATGGTGGAGAAGCCGCCGGCGGGAAAGGCGCCGTCCAACCTGGCCATCATCGGGCGCTATATCCTCACCCCCGGGATTTTCGGGGCCCTGGAGCGCACCGAAAGAGGCAGCGGCGGCGAGCTCCAGTTGACCGACGGTCTGCGCAACATGCTGGGCAAGGAACGGATACTGGCTTACAAGTTCAAAGGCAAGCGGTACGACGCGGGCGACAAGCTTGGTTTCCTGCAGGCGACCATCGAGTTTGCGCTCAAAAACGAGGAATTGGGCCCCGCCGTCCGCAGCTATCTGAAGTCGCTGGACCTCGACCGTATCTGAAGAATCCCGCGCGCGACGGAAAAACCGCGCGGGGTCCCGGTTCCCGGGTTCCCTCTTGTGGAAAGACGAGGCGATATGAAAATTCTGGTGATCGGTTCCGGTGGAAGAGAGCACACAATCGCATGGAAACTCGCCCGGAGCCCCCGCGTCCGGGAAATCCTGTGCGCGCCCGGCAACGCGGGGATCGCGCAGGCCGCGCGGTGCGTTCCGTTAGAGCCGACGGACGCCGCGGCGGTCGCGGACCTGGTGCGCAGGGAGAAGGTCGATTTCGTGGTCGTCGGCCCGGAAGCGCCGCTCGCGTCCGGGCTGGTCAATCGCCTCACGGCCGAGGGCATCGGCGTGCTCGGGCCGACGCGGGAGGCTGCGCAACTCGAATCCAGCAAGGTGTTCGCCAAGGATTTCATGGCGCGCCACAACGTCCCCACCGCGCGCTATGCGGTCTACTCGGACGCCCGCGCCGCCGCCTCCTTCCTCGAGTCGCGCGAAGCCGAATACCCGATCGTCGTCAAGGCGGACGGGCTCGCGGCGGGCAAGGGAGTCGTGGTCGCGCGCGACGTCCGGGAGGCCGTCGATGCCGTGAACCGCATGATGGTCGCGCGCGAATTCGGGGCGTCCGGCGACCGCATCATCGTCGAGGAGTGCGTCCGGGGGATCGAGGCGTCCTATATCGTGTTCACCGACGGAAAGACCGTCGTGCCCGCGGTGGCCGCCCGCGACCACAAGGCCGTCTTCGACAACGACGAGGGTCCGAACACCGGCGGCATGGGCGCCTATTCCACCGACGACATACTCGGGCCGGAACTCGAGCAGGACGTCCTGAAGCGCGTCATCCGCCCCGTGATCGACGGGATGCGCGGCGAAGGGAATTCCTTCCGGGGAATCCTGTACGCCGGCCTGATGCTGACCGACCGGGGAGTGCAGGTGCTCGAATTCAACGTGCGCATGGGAGATCCCGAGTGCCAGGTCATCCTGCCGCGGCTGGAGAGCGATTTCGCCGAAATGTGCGAAGCCATCTGCCTGCAGCGGCTGGATGCGTACACGCCCGTCTGGAGCGCCGACGCCGCCGTATGCGTGGTGCTCGCCTCGGGCGGCTACCCGGGACCCTACGCCAGGGGAAAGCCGATCACGGGCCTGGAGATGGCGGAGGAACACCGCCGCGTCGCCGTGTTCCACGCCGGGACGCGGAAGGAAGGGGACCGGTTCGTCACAGACGGCGGCCGCGTCCTCGGCGTGACGGCGACGGAGAAGGATCTTGCATCGGCCATGATGCTGGCCTACGAGGCCGTCAACAAGATACACTTCGAGGGGATGCACTACCGGAGAGATATCGGCGCGAAGGGACTCGCCGCCGGCGCCCGGGCATGAAACGATTCGAAACGGAGGACACCAGTGGCTCAACCGAAAGTCGCCGTCATTTTGGGCAGTGATTCCGATTTTCCCGTGATCCAGGACATGCTGAAGATCCTGAAGGATTTCGGGATCGACCACGAGTTCACGGTGTCGAGCGCCCACCGCTCGCCCGAGCGCACCCGACGGTACGCCGTTTCCATGGAGGAACGCGGAATCCAGGTGGTCATCGCGTGCGCCGGCGCCGCGGCGCACCTGGCGGGAGTGGTCGCGGCGCACACCATTCTTCCCGTCATCGGCGTCCCGATCGACTCCTCGCCGCTCAGCGGCCTGGATGCGCTGCTTTCCACCTCCATGATGCCGGCCGGCATACCCGTGGCGACCATGGGCATCGGCAAGGCGGGGGCTAGCAATGCCGCCGTCCTGGCCGCCCAGATCCTCGCCCGGGGCAACCCCGAACTGACCGCGCGTCTGCATCAACACAAAAAGCGGCTCGCGGACCGAGTGGAGCAGTGCGACAGTGAGCTGCGGAAAGCCCGGAACATCTAGCTTCTGCATATGCACCCTCGGCTGCCGCTGCAACCAGGCGGAAAGCGCCGCAGTGCGCGGAGGCCTGCTCCGGCGGGCCATGCGCGAGAGCGATAACCCCGCCGATGCCGGCCTGATCCTCGTCAATACGTGCACGGTGACCCGGCGGTCCGACCAGCAGGCGCGCCAGGCGATCCGGCGGCTGCACCGCGAAAATCCCGAAGCCCGGATCGTCGTGACCGGATGCTATGCCGAGCGGGCCCCGGAAACCCTGGCCGCCCTGCCGGGCGTCTCCCTGGTGGTCGGAAACGCCGAAAAAGAGCGGCTTCCCGAGATCCTCGATACCCTGAAGCCCTGGGATTCGGGCCGGATATTGCGCGGCCCGCTCGGCGCCGACCGCGAGTGCCTCTTTCCGTCGGAAGGGAACACCGGGGGAAAGACGCGCCCGCTGGTGAAAATCCAGGATGGGTGCGACGCCTATTGCGCGTACTGCATCGTTCCTTACGTCCGGGGACCGGGACGGAGCGCACGGCCGGGCAGCGTGCTGGCGGAAATCCGCTCCCTGGCGGAAGCGGGATTCCAGGAAGTGGTCCTCACGGGGGTTCACCTCGGAGCATACGGGATGAAGCTTCGGGATCATCCCCGCCTGATCAACCTGCTGCGCCGGATCGCCGAAGTTCCGGGACTCGGCCGCGTCCGCCTGAGCAGCATCGAGCCGATGCACTTCGACCCGGACCTGGTCGGCCTGGTGGCGCGGCACGCCGTTTTTGCGCGCCATTTCCACATTCCGCTGCAGAGCGGCAGTGACCGCGTCCTGCGCCTCATGCGAAGACCCTACCGGGCCGCAAAATTCCGCGAACTGCTCGAGCGGATCCACGACACTCTGCCCGACGCCGGCATCGGCACGGATGTCATGGTCGGATTTCCGGGGGAAACGGACGCGGATTTCGCCGACACCTGCCGCCTGCTGGAGGATTCTCCGCTGTCCTACCTGCACGTATTCCCCTTTTCGCCGCGCGAGGGAACGGTTGCCTTTGCCATGCCCGGCCGCATCCCGTTCCCGGAGGTGAAAAGGCGCCTGCACGCGCTGCTGGAAATATCCCGCGAAAAAAGCCTGGCGTTCCGGAAACGCTTTCTCGGCAAGGTTCTTCCCGCCATCACGCTGTCCCGTGAAGAAAACCTGGGCTCCTCGCTTGTCCTGACCGGCAATTATATCCACGCACGCGTTCCGGAACTCGCCATGCCGCCGAACCGTCTGATCGACATACGAATTGAGGATGTCCGAGCGGACGCGACCGGCGCGAGAATGTGCGAGGCAGGATTCCGGATGCCACATTCCAGATTCCAGAGGCAATAATTCCGGCCAAGTATATCCCAAATTCAATATAATCAGTAATTACAGCCATTTAATGCAGGCCCGCCGCTATCTGTCCCGTTAACGCTTTCAACAGGCGGATTAAGTATATAAATATCAATAACTTAATAATTGCTTTGTCTTTTTTCGATTTGAGTGGGCCGGATCGGATTCCAGGCGTCCGAGTCAACGGCCGGAATTTTATCAAATATAGTAAAATCAATAATTACATTGACATACTGCTCTGACGTTTCCGGGATCCGAGTTGCCGGCTCATCCGCCCGCTGTCCGGTTAAGGATTCTCGATTTCAACGTAAAATCATTAAAAACAATAAATTAGCGACATTGTTATCCGTAATCGATTTGAAATATTAGGCGTTACCCGCCACTTGTGACTTTCCACCATCCGGAATCCGGAATCCGGAATCTGAAATCCCCCTGTGCCTCCGCTCACAAACCAGCTGTGACCATTTGCCGATCAGGCTTGCGGGAGCCGAATAACAGACATGCTGATGCCGTCGATACTGCAAATTCTGGATCAGGCGCAGGTTCAGGCGAGGATTGTCCGGAAGACCGAATCCGGTTTTCAGACCGAACTCGGGTCGGCGGAGCGGCATTCCGGGGTGGGATCGCCGGGCGCGGCGGTCTCCGCGGCAGGTGAACTGTCCAGGCCTCCGCATCCGGACGGATTCCGGGAGGCAAAACCTCCGGCAAGGTCGGGCCTGGCTGAGCTCCTCCGCACGCTGACGATGTTTCAGGAACCGAATCATGCGCGTGTGGTGGATTTCTTCGAGTAGTCCGCGCCGCGCAACCCGCCTGCGTTCATCAGCCTTGCACTCGGCTTCGAGACCCGCGCTCTCAGGATTCCAGGATGACCATGGCGACGGCCCATTGATCGGAATGAGACAGGCTGAGGTGCACCTTCCTGGTTCCCATCGATTCGCCGAGTCTCCGGGCCTCGCCGTGTAAAACCATGACCGGCGGATCCTGCCGCTCCCTGAGCACCTCGACGTCCAGCCAGGTGACTCCTTTGGCCCATCCCGTTCCCAGCGCTTTGAAAAGAGCTTCTTTCGCCGCGAAGCGGACGGCGTAGTTCGGCGCGGGATCCCGGTGGTCGTTGCAGAATTGCTGTTCCTCCGGCGTGAATACCCTGGAAATAAAACGGTCCTTCAGCCGTTCCATGACGCCGCGTATTCTGGCAATTTCGACCACGTCCACACCGGTTCCGACTATCATGGCTGACTCCGAATGCAGGTTGACAGCGAAAGCCCCGGGGCATCACACTCTTCCGCATGGACGGCGAAAACTTCGTGCTCCGCGAGCATCAGGGCGTTCCGTATTACGCCTGCCGCGCGTTTGAACTGCTGCCCCGCCTGTCCCACGGTTTCTCCACCCGCCGCGGAGGCGTCCCCGGCGGCGGGGAAAGCTCCCTGAATCTCGGCGGCGCCGCATGGGATGCTCCCGACCGGGTGGCGGAAAACAGGCGGCGTCTCCTGTCGGCGCTGCGGCTCGCCGGCGCGACCCTCGTGACGCTGCATCAGGTGCACTCCGATCGCGTGCACATCATAGAGGATATCGGGACGCAATGGAACCGGACAGAAGGGGATGCGCTCGTCACCCGCATGGAGAACGTCGCGCTCGCGGCAAGAACGGCAGACTGCATCCCCGTACTGATCGCGGATCCCGTAAAGCGCGCCGTGGCCGCGGTCCATTCGGGATGGCGGGGGACCCTGTCCGGCGTTCTTCCGTGCGCCGTCCGCGAGATGCGGCGCGCGTTCGGCAGCGACCCGTCCCGGCTCCTGGCCGCCGTCGGTCCCGGCATCCGGAAATGCTGCTACGAGGTCGGCGCCGAGGTGGCCGGCCGCTTCAGCGGCGAGTACCCGGGATGCTGCACCGTCGCCCCGGACGGCCGCAACGGCGGCAAGTTCATGCTGGACCTGGTCCGGGTCCTGGACGCGCAGATGCACCGCGCGGGAATCCTGCCGGAGAACCGTTTCGACCTGGACCTCTGCACGCGCTGCCGCACGGAAGAGTTTTTTTCGCATCGCGCCGAAGGCGCCGCCGCCGGACGCATGATGGCCGTCATCGGCCTTCTGCCTCGGCGTGATTGAAGGATTAAAGGATCAGAGGATTAAAGGGGTAAAGGGGAAGAGGGAGAGAGGGGAATTGCCCGGGGGAGGCGGCATCGATCACGGGGATTGGCGATCGGGCGCCGGCTGCTCCGGGCGGTTCCTACGCGCCGCAGGCGGCTCGTGACGCCGGCGGCGATGTCGCCCGGCGGTTTTCTTCAGGCGCGTTTCGGAGTAGAATCCACCCAACCGGATTTTTTTCGGAATCGGGTCGAAGGCTCCCATGACAGGCATCATCCGCAAGCCGGATACGCAGCAGAAACTGGAGATTCTCAGCGCGGACGCCCAGTACGACCTGGCCTGCGCCTGCGGCACCGGAGACGACGACCGCCGCAGGCGCGGTCAGGACGGGTGGATCTATCCGGTGACGCTGCCCGGCGGCGGCACGAGCGTTCTCTTCAAGACTCTCCTCTCGAACGTCTGTTCGAACGACTGCAAGTACTGCCCGCTGCGGGCCGACCAGGACGTCCGCCGGTGCACGCTCGGCGAGGAGGAAACCGTTAATACCTTTCTGGATTATTACGGTCGCCGCAAGGTATTCGGCCTGTTCCTCACCTCCGGCGTCGTGGGGACGCCGGACGCCACCATGGAGCGGTTGAACCGCGTCGCCCGGATTCTCCGCACGCGGCGCGAGTTCCGGGGATACATCCACCTCAAGGTCATCCCCGGCGCCAGCGCCGGCGCGATCGAGGAGGCGGTGTCCCTGTCGACGGCCGTCTCGCTCAACATCGAAACGCCCGGCGCAAATCATCTGGCCCGGCTGTCGGGGCGCAAGGACTTTTTGCGCGACATCGTGGAGCCCATCAAACAGATCAGCCGGCTCACGGCCAGGGGCGGCCGGTACGAGCGCGTGAAACAGACCACGCAGTTTGTCGTGGGCGCCGCGGAAGAGACCGATTCCGAAATCGTGAAATACATGTGGGGACTGTACGACCGCCTCCATCTGCAGCGGGTCTATTTCAGCGCCTACCAGAAAGGCCTGGGTGACGGTTCGCTCGACGAGGGCAGGGCAAAACCGCCCGACGCCGTTTTCATGCGGGAGCACCGCCTGTACCAGGCCGATTTCCTGATGCGCCGGTACGGCTTTTCCGGATCCGAAATCTGTTTCGACGGATCGGGCAACCTCCCGCTGGAGGTGGACCCGAAGGAGCATTGGGCGAGGCTGCACCCGGAGTATTTTCCCGTCGACATCAACCGGGCGCCCGCGGAGCGGCTGATGCGCGTCCCGGGACTGGGGGAAATCACCGTGCGCCGGATCCTGGAGCAGCGCAAGCAGACCAGGATCCGTTCTGTCGAGGATCTCGGCAGGGCCGCTCTCAGGCTTCGGAAGGCGAGCGGCTATCTTTGCTACTGAATAATGCGGGTTAACGCGCGAGGAAACTCCGCCGAATGAAATCGAAGCGATTTACGCGAAGGCATTTCGTGTTCGGAGCCGGCGCGGCCGCCCTGGCTGTCGTGGCGGACGCCACATGTATCGAGCCGAGGTGGTTGCGGGTCACGCAGCACGACGTGCCGGTCGCCGGCCTTCCGAGAGTGCTGGACGGCTACGGGATCGCCCAGATCACCGATGCGCACCTGCGGCAAATCGGGACGGTCGAGGAGAAAATCCTCCGCGAAATCGTTCGCCGGGACCCGTCGCTGGTGGTATTGACGGGAGACACGATCGACCAGTCTTCCGGCCGGGGCGTCTTCGAGGAGTTCTGCCGGCATCTCGGAGGACGGCGGCGCGCGGTCGTGGCGACTCTGGGCAACTGGGAGCACCATGTCCGCATCCCGATCGGATCTCTGTGGGAGATTTACCGGGCGCACGGCATCCGGCTGCTGATCAATGAAACGGCCGCGATCGACGGGGCCGTCCGCGTGGCGGCGACGGATGATGCCGTCGGCGGAACCGTCGTGCTGGACGGGTCGATGTCTCCGTCGGCCGCGGCGCCGGTAAACATTTTCCTTACGCACAGCCCGGCTCTTCTGGATGAGGTTCCGGGAGCGTTCGGCCGCTACGACCTCGCCCTGGCGGGACACACTCACGGGGGCCAGGGCCGCGTCGGCCCGTTTGCGCCCGTCCGGCCGCCCGGCAGCGGGCGGTTCGTCTCGGGCTGGTACCGGGTTCCCTTCGGCCGGGCCTATGTAAGCCGCGGCACGGGAATGAGCATCGTTTCCGCGAGGTTTGCCTGCCGTCCGGAACTGCCGATATTCACGCTGCGTCAGGGTTGAAACGCCGGCATACCCCTTCCTTTCGTGCCGCGAATGCGGGACCGGCGGGCCGAGCAATGTCCTTTTGGAATCCGGTGCCCTTGGAGTATCATGCCCGTGCCGCCCCGACCAACGGCTTGGGAGCCGGCGGCCGCCGGGATGCGGTCTATTCCGAAGAAATCCGGCAGATCTTCCGGAAGCGTTGCCGCTGCGTCCGTCCCCGAAGAAACGTCGTGTCCGGGTTGCCGCGGGGGACCCTGCCGGGAGTATGCAAAATGCCGGTCCGCAGTCCGGCAATCCCTGGAGGAAGCCGCGCCCCGCGGTTTTCTCTCAGGAGGATCGAATGGACGTCGGCTCCGCCCGGGAATTTATCGGCAGCGTTCTTCACGACATGCTGCTGTTGCTGGCCGTCATCAACCCGTTGGGCAACATCCCGATATATGTGTCGCTGACCCGGGAAATGTCTCACGCGCAGCGGCGCAGGACTTTCAATCTGGCCGTCGGCACGGCGGCCGGGCTGGTGATATTTTTCGCCATCGTCGGGGACTACGCGCTGCGAAAGGTTTTTGCGGTGACTCTGGCCGATTTCCAGGTCGCGGGCGGGATCCTGCTCTTCGTCGTCGCCGCTCGCGGCGTGCTCTCCGGGCAGAGCCGGTACGCGGCCGGCGGCCAGGACCATGATACCCTGGCCCTGTTCCCGCTCGCCTTCCCGATCCTGGTCGGGCCGGGCACCATGGCGGTCACGATCCTCATCGCGCAGCAGGCGGGGCGGTATAGCGTGCTGGCGGCCGCGGGCGCGAGTTTTCTCCTGGTGTGGCTGATCGTGCACGGGTCGCCGGCGCTCAACCGGGCGCTGGGCCGGCTCGGCGGCCTGATCATCGCGCGGGTCCTGTACATTTTTCTGGCCGCGAAAGCCGCGTCGCTGTGCATGACCGGCCTGCGCACGGCGCTCTGGGGATCCTGACCGGACGCCCGGCGGCGTGTCCCTTCGTCCCATTTCCTTTTGGAGGCCCGCTGTGAACCGTCGACGCAACCGGACAGGGCCGCCGGACCATTGGCCCGGAAGGCGCGCGGGGCTTCCGTGCCTCCTGGTGCTTCCCGCGATCCTTTTTGGGGGATGCGCCGAAGCTCCCCGCAGTAGCCCCGGCGGGAGGACGATGGCGCTGAGCCCGTGCCATCTCAGCGCGCCGGGCAGCCCCACGCGGCTGCCGGCCGAATGCGGCAGCCTGACGGTGCCGGAAGACCGCGCCAACCCGGGCGGGCGGCGCATCGGGCTGCACGTCGCCGTCCTGCCCGCACTCAGCAGGACGCCGGAGCCGGACCCTCTCTTTTTCGTCACGGGCGGGCCCGGGGAGGCCGCGACGCAGGATTACGTGCGCGTGTCGCCGGCCTTCACGCGGCTGAACTCGAAGCGCGACATCGTCCTCGTCGACCAGCGCGGCACCGGGCAGTCGGGTCCACTGCGATGCGCCGATCCGGTGGAAGAGGCGGATGCGGGCGGCGATGCCGACCTGGGAAAATGGATCGGCAGCTGTCTCGAGGAGCTCGAGGCGGACACGCGGTTTTATAATACGCTGCCGGCCGTCGACGATCTGGACCAGGTGCGCGCCGCCCTGGGCTACGACAGGATCAACCTTTATGGAATTTCCTACGGCACGCGGGTGGCCCAGACCTACATGCGCGCCTACCCGGAGCGCGTGCGTTCCGTCATCCTGGACGGAGTGGTGCCGCAGGATGAGGCGCTGGGAATGAAGATCGCCGGCGACGCGCAGAGGACGCTGGACGCCATTTTCGCCCGCTGCGCGGCCGATGCCGCCTGCGGCAGGGCGTTCCCGGGCCTCCCCGGCCGGTTCGCCGCGCTCCTCGACCGGGTGGACAAAAACCCGGTCCGCATCACGCTCGAGCACCCGTCCACCGGCAGGCCGACGGACGTCCGCTTTACGCGCGACCGGCTGGGCGCCGCCGTCCGCCTGTTCAGCTACGGTCCGGAAACGGCGGCGCTGCTGCCCTTGCTGATCCACGACGCCCAGGCGACGGGGGACTTCCGGCGCCTGGCCGCGCAGTCGCTCATCGTCTCCGAACAGGTGCAGGGCAGCATCAACCTGAACGTGCACCATTCGGTCGTTTGCGCCGAAGACGTGCCCTTTTACCGGCAGGGAGGCCGGTTCGCGCCGGATGTCCGCGCCGAGAGCCGGGCGTACCTCGGTGCGATGTACGGCAGGCTGGAGAAAATCTGCGCGCACTGGCCGGCCGCCGCCGTGAGTCCGGCATTCAAATCGCCGGTGCGGTCCAACGCGCCGACGCTTCTGCTTTCCGGGGAGTTCGATCCCGTGACGCCGCCGGCCAACGCCGAGCGGGTGGCTGCGGGGCTTCCCGCGAGCCTGCACGTGGTCGCGCCCGGGCAGGGCCACGGCGTGCTCGTTCGCGGCTGCCTCCGCAGGGTCGCCACGGAATTCATCGAGCGCGGCACGGCGGAGGGGCTGGACACCGCCTGCGTGCAGGACCTCCGGCCGGATCCCTTCTTCCTCGGCTATGTGGGACCCACGCCGTGAGCCGATGCGTCGACGAACCCCGTGCGGCGCGACCCGGGGGCCGCGGTTCCGGGCCCCGGACCGCAAGGAGAACCGCCCATGATTGAAGTCCGCGATGTGCACAAATCGTTCGGCCCCGTCCGGGCGCTGTGCGGCGTGAGCTTCGACGCGCCCGACGGCCGCATTACGGGCCTCCTCGGTCCCAACGGCGCGGGCAAGACCACGACGCTCCGCATCCTGTGCACCGTGCTCCGGCCGGACACGGGCACGGCGAGCGTGGACGGCTTTTCCGCGGTCGCCGATCCGCGCGAGGTGCAGCGGCGCATCGGAGCGCTGCCCGACGCCCACGGGCTCTATCCGCGGCTGACCGCGCGGGAGAACATCCGCTATTTCGGAAGGCTGCACGGGCTCGGCGGCGCGGCGCTCGAGCAGAGCACGGACCGCATCGTCGCGATGCTCGAGATGCGGGAGATCGCGGACCGGCGCACGGGGGGATTCTCGCACGGCGAACGCCTCAAGGTGGCCATCGCCCGCGCGCTCGTCCACGGCCCGCAGAACATCCTGCTCGACGAGCCGACGAACGGGCTGGACGTCATGAGCATGCGCAACGTCCGGGCTTTCATCCGCCGGCTGCGCGACGAAGGCAGGACGGTGCTCTTCTCCAGCCACGTCATGCAGGAAGTCTCGGTGCTGTGCGACCGGATCGTGGTCATCGGCCGCGGCCAGGTGGCCGCCTGCGGCACGGCCGAGGAGCTGCGGCAGCAGACGGGCCAATCGAATCTCGAGGACGCATTCGTCCGCGTCATCGGGTCCGACGAGGGATTGGAGCGATAATGGAGCGCATCCGGATCATCTTCGCCAAGGAAATCCGCGACAACCTGCGCGACCGGCGCACGCTGAGCGGCGCGCTCGTCTATCCGCTGCTGGGACCGGTCCTGCTGGCGCTGGTGCTGGTCGTGGCCGGGCGCACGGTGTTGACCCAGACCGAGCAGCCGCTGCCCCTGCCCGTCGTCGGCGCCGCGAACGCCCCGTCGCTGGTCCAGTTCCTGAAGCAGAACGGGGCGGACATCCGGCCGGCTCCCGCCGATCCGGAGGCCGATGTGCGGGCCGGCAACTGCGACGCCGTGCTGGTCATCCCGGAAAGCTACGCGAAGGATTTCAACGCGGGGCGCCCGGCCACCGTGCGGCTGGTGCTGGACGATTCGCGGCAGTCGGCCGCGCCCGCCGTGGCGCGGGCCCGGCGGATGCTGTCCGCCTACAGCCGGCAGACCGGCGCGCTGCGCCTGCTGGCCCGGGGCGTTCACCCGGAAGTCGTCTCCGCCCTGGCCGTCGAGGAGATCGACATCGCCACGCCGCAGAGCCAGGCGGCCCGCATCCTGGCCATGCTGCCGTACTTCATCATCTTCTCGGTGTTCATCGGCGGCATGTACCTGGCGATCGATACCACCGCCGGAGAGCGGGAACGGGGCTCGCTGGAGCCGCTGCTGATCAACCCGGTGGCCCGCCACGAACTGGTGCTGGGCAAGTTGGGCGCGACCCTGGTGTTCACGTTCGTGGCCGTGATGGAGACGCTGGCGGGATTCTATGTCATGCTGAATCTCCTCCCTTCGGAATCCCTCGGAGTGAAGATCGGCCTCGGCCTCGGCGCGCTGCTGCTGATTTTCCTGCTCACGATTCCGATGATGCTGCTGGCCGCGGCGTTGCAGATGATCGTGGCCACCCTGACGCGCAGCTACAAGGAAGCGCAGACCTACCTGGGCTTCATGCCGCTGGTCCCCGCGCTGCCCGGCCTGTTCCTGGCGCTGTCCCCGGTCAGGATTCGATGGTGGATGATGCTGATTCCCACGTTCGGCGAACAGCTGCTGATCAACCAGGTGATGCGGGGAGAAACCATCCTGCCGTCGAACGTGCTCCTATCCGCCTCCGCCACGACCGCGATCGGGATCGCTCTGACGGCCGTCGCCATACGGATGTACACGCGGGAGCGCATCCTCTTCGGGCGCTAGCCCGAGCGGGAATGATTTCCCATTATTTGCCCTGGCTTTGAGGTCCGCGGGATAGCAATATTGGGGGGCCTCCGCGTATGCCGGAGGGGCCAAATGAGGCGGAGCTGCCATCATGCCCGTTGCGATCATCCGGGATGCGTTCGTCAATAACCTGCTGCCGGTCCTGCTGTGCGCCGCGACGGGATTCGTCCTGGGCCGGACGCTTCACCCGGACATCAAGACGACGTCCAGGCTGGCGTTCTACATTTTCAGCCCCTGCCTCGTATTCGTGTCGCTGGAACGGGTCGAAATCACGGGGGGCGAGCTGGGCAAGCTGGTCGTCTTTACCTTCGCGATGAGCTGCATCATCGGGGCGCTGGCGTATCTTGTCGGGTTGTCGCTAAAGGCGAACCGGCACCTGATCGCGAGCCTGGTGGTCGCATCGATGTTCGTCAACAGCGGCAACTACGGCCTGGCGGCGACCAAGTTCGCGTTCGGCGAGGACGCGCTGGCGCGCGCCCTGGTCTGTTTCGTCTTCGGGACGGTGGTCGTGTACACGCTCGGGGTGCTGATCGCGTCGATGGGGAAGTTCCCGGCCGGCCAGGCGCTGCGCCGGATGCTGCGGGTCCCCGCGATCTACGGTCTGGTCGCGGCCGGCCTGGTGCGTCAGATGGACTGGGAGATCCCGCTGTTCGTGGACCGGTCGGTCACCATGCTGGGAGACGCGTCCATTCCGCTCATGCTCGTCCTGCTGGGGCTTCAGATCGCGGAAACGCGCTCCTGGCCGCGGAACCGCATGGGCCTCATCGCGGCCTCGGCGTTCCTGCAGCTGGTGGGATCGCCCCTGATCGGGCTGTTTCTGGCGCGCCGGATGGGCCTGACCGGGGCGTCGCTGCAGGCCGCGGTTCTCCAGGCGTCCATGCCCGCGGCGGTAGTGACGACGGTCCTCGCGGTGGAATACGACCTGGACAGAACTCTCGTGAGCGGCGTGGTGGTGATCACCACGATCCTGAGCCCGCTGACCCTTACCCCTCTCATCGCCTATTTGCTGCGCTAGCCCCTCTGCCCCTTCGATCCTTTACCCCTATAATCCTCTGATCCTTTGATCCTTCTCCCCTACTCTCTTCCCGCCAGCATGCCGCAGGCGGCGGCGATGTCCTCGCCGCGGGGCCGGCGGATGTTGGCCGTGAGGTGGCCGTCGGTGAGGATCTTCTGAAACGCCAGCACCCGCTCCGGATCGGGAGGTTCCAGCGCGATCGACGGATCGGCGTTCAACGGGATCAGGTTGACTTTCGTCCGCAGGCCGCGAAGCAGGCGCACGAGGCGTCGCGCGTCTTCGGGCGAATCGTTCCTGCCTCCGATCAGGACGTATTCGATCGTGATGCGCCTGCGCTCGGCGAGCGGAAAGCCGCGGCAGGCGTCGAGGAGGGCGGCGATATTCCATTTCCGGTTGACGGGCATCAGCTCGTCGCGGACGGCGTCGGTGGTCGCGTTGAGTGAAATCGCCAGGTTGGGCAGGACGGGCTCCGCGCCCAGGCGGCGGATGCCGGGGACGACGCCCGAGGTGGACAGGGTGATGTGCCGGGGGGAAATTGACATGCCCCGCTCGTCGGTCATGAGCCGGAAGGCCCGCATCACGTTGTCGTAGTTGTGGAGCGGTTCGCCCATTCCCATGATGACGATGTTGAGGCGCCTGGAACTCGTTCCCCGGTCCGCCTGCATCGCCAGGACCTGGCCGACGATTTCCCCCGGGTCGAGGTTCCGGCGCATGGGCAGCCTGCCCGTCGCGCAGAAGAGGCATCCGACCGCGCAGCCCACCTGGGTGGAGATGCAGAAGGTGTCCCTGCGCTCTTCCGGAATGCAGACCGATTCGATCCGGTGCCCGCCGTCGACGGAGAACAGGTACCGGCGGGTCCCGTCTTCCGAGACGAAGACGTGCCGCACCGCCGGGTGCGCGATCGCAAATTTTTCCCCGAGCCTCCTGCGAAGCTCCTTGCCGAGGTCGGTGAACTGTTCCCAGGAAGCGTAGCAGCGCCGGTAGATTCCGGCATAGATCTGGCGGGCGCGGTAGCGCGGCTCGCCGGCGCCATCCATCGCCGCCTCCATTTCCTCGAGCGTTGCCCCTACAAGGTTCACGGTGTCCATCTGCAAACAGAATTTTTCCATGGATAGGGGGCAAGCTCAACAATAATACGGGTCAAGTTTTTCCCATGCATCGGAACGGCGGAGTGTGCGAAGATTATGGGCGCAGAGAAAAAGGCTCACGCGTGCAGGGAAATGCATGTTTTCAGCGAAACCTCATAGGGAAGCGCATCCCGGATGAAAAAGACAACGATTGCCACGGTTCTGATGATTGCGCTGCTCGGCTGCTGCGCCGCAGCGATGAACAACGACTGCAGCAAGGACGTCTCGGACGCCCGCGGGAAGATGAAACCGTGGGACAAGGGGGCCCGGGAGACGGGCAAGTACCGGAATGTCTTCCTGGACGCCGGGTACAGCCAGGCGGATATCGACGCCAAACTGGCCAAGGCGTACTACGACGTCTTCGAAGGGCCCGAGCGGGTGTATTTCGAGGTCGGCGATTCCATGGCGTACGTGTCCGACCTGAAAAACCACGATGCCCGCACCGAAGGGCTGTCCTACGGCATGATGGTGGCCGTGCAGCTGAACAAAAAGGACGTCTTCGACCGGCTGTGGCGCTGGGCCAAAAAATACATGCAGCACCAGGGCGGGGCGCGCGACGCCTACTTTGCCTGGAGCGTCAACCCGAAGACCGGCAAGCATAACGCCGACGGTTCGGCTTCGGACGGGGAACTCTATTTCATCACGACGCTTCTGTTCGCCTCCAACCGGTGGGGCAACGATACGGGCATCGACTACTACGGCGAAGCGCGGCGGATTCTCGACGCCATGTGGAGCAAGGACGGGACGGACGGAATCACGAACCTGATCAATACGGAACACAAGCTGATCACGTTCGTGCCGGACAAGTCCGGGTATGACTGGACCGACCCGTCGTACCACCTGCCGGCGTTTTACGAGATATGGGCCGAATACGCCAGAGACGGCAGGGAGAAGTTTTACCGCGAATGCGCCGATGCCGCCCGTGCCTACCTCCACCGGGCCTGCGGCGCCGAAACCGGTCTGAATGCCGACAGCACCGAGTTCAGCGGAAAGCCGAAAGAGAACAGGTGGTTTCCGAACGCCTTCCGCTTCGATTCGTGGCGGGTCCCCATGAATATCGCCATGGATTACTCCTGGTATGCGAAAGACAGGGAATGGCAGCAGGACTACGCGCGCCGCATCCAGAGCTTTCTCTTCTGCAGGGGCATCGACGCGTTCGAGGACCAGTTCAACGTGGACGGGACGTTGCCCGGCGTGATCCTCCAGGCCGGCGGATTCCGGAAGCTGCGTCACTCGCTCGGGCTTGTGGCTACCTCGGCCGCCGCGTCCATCATGGGAACCCAGGCGAAAAGCTGGAAGTTCGTGGACGGCGTCTGGAATGCCAAACTGGAGCCGTATTCCGACGGATATTTCGATCCCTATTACGACGGATTGCTGTATCTGTTCAGCCTAATGCATTTAAGCGGGAATTACCGGATCATTACCCCCGGGATGAAGTAGCCGCCGCCAACGCCTGCGCCACGCCGGATTTGTGGACACCCACCGTTTGAGAATCGTGGACACCCACTGTTTTGGCATGGTCGAGAATCGTGGACACCCACCGTTTGGAACTGTCCGGGAATTTTGTGGGTGTCCCGGATTGCCCCGGATTTCCGGGGATGAGGGGCGGGGCAGCCGGCGATGTGTTCTGTCGGGAAGGCCGGGGGAGGAGCGGATGGAACAAAATTCCGATTTTCCGCCTTTGATCCCTCGATTTCCGCCCAAGAGTGTCGTAAGCTGATAGCCCTATTTTAGACATGGAGAGAGTATATGACGGCAAAACTAATCCTGGGCACAGAGGTCCAGAAAACAATTCTTAAGGAAATCGAAGAAGAAGTTCAAAAGATCAAGAAGGAACAGGGCGTTGTTCCGGGTCTGGCAACCATTCTGGTCGGGGAAAACCCGGCGTCCGTGTCGTACGTAACCCTGAAAGTCAAAACGGCCCTGAGTCTGGGTTTCAAGGAAATACAGGACAATCAACCCGCCGATATCTCGGAAAAGGACCTTCTGGCTCTGATTGACAAGTACAACAAGGACGAGTCGATCAACGGAATTCTGGTCCAGCTGCCGCTTCCGAAGCACATCGACGAAAAGAAGGTGATCAACGCGATCGATCCAGACAAGGACGTGGATGGCTTCCATCCCGTCAATGTGGGCAGAATCATGATCGGGGGGAGCGAGTGCAAATTCCCGCCCTGCACGCCTGCCGGTATTCAGGAACTGATCGTGCGCTCGGGGGTCGAAACCAGCGGCGCGGAAGTGGTCGTCGTCGGCCGGTCGAACATCGTGGGCAAGCCGATCGCGAACATGATGCTTCAGAAGGCCAAGGGAGCTAATTCCACCGTTACGATCGTTCACACGGCCACGAAAGACCTCGCGTTCCACTGCCTGCGCGCGGACATCCTGATCGTCGCGGCCGGAGTCCCGGGTCTCGTGAAGCCGGAGTGGATCAAGCCGGGCGCATGCGTCATCGACGTCGGCGTCAACCGTGTCGGAGAGAAGATCAGCGAGAAGACCGGCAAGAAGGTTGCCATCCTTCGCGGCGACGTGGATTTCGAGAAAGCCAAGGAAATCGCGGGCTGCATCACGCCGGTTCCTGGCGGAGTCGGTCCCATGACGATCACCATGCTCATGAAGAACACGCTGAACTCGCTCAAGTTCAAGCTTGGAATCGCGTAGCCGGCCGGCGATTTTTGCGGTAAACCAATGCAATTCGAGGGGATGTCCCGAGCCTGCCTTCCATGGCGGCGCCGGGATATCCCCTTTCATTTACTCCCTGCCCGATCTCTGCCCGGCCGTCCGGCTCCCGCCTTAGCCCGCGTTATTCACAAAGCCTCGCCGTGATGCGGCGCCGGCGATCACGAAAAGATGGATTCCAGATTCCAGATAGCTTGTCATCGGGCAGTCTCGAACATTCATCCGTTCTGACCTCACCCACTCGTGTCAAATCGGTGGCGCGCAGGCATTTATCTGGAATCCGGAATTTGGAATCTGGAATCAAAAAGGCGTGGACACCCACCGTCCGGCCATAACCGGCCAGAGCGGTGGGTGTCCGAAGATGCAGTTTGTTTAAGTGTAAATATTACTTAATCTTAGGGGCACTTCTGAACTCCCGGTATCCGGATGTCTGGTACACGCCGTTGAAGTAGGGCGCCATTGCAAGCGCGCTGAAGAACAGGGGCTTGCCCACGCGCTTGATGTCGCAGGGATTGTGCTCCAGCCCCGCCGGGATGTAGAGAACCGTAGCCTGCGTGATGGTCTTCTTCTCGTACTCCTTGCCGATGAAGTACTCGATTTCCGCGTCGAAGGAGCCGACGAGATCCGGGAACGTGGCGCCGAGGAAGAACAGGTATTCATCAGTATCGTGGTGATGGGATTCCAGTTCCAGCCTGTAGGGTTTCACGAAGATCTGCCAGCCCATGTTGATTTTTGCCCCGGGGAGGTCGCTGTCGCCCCTGAAATACGCCTGAGGGCCGGGGACGATGTCCGGCACCATGGAGTTTTCCCGGAGCTTCGTGCTGAACAGGTGGTCATATTTGTTGCCGATGGTTCCCGTCGGCCATGGCGGAGGATTTTTGAAGAACGGCGAGTCAGCCGATTTGGGTGCGGCGGGCTTCTTTTCCTGTCCGGCTGCAATGACAGGCACGCCCAGCTGTGCCAGGGCGCCAGCAAACGCCGCTCCCGCGGCTCCCGCCGTCACGTCCTGGAAGAACGCCCTGCGCGTCTTGCTTTCATCTTCTTTTTGCTTGGATCTCATTGGTTTCTCCTCTCTGGATACCGACATTCAATCACCATCGAATTGAGTGCAAAGAACCCTTTCAGGGTCTTTTATCAATGTCTTATCAGGCAACCATAATAGTTTAGGCGGCCTGCTTGTCAACCAAATTGTCCGCAGGGGCCGTTGCCTGATCCGGAATGGAAGCGCCGACCGGCGCTGCCGGGAATGGTCCACATGCGGGTGCCCGGGATACAAAAAAACAGTGGGTGTCCCGCATTTTCAAAGCGTGGGTGTCCACTATCTGAGGAATTTTTTGCTGGCTGCAAGGTTCCGGGAGAGCTAGGCTTAGGGCGACGTGAGAGGAAAGATGGGAGCGAGGATCGGCGTCATCGGAGTCGGGGGTGTCGGGGGATATTTCGGGGCGAAGCTCTGCGGGCTGATTGCGGCCGGGGAGGCGGAAGTCTACTTCGCGGCCCGCGGCGAGCACCTGCAGGCCATTCGCCGGAACGGCCTCACGGTCAGAACCGCCGCCGAAGGGACCTGGCTGAGTCGGCCGACCCTGGCCACCGACGATTTTGCCGAACTGCCCCGGCTCGACCTCTGCCTGATTTGCGTCAAGGCCTACGACCTGCAGCCTGCCGCCCGCCGGCTGCGCCACTGCGTCTCGGATGCGACGACCGTCATCCCGCTGTTGAACGGCATCGACATCGGCGAGCGCCTGCGCGAGGAAATGGGCGAAGCGCCCGTTTTTCCCGGCTGCACCTACATCGGCTCGCAGATCGCCTTCCCCGGAACCGTCGAGCAGCGCGGCGGCGACTGCGCCATCCGGTTTGGCGCCGATCCGCAGTCCCCCCGCCTCCGTCCCGATCCGGCCTTGAGGCTTTTCGAGCGCAGCGGCATCGGGTGCACCTGGTTCGACGACGTCACGCCCGAGCTCTGGCGAAAATACGTCTTCATCGCCGCGATAGGGATCGTGCAGGCGAGCTTCGACGAGACACTGGGCCAGTTGATGGAATCGCCCGAACGGGTCCGCCTCCTCGAGGCGGTGATGGCGGAGATCGCGGCCCTCGCCCGGGCACAGGGAATCGCCCTGCCGGCGGATATCGTTGCGGCGAACTGCCGCCGGGCGCGGACATTCGCCTACGCGACCCGGACCTCTTTCCAGCGCGATTTCGAAAGGGCCGGCCGTCCGGACGAACGCGGCATTTTTACCGACACCATTCTTCGCCTCGGCCGCCGGTCGAACACCGCGACCCCGGTCACCCGGGAACTGTCCGAAATCCTGGAACGGCGGAAGCCCCGGGAAAATTCCTGATCCCCATAACTCTTGAAGCTTCCGCTGCCGCGCTGAATCCGGGCATGTATGCTTGAACCGCCAATTCCAGATTCCTGATTCCGGATTGCGGATTCCGGATCCGGTCAACCCGGGGCGGCCGGGAACCGGTCGTCTGGAATCCGGAATTTGGGATCCGGAATCCAATCCGGCCCGAATAATTTGCCCCCGCCCCTGCGGGATTGCGCTACACTATGCGCGATATGCCGATGGACGTGCAGAAGCGGGAGATGAAAAACGGCCTCATCGTCGCGACCGAGGTCATGCCGCACCTTCGCTCCGTTTCTCTCGGCGTATGGCTGAAGTGCGGCGCGCGCGCCGAAACGGAGCGCAATGCCGGCATTTCCCATTTCATCGAGCACCTCCTGTTCAAGGGGACCCGGCGGCGCTCCGCGGCCAAAATCGCCGCCGCCATCGATTCCGTGGGCGGCCAGCTGAATGCGTTCACCGAAAAAGAATATGTCGGGTTTTACGCCAAGGTCCTCGACACGCATCTTCCGCTCGCCTTCGATCTCGTGTCGGACATCGTCCTGAACCCGGCGTTCCCGGCGGACGAAGTGGAGCGCGAACGCAACGTGATCTTCGAAGAGATCAACATGGTGGAGGATTCGCCCCAGGAACTGATCTTCGACCTCTTCGCGGAGAGCTTCTGGAAAAATCACGCGCTGGGCTGGCCCATTTCGGGCACCAAGGCTTCCGTCGCGCAAATCTCGCGCGACGAGGTGAAGAGGTTCTTTCGAACGAATTACCACGCCGGCAACATGGTCGTGTCCGTCGCCGGCAACATCCGCCACCGCGAGGCGCAGCGGCTCGCCGCGCGCCATTTTTCCGGCGTCCCGCGGGGCGCGGCGGCGGAAGCCGAAACGGCCCCCGGCGTCCATTCCGGCCGCCGCGTCTGCCGCAAGGCGCACCTGGAGCAGACGCACCTCTGCCTGGGCGCCGCGGCCCCGCCGGTCATTTCGGAGGAAAGGTACTGCGCGCACCTCTTGAGCAACATCCTCGGCGGCGGCGTCAGCTCCCGGCTGTTTCAAAATATTCGGGAGCGGCGCGGATTGGTGTATTCTATCTACTCGATGCTGAATCTCTACCGGGACGCGGGATCGCTCGTCGTCTACGCGGGCGCCGCGCACGGCAGGGCGGCGGAAGTCGTCGACCTCGTGCTGCGGGAGTTCCGGCGCCTGCGGCGCACGCCCGTTTCCCCGGCGGAGCTGAGGCGCGCGAAAGAATACGCCAAGGGATCCGTGCTGCTCAGCCTCGAGAGCTCCGGCAGCCGGATGACCAACCTGGCGCAGCAGATCATTTATTACGGGCGTTTCCGCAGGATCGAGGAGACGCTGGAAGCGGTGGAGCGCGTGACGGCGCGGGACATCCGGGACCTGGCCAACCGGATCTTCGACGACTCCGCCCTGACCCTGACCGCACTGACCAACCGGGACGGCGGCGGCCTGGAAGCCGTCGCCATGCGCGTGTGACCTTATGGGGCTAAGCTTTAAACTGCTGGGAAGCGGGAGCTCGGGAAACGCCACGCTCGTGAGCGACGGCGACACGCACGTCCTCGTGGACGCCGGCCTGAGCGGCCGCGAAACCGCGCGGCGGCTGAGGGAATGCGGCGTCGAGCCCGGCCGCATCTCGGCCATCGTCGTCTCCCACGAACACGGCGACCACTGCCGGGGCGTCGGCCCATTCGCCAAGGACCTCGATATCCCCGTGTTCATGACCGACGCGACCTTCGCCGGCGCGGGCATCAACCTGGATTCGCGAAAACACCGGCGCATCGTCGCGGGCGAATGCTTCGACGTGTGCGGCTTCGCCTTCACGGGCTTTTCGGTGCCGCACGATTCGGCGGACCCGCTCGGCTTCGTGATCGAGAAGGACGGGGCCCGGATCGGGATCGCGCTCGATCTCGGTTATCTCTCGAATCTAGTGCTCGAACGCCTGAAAGGCTGCGACGGCGTCGTACTCGAATCGAACCACGACGTCCAGATGCTCAAGGTCGGCCCCTACCCGTGGGCGCTCAAACAGCGGGTCATGAGCCGGCGCGGCCACCTCTCCAACGAGGCGGTAGCCCGGTTTCTCGCCAATGACTTCGACGGCAAAGCGGCTTACTTCGTGCTGGCCCATCTAAGCAGGAAGAACAACCTCCCGGAACTCGCGATGCTGTCGGCGCAAAGGGCCCTGGAGGAGCGGTCGCACCTGCATGTCCACCAGACGCGGCTCGAGCTGGCCGACGCGGACAAAATAAGCAAAACCTACCGGTTTTAGTTCCGGGGCCGCCGCCGGCGGCCGGGCCGGGAAAAAGGCGGCCGAGCGCGCGCGGAACCGGAACTCCCGCCGTCCCGGGCGCCGGGACTCGCCGCTGCCGGAAAGCGGGCGCAAACGCCCGGAGGAAGGAAACATGATCGACCGTTACATGCCTGGCGATTTCAGGGAAATCTGGTCCGAAGAAAACATGTACCGCACCTGGCTGCGGGTGGAACTCGAAGTCTGCCGGGTTCTGGCCGAAAAGGGATGGATTCCCGCGGATTCCATGGCCTCCATCGAGCAGAAAGCGGACTTTTCCGTCGCCCGGATCCGGGAGATCGAAGACGTCACCCACCACGACCTCATCGCGTTCACGACGAGCGTGGCGGAATACGTCGGAGCCGATTCGCGCTACATCCACTGGGGCCTCACCTCGACCGACGTGATCGACACCGCCCGGGGCCTGCAGCTGGCCGAGGCCAGCGAGAAGATCCTGGCCGCCATCGACGAATTGAGCCACGCCATCCGCGCGCGCGCGATGGAGCACCGCCGCACGCTCATGATGGGCAGGACGCACGGGGTGCACGCCGAAGTGACGACGTTCGGATTGAAGCTCGCCGTGTGGTACGACGAGATGGCGCGGAACCGCGCGCGCATGGAGCGGGCCGCCGCGGCCGTCTCGGTCGGAAAGATCTCGGGCGCGGTCGGCACGTTCGCCCATTTGGATCCCGATGTGGAGGCCGCCGTCTGCGCCCGGTTGGGGCTGCGGGCGGCGCCGGCGTCCACGCAGACGCTGCAGCGCGACCGCCACGCCGAATACCTCTGCACCCTGGCCATCGTCGGGGCCTCGCTGGACAAGTTCGCCACCGAGATCCGCCATCTGCAGAGGACCGAGGTCCGGGAAGCGGAAGAGCCGTTCGCCTCGGGCCAGAAAGGGTCCTCCGCCATGCCGCACAAGCGCAATCCCGTGAAGTGCGAACAGGTCTCCGGCCTCTCGCGGCTGCTCCGCGGATACGCCGTCACGGCGCTGGAAAATGTCGCCCTGTGGCACGAACGCGACATTTCCCATTCTTCGGCCGAACGGGTGATCCTGCCCGACGCGACCTCCGTCCTCTGCACCATGCTCCGGGCGATGACGCGCATCGTCACGAGGATGGCGGTCTACCCGGAAAGGATGCTCCGGAACATCGAATTGACCCGGGGCCTCGCCTACTCCGGCCAGCTGCTGCTGGACCTGACGCGCAAGGGCGTAATGCGCGAAGAAGCCTACCGGTGGATCCAGCGCTGCTCGATGAAGGTCTGGGACGCCGACAAGGATTTCCTCCAGGTGCTCGAGGGGGATCCCGACATCACGAATGTCCTGTCGCGCGAGGAAATCCGCTCGGTCTTCAACCCGCAACTCCAGCTGCGCAACGTCGACGCCGTCTTCTCCAGGGTTTTCGGCGACGGGGATCAGACATGAATCCGTAAATGACGGACGGACCGGGCTCTGGTATAATCCGCTTGATCGCTCGATTCCGAACAAAAGGGCAAAGACATTAATTGAAGAACGCGGCGCTGGCGCCGTCGCGAGGAGGGACCGAACGGCCTCCGGCAAGAGCGGATCGGGCGCGTCGGAAGGCCCCATCCCTTTTACCTGCAAGCCGGAGCGCCGGCGGCAGGGAGCGTCACGCCCCGGACCAGCGGGGCGGGCTGGGCATGCAATGACAGGCCGGAACAGGTGTTTTGCCGGACCGGCCGGGAAATCAGGCGGAACCGATGTTCCGCCCGACGGGAGGCAACGCGATCGCGGCGGAAATGGATACACGCCGCGGTGCCGCCCCGGCAGAGAGCGCAGGGACTGCGGGCCGGGACCGGCGAACAAGGTTTTGAAACGGAAGATTAGGGACACGATTCGGTTCAAGAAAAGGCAGAAGCCGCAGGCATCGGCGCGCCGGACGAAGGAATCGGTCCGCGAGGGGGCATCAACCGGCTCACCGCCGATCGGCCCGGAGCAAAGGGATCGTTGAAGTCGCACCTCCGGACCCGACGAACTGACGGCGCAGGTCTTTCCAGCCGCCTCCGGGCAGGACTCCGGAGCGCGCAGCGATCGCGGGTTTCGGAATAGAGTCTTCGCGGGCAACCGCAGCGGCGGACCCCGCCTCGATCCGCACGACGACCGGATCCTCCGGTCCAACTCCGATCCGTGTCCCCCTGAAACGCACGCGGGAGAAATCATGACCACACTGATCAAAAACGGAACCATCATCACCGCCACGGACACCTACAAGGCGGACATCCTGGTGAAAAACGGGATCATCTCCGAAATCGGCAGGGAGATCTCGAAAATTGCAAGCGAAATCATCGATGCGGCGGACAAATGGGTCCTGCCGGGAGCGGTGGATCCGCACACGCACCTGGATTCCCAATCCGACGGAATGACGACGGTCGACGATTTCGAGACGGGAACCGCCGCCGCCGCAGCCGGAGGCACCACGACCGTCCTGGACTACGCGGAACAGGCGCCCGGCGCATCGCTGCACCAGACGCTGGAAGAGTGGAAGGCCAAGGCCGCGTCCCGATCCATCGTCGACTATGGTTTTCACATGGCCCTCAGCGAGGTGACGCCCGCCGTCCTGGCGGAAATCCCCGCGATCGTCGAGGAGGGAGTGAGCAGCTTCCATGTCGGCCTCGACGGGTGCGGCGAGCGGCACATCAACGACGCCGCGCTGATCGAGTTGCTGCAATGCACCGGCAGCGCCGGCGCGCTGGCGTGTGTGCATGCGGAAAACGGCGAAATCATCGACCTGTTCCTCCGGCGGCTGACGGCCGAAGGCAAGACGGCGGCGAAGTTCATTCCCATGGCGCGGACGCCCGAAGTGGAGGCGCAGGCGGCCGCCCGCGTCATCAGCATGGCCGAGATGGCCAAGGCTCCCATCTACCTGACCAGCCTGTCCTCCGCGCACGCGGTCGAAAAGGTCAAGGCGGCCCGCGACCGCGGCCTCGTGGTGTACGCGGAGACCTGCAGCCATTACCTGACGATTTCGGGCGACCGGTACGAGGAAGCGGAAGGCATCAAGTATTACTGCGCGCCGCCGCTGCGCTCCTGCTGGCACGGCGACATCCTGTGGAAGGCGATCGCGAGCGGGGACATCCAGACGGTGGGAAGCGCCCACCGCGCCTTCAGTTACGCCGGGCAGAAAGACCTCGGTCTCGAGAATTTCACGCTGGCGCCCCGCGGGTTCCCGGGAGTCCAGGAGCGACTGGCCGCGCTCTGCACCAAGGGCGTCAATTCGGGCAGGATCTCCGCGAACCGGCTCGTCGACCTGGTGAGCGCGACGCCGGCCAAGCTCTTCGGGCTCTTCCCGCGCAAGGGCACGCTGGCGGTGGGCAGCGACGCCGACATGGTTATCTTCGACCCGAAGGTCGACATCACGCTCTCCAAGTCGATCGCCCTGTCGCGCTCCGATTACACGCCTTACGAAGGGATGCGCGTGCGCGGCGCCACCTGGCTCGTGCTGCAGCGGGGCAAGGTCATCGCCCGCGAGAACAAGGTCATGGGGCGCCCCGGCGGCGGCGAATTCCTGGCGCGCACCCGGTTCAGCCTCCCATAAAAAAACCGCGGATGGATGCGTGGCCGGCGGCCTGCATCCATCCGCGGCTGCGAACCGGAAGCCGGCGCGGACCGGACTCCTTTCCGGCTGCGCCTATTTCCGGTCTTTGTCTCTCTGCTTCTCCTCCCTTTTCTGAATCCTCTCCTCTTCCTTCAGGAGCTTCTGTTCCACCTTCTCCCTGTCCTTCTGCGCGTCCTGGATGTCCTCCCTCCGTTCTTCCTCCTGGGCGTCGACCATTTTGCGCACGTTGCGGAGCGAGTCTTTCAGTTCCTCGCTCATCTCGTGCAGCTTTTCGTGGGTCTGGATGACATGCGGCGTGATCAGGATGATCAGTTCCGTCCGCTTCGCGACCCTGCTCGTCGTGCCGAACAGGCTGCCAAGGATCGGGATTTCCGACAGAAAGGGGATGCCACGACGGCCGTTATCGTCGGAATTCCGGATCAGTCCGGCGATGGCGACGGTATCGCCGTCCTTGACATAGAACGTGTTGGTGATGACCGCCTTCGGGAAGCTCGGGGCGCTTTCGTTGACGCCCACCGGCACCGAAACGCCGGGAGTGCTGACCTCCTGCGTGATGTCCATGGTGACGGTGCCGGAAGCCGAGATGCGGGGCTGCACCATGAGCGTCACGCCCGTCTGCCTGTACTGGACGCCCGTCGCGCTGCCGCCGACCGAGGAGACATAACTCTCGGTCGGGTAGGGATACTCGGCGCCGACATTGAATTCCGCGTAGGTGCCGTCCAGCGCGAGAATGGACGGCGCCTCCAGGACCTTGAGTTTGGTCTTGTCTTTCAGCGCCTCGATCTGCGCGATGATCTGCCTCGAGTTGCCGACAAAGGCGAAAGTGCTGGCGTTGAGCGTCCCGTCTTCCAGCGATCCGGTGGTAAGGGTCGTGCCTTTGGAGGTGTCGCCCCTGGCCTGCAGATAGGCATTCACGCCGAATTTCAGCGTGTCGTTCAGTTCCACTTCGAAAATGCGCGCGTCGATGCGCACCTGCCGCGACAGGACGTCCATTTTCTTGATGGTCTCGAGGATGTAGGCGTAGTCCACCGAAGTGGCCTGGATGTAGAGCGAGTTGTTGATGTCGTCCACGACCAGCCGCACGGTGTCTTTCAACCCGGTGAACTCCCCGCCCTTCAGCACCTGCGAATAGACGCTGCGCGAGGCGTTGAGCTGCGGCCCCAGGCGCTGGCCGGAGCCCCAGGCCCCCCCGCCCGAAAAGCCGCCGCCCGAGTAAGCGCCGCCGAGCTGGCCGAAGCCTGAATAGGCGTCACCCTGGCCGTAAGCCTGGCTTCCCACGGAACGCGACGACCGGGACTGGCTGGCGCTGCTCCGGCCGATGGCGGATCCTCCCGTGGAGTCGGCCTGAGACGCCCGTCCGCCGGCGAACGCGCTTCCTCCGGCCGCCATGCCGCCCCCCGGGCCGCCCGCCGCTGCGGAATCGTAGCTGGTGGCTTCCTCCCCGCCGTAGAATGCGGAGAGCATCATGGCGATCTGGGACGCGGTGGAGTTTTCGACGACGTAGACGTAGGTCTGGAAGTTCCTTCCGGATTCGGCGTCGAGTTCGGCGATCCACCGCCTCATCTCCTCCAGGCTGCGCCGCGACCCCGCGACCACGAAAATCGCGTTGAGCCTGTCCAGGGACACGAAGGAAACCCCGGTCGTGGCATCTTTCTCCGACCCGAAGATCTTTTTCAGGTCCTCGGCCACGTCGGCCGACGCGTTGTTCTTGATCTTGATCAGCTCGACGAGTTCCGGGTCGAGGTAGCTGCTGTCCAGCATTTTTACGATGTCCATCACCCGCGCGGCGCTGTCGGTATAGTCCGTGACGATGAGCATGTTCAGCCGCTCATAGGGGATGATCACGCCGCCGTCGGTCATGAACAGCTTGACCGGCTCGATGAGGTCTTTCACCGGGACGAAGTTCACGCGGATCACGTGCGTCGCCAGCCGGGGCGCCTTGGAGGCGGCCGCCGCGGCGGCCGGCGTCCTCTGGATCGGCGGCAGGACGGCCGGGGGCGCCTGCCCCTCCGGGGAGAGACCCGAGTCGGAGGACGGCTCCGGGAGATCGATCACCTCGACGCCCCGCTTGAGCGCCGAAGAGATCGGGACGATCTGGTAGACATCCCCCTGTTTGACGAGGGCGGCGTTGTTGTTTTTGAGGATCATGTTGAACAGCGGCAGGACTTCCGACCGCGCCATGGGTCCCGCGCTGATGACGTTGACGCTCCCCTTGACGTCCGAATCGACCACGAGCGGCGTGAGCCCGAGCATGCTGGAGATCTCGCTGATGAAATCGTAGAGATCGGCGTTTTCGTAGTTGATCTGCACGCGCCCGCCTTCGCGCTGCGGGGCGCCGGCGGCGGCGGGGATCGGGGCGTTCGGCGGCGCCTGGATCGCGGGGGCGGCGACGGGTTGCTTCGCATCCCGCTGGATTTCCTGCCGCTGCTTCGTCAGGCGGTCCAGCATCCGTTTCCGTTCCTCTTCCGAAGCGGGAGGACGCGACGGCTCCTGCAGCGTCCATGTCGCGGAGGACAGGCCGCCCGTCAGGAACATGAACCCGATCACAAATATTGCGTTCCACACTCTCTTGATGCTCATATGACTTCCTCTCCTGGAAAGCCCCCTTGTCCCTATCCACAAAACATCACGATCCTGATGCAATTCCCGGACTGCCGCCGGCGGAAATCCCGCGCAACCCTCACCGGCCCCCGATGCTTGCCCCGCCGGGGACAACGGGCCGCTATTCCCGGTTCGGCCGGACGATATTCCCGAAGGGCGTCCGGATGATGCGCCGTCCCTGCGCGTCCGTCTCCGTCGTCGGGACCTTCGGCTGCGGGGTCTGGGTGACCGGCGGCGTCGTTGACGTCGGAGTCCGCGGCTGGACGCCGCCTCCGGCCACCACCCCGGGGAGCCGGGTACCGGGGGCCGCCACGGCCGCGGCCGGGGTGGCCGCCGGGGCCCGGACGGGCGCGCCGCTGCCGCCCACGATCATCACCTGCGTCCCTCCGGCCAACGCTTGGCCGCCGATGGGGACTACGCGGGTCGACAGGATGGGCGTCTTCCCTCCCTGGGGCCTCTTCGCGCCTTCATGCAGCGGGATGATTTCCTTCCGCGCGCCGCTCTGGAGGACGATGTGCGTCGGGGCGATGTCCGTGATGGTATAGCCGCGGTAGACGTCCCCGACGCGTTTGGTCTGGGACCTCCGGATCCGCCCCTGCGCGGGAGTGGCCGGATCGATTACGGAGGCCCGCTTCTGGTCGTCCACGATGCTCACCCCGACGAGAATCGGCTTCTGGGTGAGCGGCGCCGGTTCCGTCGAGGCGGGGCCGTCCGTCCTCTGCTCCCGCGACCGTGTTTCGGAAAACACGTTGTTTTCCGGAATGACGGAAAATTCGGAAGGCGTGAGCAGGGCGGCCGGGCCGACGCGCGGGAGCGACCTGTCCTGCGAGAGCTTCTGCTTGATCTCCTGGACCGGCTGGATGCCGGACAGATCGTTCCCGGCGTTGAACTGCCGCACCGCCACGTAGAGCCGCCATCCGAGCAGGCCTGTCGCCACGAGCAGCAGCAGGGTTATGGCAATCCATTTTTTAGTCATACTGGCCTTCTTTGTCCGAAGCGGGCGGCATGAGTGCACCGCCCCGCTGCAAAGCCCTGTAAGATACGCGGGCTAGGATTTTTCCTCCCGCGTGCTGATATAGCCCGAAACCGTCAGGCTGGGGCGGATCTCGAACCTCCGCTGGATATTGAATCCGCTGATCGTGCAATCGTCCACCTTCAGATATTTCTCGTAGTTTTCGATGGCGGCCAGGAGCCTCACGAGCTGATCCAGGTTGCAGTTGGTGTCGATCTTGACCGAGACCTTGGTCAGCAGGTCCTGGGTCTTTTTTTCCTGGAGAATGCTTTTCGACGTGATCTCCACGCCGCTCTGGTCCGCGAAATTTTTCAATATGTTCTGCAGCTCCGCCCCGGCGACGTTCGGATTGTCGCCCGGGAGAAGCCGCGTCCTGTAGTTTTCGAGATGCCCGCTGATCTGCTGCAGGCGCGTCCGGTAGGCGGTTTCCCGGCTCAGCGTCTCCCGTTGCCGCAGGAGCATCTTCTTTTTGATTTCCACCGTCTGGGCGATGTTCCTGTTTTCGGGGAGCACCTTGTCGATGGCGTAATAGATCAGGATCGCGGCGACGGCGACTCCACCGAGAAGGATGGCTCTTCTTTCCCTGGCAGTTATCTTCACGGCCTATTTCTCCAATTTCATCTCAAAACTAAAGCGGTCCTTGCCTCGCTGGGCGTCCCTGAGGATGGACCCCCGCTGGACGACATCCTTGAACAGGCTCGACCTTTCGAGCCGCGGCATCAGGTCGTACGGGGAGCCGCTGAAGCCCGAGATCTGTATGTTCCCGTCCCGGTTGGAGTAGGTGTTCAAATACGTGTCCGGGGGGAGGATCGTGGTCAGCTCCCTCAGGACATCGAGGTTCCGGTCCCGGTTGCGCAGCAGGTCCTCCACGGACTGGATCCTCTTCTCCATCGCTTCGGCGTCGTTGCGGTACTTCTGCACGCGGTCGACCGGGTTTTTAAGAGTCTCGATCTGCCGGTCGAGGCGGCGTTCCAGGATCCGGTTCTGGATCGTCCGGTGAAACATGAGCCCGAGGAGCAGCGCCAGGACCGCCACTCCCAGGATCGCCGCGGGCACGTACGCCCAGCGGGTCTGACGGGTCCGCAGGACGTCCGGCAGCAGGTTGATCCTGACCGAAGGGCTGCGCAGCGAGCCCGTATAGGCCAGGCCCAGCGCGGAGGCCGCCTCCTGGACGTATGCCCGGTTTTCTCCCGGCACGTCCACGGGGACCATGTTCCGTATCAGCTGGCATTCCGGGATCGCGGCCCGGATCTCCGGGTAGGCGGACTCGGACGACTCGCCCGCGAGGACCAGCGCCTCGATGCTGCTTTCGGGCGCGAGCCGGATCTTGGAGGTGGCCTCGTCGACCTCGCGCAGGAGGAGATCCTTCCATCCCCGATCCTCGGGCTTCCGCACTTCCCTGGAGTAGATGACGGTTCCGCGGTTCAGCGCCAGCACCTCGATTCCCGAGACCTTCAGGTCGGCGAGGATGCAGGTCTGGTCCTGGAGTTCTCTCCGGTTCTGGAGGAAGAGGTTGGCCAGGCCCATGGAAGCGCCGGTTACGGCCACGGGCCGGATCCCGAAACCGCCGCAGAGGCGCAGGTATTCGTCCAGCGCCGCTTTGCGCGCCATCACCAGCATGACCGACAGGCGCTTGGCCGCGCCCGGGCCCTGGAGCAGGGAGTAGTCATAATAGAACTTGTCGTCTTCCGTCGGCTCGAACGACTGCACCTGGTACTGGACCACCTGCCGGAGATTGTCCGCGACCTCGGCGGGGAGATCGAGCGCGCGCAGGACGATGTCCTTGCGCGGTATTCCCAGGACGACGTTGTCCCTGCTCAGCCCGGAGGACCGGAAAAAGGCCAGCACCTCCTGGCGCAGGCTTTCTCTCTCCCGCTCGCGGTAGTTGGCGATGCGCTTGAAACGCGTGAACGCGCCGCCGGAGAGATTTCCCTGGAGCGAGGAGATCAGCATGTCGTCTTCCCGCAACTCGATGCCAACACTAGTCTTCAAATAAATCATGGCGTGACGCCTTCATAGTCGGGTACGTTTTCGTTCCAATACAGGGTCTGATACGGGGCGTTGGCGCCGCCCCGTTCGAGGCTGACGACGGCGCGAATCACGCGCTTCGCCTTCGAGTTTTCGCCGCGCGCCGAAGCGGTCAGCGTATACACGTTCGTCGGCTGCGTCGTGAGAAAGGGCATCGTCTGCGTGCCCAGGTTGATCGGGACCTCGCTGGTGATTTCCTGCGTGTTTTTGAACGGCCGGGTCTGACGCCTTTCGTAGATCATCCTGGCCGCTTCGGCCGGCATCCCCGGGACCGAGAGGAGCACCGGCAGTGGAGCGAAGTTGACGTTGATCTGGTTCCTGTTCGAATACACCGTGCAATACCGTGAAAAACCGTATCTGTGGACGACGGACCCGGTGACCGTCCGCTCCGGGTAGCCGTAATAATAAGCCGGCGTGATGCCCCGGACCAGCAAAAGCTCCTCCACCGTGTCGAATCTGGCGTTTTTCGTCTTGTACGGCGGGTCCAGGGCCTGGTAGTAGTCGTCCTCGGCCCCGTTCATGCGAAACAACCTGTCCGAATCGCGCCAGTCCAGGATGGAATCCACGATGACGTCGGCTTCCTCCGCGGGGATGCCGATCGCCTGGGCGAGCGCCCGCATCTGCTCCGCGGACACCGTGTTCAGGTTGATCTTCCCCGATTCGTCCTGGATATCGACCCGGTAGAAGCCGCCCGCGAACTCGCCGGTCACGGTCCCGAGATCGATCGGATCGGGCGTTTCGGCAAGCCGGGGCCCGGTGACCGGCCGGATCAGCCGCTTTTCGATCATCTGGTACAGCGTCTCCGCGATTCCCGACCGCGCCACGAAATAAGCCGCCTCCAGGGACTGGGTGTTTCGGGCCGCGGAGACTTCGACGCGGCTTTCCCTGGCAAAGCTCAGGGCGATGCCCGAAATCGCGACCAGGATCCAGAGCAGCGCAATCAGGATCACACCGCTTGCAGTCTGCAGTCGGCAGTCGGCAGTCTGCAGCCGGCAGTCGGCGGTCGGCAGTCGGTAGTCGGCGGTCGGCAGTCGGTAGTCGGCGGTCGGCAGTGGGCTCCGGATTGCGGCAGCGTCCCGGGATTCGGCCACGGTGTTGCACATGGGTTCCTCACTGCCGACTGCCGACTGCCGACTGCAGACTGTCACTGCGCCACCGCCCTTCTCCTGCCGAACGGATTGATGAAACCCATCCGGAGGTCGTTCGCTTCCGCCTGGATCGGCACGATCAAGTGCCGGCTCGGCGCGCTTCCTCCGGCCTCGCGGGAGATCATGCTGATCGAGACGGCCTTCGGGAGACGTCCCATCGCTTCCCCGTCCCACTCCCCGACCCATTCGGGCGGGGTTCCGCCGTTCCCCTCGTCAAAATACTTGAAGATGCAGCTCGACAGGTTGTCGAATATCGGGACCGGGTTGGACTGGTCCGCCGCCTCTTCCTGTTCCGGGATCTGCCCCAGGTAACGAGCCTCTTTCTCCACCAGCGCGAGGTGCCCGGCCTCGTTTTGTGCCACTTCGTAGACCACGAGCGTGAGCCCCGGGCTCTCCTGGAAACGCAGCGAATTCAGGCTGATGAAACGGAGGCTGTTTTCCGTGCCGTCGAAGTACAGCGCCGGCTCCGATCCGAACTGCGTTTCGGCGGGCCTGAACAGGCCGAAAGTGGACGCGATCTGCTTCCGGACGAGGTCGTGTACGCTCCGGTGCCGCTGGTTGGCGTCGATGAAGTCCGTTCCCCGGGACCAGGAGCGGACGCCCATGCGGAACACGGCCCACAGGCTGACCGTCATGACCGCGACGAGGGTCACGGCGATGAGCATTTCCAGCAGCGTGAATCCCGATTCGGCATGAGAGACCCGCGGTCCGCGGCCGATCGTCATCGCAGCCCTCCCGTCATCGTGTCTTCCGACGTCCTGTTCACCAGTTTCAGCGCGTGCAGCCGGTAGTCCGGGCCGACGGATCCGGGCCCGAACATGATGACCGTGAACGAGAGCAGCTTGACGGGCATGTTTTGGGGCAGGTCCCGCTGCTCCATGTGCGGCCGCGGCGGCAGTGCCCGGTCCTCCACCTGCACGGACCAGCGGCTGCCGTCCTCGAAACCGCCCGAAAAGGACGTGGGTGCCTGGATGGAGCCGTCGAGCAGCGCCGTTTCCATGACTTCCTGCGCATGCTCAATGACGCGCGTCCGATGCTGCACCTTGCGGATGTTGCCCAGCGAACCGGAGATCAGCGAAAGCGCGAGCGCGGACCCGATGGCCAGCACGGTGAGCGCCACCAGCACCTCGAGGAGGGTAAAGCCGTGCGCGCGCCGCCTTGCGCCGCGGTGCGGCAGCGGGCGCATCGGGAAGCTCCGAAATGGAAGCCTTTCCGGGTTCACGGCAAATGGTCTCCCGGGCCCTGCTCGATGCGGGCCCCTCCGGCCAGCGGATCCGAGATCACCCTCAGGAACGATCCGGAATCCGACCTCAAAAGCACCTCCGCGGTGTCCGAGCTTCCGTTCGGAAGAAAGCGGATCACCGCGGACTCCTCCGCGGTTTCCCTGCCCCCCAGGACGAGGCGGTGGATCCTGACGTCCTGCGGCAGCAGGTAGAACCGGCCGCCGTCGCCCAGGTCGTCCGCCACCACCAGCCGCTGCCTCTCGCGGTCCGCGGTGACCCGCATGCCGACCTGCTCGGTGACCGCCCGTTCGCGCGCATAGCGGAAAATATTCAGCACGTCGCGGCCGGTGGCGCGCAGGTGCACCGACGACGATCCCCGCGACAGCGCCGGGTACGTCACCGCCAGCACGGTCGCCGCGATGAGGACGACCACCAGCAGTTCCAGCAGCGTGAATCCGCCGTTCCCGGGCCGTTTCATAAAAACCTACTTCCAGCTGACGATATCGTCCTCATTGCCTTCGGTCCCGTCCGCCCCGAAGGAGTAAAGATCGTATTCGCCGCCGTGATCCCCCGGGCTCCGGTAGGCGTAGGGCCTGCCCCAGGGGTCCTTGGGCAGCTCTTTGGCCAGGTAGGGGCCCTTCCAGGAGTCGGAGATGCCCGGATTCCGGACCAGGGCCTCGAGGCCTTCCGCCGTGTTCGGGTCGCGCCCCATGTCGAACGAAAAAAGCTGGATGGCTCCCTCGATCTCCTTGATCTGGATCTTGGCGATCTGGTCCTTTCCCTTGGCCAGCTTGTTGTAGACGTTGGGCGCCACGACCGCGGCGAGCAGGCCGAGGATGACCAGGACGACGATGAGTTCGATGAGCGAAAATCCATTTTCCGACCGGCCGTCGTCAAGTTTCGTGAGCATTTTCTCCTCCTCTCCTCACGCTATGGGATCACTCGCAATTCCCTAGAGGGGTATGTCGTTGATGCTGAAAATAGCCATCAGCATGGAAACGACGATCGTTCCTATCACGACGCCCATCAGCAGGATGAGCGCCGGCTCGAAAAACGCGATCAGGTTCTTGATGCTGTTCCGGAACTCGACGTCGTAGACGTCGGCGACCTGGATCAGCATGCTGTCGAGTTTTCCGGATTCCTCCCCGACCTCGATCAGGTGCATGGCCAGAGGCGGGAACACGCCGCTCTGTTTCATCGGCTGCGCGATCCCCTCGCCTTTTTTTATGCCGTTCCGGATCGGTTCGATCGCCATCGCGACGGTCTGGTTCCCGATGATTTCGCGGACGATGGTCATCGCCTGAAGCAGCGGCACGCCGCCGTGGAGCAGGGTGCCCAGCGCCCGCGCGAACCGGGCCACCTCCATCTTGCGCAGCACCGGCCCCACGAGGGGGATCCGGAGCATCCACTGGTCCCATTTCAGCCGGCCCTTGTCGCTTTCCCGGAAACGCCGCAGGTAGTAGACCGCGGCGATCACCGCGATGACGACGAGCCACCAGAACATGCCGAGAAAATCGCTCAGGCCCTTCAGGATGGCCATCGGCAGCGGGAGCGCCACTCCCATATCCGCGAAGATCGAGGTGAAGCGCGGGACCACGAACAGAGTCAGGATGATCACGCTGACCACGGCGACAGAGGAGAGGAGCACGGGGTAGATCAGGGCGCCGATGATGTAGGACCGCAGGTCGTCGCTGGTGACGAGGAAGGAGGCCAGCCGCGCGAGAATTTCCTCGAGCGCGCCGCCCGCCTCTCCGGCCTTGATCATGTTGACGTAGACCTTCGGGAAGACCTCGGGGTATTTCCCGAGGGCCTCGGAAAACGATTTGCCCGCCTTGACCTCCTTCAGGACGCCCTGGAGCACGTCCGCCATTTCCCTGCTCTCGGCGAGCTGCCGGAGAACGGCGAGGCTGCGGTCCAGGGGAAACCCGGCGTGCACGAGAGTGTGCAGTTCCTGCGTGAAGACCAGCACGTCCTTCTTCCGGACCTTCCTGCTCTTCCACGGCCATTCCATCTCGCGCGTGAACATGCTCTGGCGCGCGGACGAGCCGATCCGGACGGGGATGAGGCCCATTTCCTGCAGTTTGAGGGACACCGTCCCGTCGTCGGCGGCCTCCATGGTCCCCTCGACGATCTTTCCCTCCGCGGTGCTCGCTTTGTAGCTGTATGCCGTCATAGTTGCGTCTGCATTCCCGAAAATCGGATACCCGATGGCCGCTACGTTTCCTGCGTGACGCGCAGGACCTCGGCGAGGCTCGTCGTTCCCTGGCGGACCTTGAGCCACCCGTCATCCTGCAGAGAGCGCATGCCGCCCTCGAGGGCCTTCTTCCGGATCTGGTTCGCGTCCGCCTTGGCCACGATCAGTTTCCGGATGTCGTCGGTGACCGGCATGAGTTCGTAGATGCCGACCCGTCCCGTAAAGCCCGTGTTGCT